>NZ_JBFRHF010000018.1:0-163929 GCF_052115705.1 Inquilinus sp. 2KB_23 | reverse complement strand
CGGCACCGCCGCCCGCCGCGCCAGCGCCCCGCGCCAAGCCGCCAGCGCCGCCCGCCGTTGCGGCAGCCGCGGCTGCGCCGGCAGCAGAACCGGTGCGGCCCGACAGCACGGCGGCTGCGTCCGTGGCCCCGGCCCGAAAAGCGGCGGCCCCCCGGCCTGCCGCGGAACCCGCGGCGGAGCCGGAGACCCCGGTGCCCGAGAGCACGGCGACCGCGCCCGGCGCCCCGCCCCGGCGGGTGGCGGCAGTGCCGGCCCAGCCCGCCGCGCCTGCGGCCCCCGCCGCGCCGGACCAGCCGGCGACCGACAGCCAGCTCAAGGAGATCCAGCAGCTGCTGGGAATGATGAACTACGACCCGGGGGCGGCCGACGGCAGGATGGGCCGCAAGACCGGCGACGCCATCGGCGGCTTCCAGCGCAGCCAGAAGCTGCCGGTCACGCGCCGGCCCTCGGCGGCGCTGCTGGAGGCGCTGCGCAAAGCGGCCGGCGCCGATGCGCCGGACTGGACGCCGGGGCATTTCTGACCACGGTCCCGACCAGGGATGACACCGGGCCGCGCGATCGGGCGGGCCCGACGCGAGGGGGATGGGCGATGACGCAGGACGCGGTGTGCATCTGGGAGGCCGGGGCGACACTGGGCGAAGGGGCGCTGTGGTCGGCCGAGGAGCAGGCGCTGTATTGGCTCGACATCCTGGCGCCCTGCATCTTCCGCTGGGACCCGGCGACCGGAACCCGGACGGTGTGGCCGATGCCGGAGCCGATCGGCTGCATCGCCCCGCGCCGCCGCGGCGGGCTGGTGGCCGGGATGCGCTCCGGCTTTCACCTCATCGACCTCGACGCCGGCAGCGTCACGCCGATCGGCGACCCGGAGCCGGACCGGCCCGGCAACCGCTTCAACGACGGCAAGGTCGATCCCGCCGGCCGGCTGTGGGCCGGGACCATGGATTTCGACTGCGTCGAATCGACCGGCGCCCTGTACCGCCTGGACCCGGACCATCGCTGGCACCGCATGGATGACGGCTACATCGTCACCAACGGCCCCGCCTTCTCGCCCGACGGCCGCATCCTGTACCATACGGATTCGGAGCGCCGGGTGGTCTATGCCTACGACCTCGACCTCGCCAGCGGCGCCATCGCCAACCGCCGGCCCTTCATCCTGTTCCCCGACGACGGCAGCGATGGCGTGCCCGACGGCATGACGGTCGACCGCGACGGCCATCTGTGGGTGGCGCATTGGGGCGGCGCGCGGGTCAGCCGCTTCCGGCCGGACGGCGCGCTGGACCGCGCCATCGCCATCCCGGCGCCGCATGTCACCAGCTGCACCTTCGGCGGACCGGGGCTGACCACGCTGTACGTCACCACCGCCCGGTCCGGGATGTCCGAGGCGGCGCTGCGCCAGCATCCGCAGGCGGGCGGCCTGTTCGAGATCGCCGACGCCGGGCACGGCCTGCCGGCGGCGCATTTCGCCGGCTGATCAGGGCGGCGGCGGCTCCGGCGGGTTGACGCCCTCGGCCGCTTTGGCCGCCGCCTTGGCTGCGACCCAGTCCTGCAGCGTCCGGGTCTCGAGCCGGCGCACCGGGGCCGAGGGGGTGCCGTCGAAGCGCAGCCCCACCGGCGGCACGTCCGGATGGGCGTGGAAGCCGAAATCGACCCCGAGGTCGAGCCGCCAGCGCGGCAGGTCGAGGGTGAAGCCCCCCGTCCCCACCGCCGCGTCGGTGACCAGGCGCAGATCGGTCGCGGCCACCATGCCGTCGGCGATGGTGAAGGTGGCGTTGGTCGCCGGGATCGCGGTGCTGCCGCCGGACAGGGCGGCGCGGAGCCCGTCGAGGAATGCCCCCGGCAGTCCGGGATCGGCCAGCAGCCGGTCCACGGCGGCGAGGTCGAGATCGGTCAGGGTGGCGTCGCGGATCGCGATCAGCCCCTTGCCGGACAGGCCGTAGACGATGCCGGCGACGCTGTTGCCTGTGGCCGCCGCATCGAAGCCGAGATCGAGCTTGCCGGTGATCCCGGCCGGGCCGGCCGACTGCTTCAGCACGGCGGCGAGATCGGCATCCACCACATCGGCGTGCACCGCCCAGCGCGGCGTCCCGGCGAGATCGACCCGGCCGGTGCCGCCGAGCCGCCCGCCGGCGACCCCGGCCGACAGCCGGTCCAACGTCAGCGCCCCCTGGTCGAGCCCGGCGTGCAGCGCGGGCTGGTCCAGGGTCCAGCCGCCGAGCGAGATCGCCGCCGCGTCGAGATCCAGGGTGCCGTCGATCCGGGCGAGGCCGCTGAGGTCGAAGGTCCGCGCCGACCATTGGCCGACGACGTCGCCGGCCGATCCGGCGGCGCCGAACAGCCGGTCGAGCGGCAGCGCCGTGGTGCGCAGCGACACCGCCAGCCGGGGCCGGGCGGCGCCCATGGTCAGCTCGGCCCTGCCGCCCAGCGAGACCGGGCCCAGCGTGCCCTGCAGGTTGTCGAGCAGCAGGCGACCGCCGGCCCAGTCGGCATCGGCGTAGAGGTCGACCGCGCCGAGATCGGGCGCCACCGCATCGCCCTCGCCGAAGCGCCGCAGCAGTGCCGGCAGGTCGGAATGGGTGACGCGCACGCCCAGGGCGGCATGCGGCGCCGCCGCCAGGTCGGACAGGGTGCCGCCCAGCGCCACGGTGCCGCCCAGGGCCTCGACCGTGCCGTCGACCGACAGCGCGGCCGGATCGCCACGCAGCCGCAGCGAGGCCGCGAGTGGGCCTGCCGGAGGCGGCGGCAACCGGCCGCCGAGGCGCAGGGCGCGGATCACCGCCGCCGGGTCTTCCGCCTGCAGCTGGGCCTGGAGGTCGACATCGCCGAGCGTGGCCAGCGTCCCGATGGCGCCGTTGAGCGTCAGGCTGGTCCCGCCCGGGCCGCCGACCCGGCCGCTGTGGATGGTCAGGGCCCCCTGGGCCAAAGTGGCTTCCAGCCGCAGCGCATTGAAGCCGGTGCCGTCGACCGTGGCGGCGTCGACGGTGGTGTCGAGATTGACGTCGATGCCGCCGAGCACGCCCAGGATGCGGTCGCGTAGCGCCGCGTCGGAGCGCAGCAGGTCGAGCAGCCGCGGCGCCCCCGCCGGGCGATAGGCGTCGAGGTCGATGCGGTTCAGCGTCAGCCTGGCGCCGACGCCCGGCCGCTCGCCGCCGACATAGGTCAGGGCGCCGGTCAGGCGGTTGCCGTCGAGATCGGCGTCCAGCCCGGTGACCCTCAAATTGGCGACGTCGCCGGACAGGGTGGCGGCGACCCTGGCGCGGCGCAGCGCCGTGGCCGGCACGGGGCCGGGATCGATCCCGGCCCAGGCGAGCGCGCCGCGCAGGTCGTCGGCCGCGGCCTGGACCATCAGTTGCTCCGCCGCCGGCCGGTCGCCGTCGAGCCGGATGGCGCCGGACAGCGCCGCCGAGCCGCCGCCCGGCAGGCCGAAGGCGAAGCGGGTCAGGGTGAGCCGCGCGGCATCCAGCGTCGCCTGCAGCCGGAGGTCGCGGACCAGCCCGTCGCGCACCGCCAGGGCCGCGACGGACAGGTCGAGCGTGCCGGTCACCGGCACCGAGAGCTTGCGCGACAGCGCCTGGAGCAGGCGGGTGCCCAGCGTCGCCGGATCGGCGTCGCCGACCCAGTCGGCCAGCGCCAGCCGGTTGAAGCCGAGCGTCGCCTCGACCCGGGGCGCGGCGCCGAGGATCACCGTCAGGCCGCCGGCGGCGCGCATGTCGCCGAGATCGGCGGTCAGCTGGGTCAGCTCGATGCGGTCGGCGCCCGCCGGGTCGGCGGTGGTCAGCACCGTGCCGCGCAGGGCGAAGACGCCGGGCCGGGACGACGAGGCCGGCAGCTTGACGCCGAGCCGCGCCAGACTGGCGTCGAGGTCCTTGCCCACCACCGAGATGTCGCCCTGCAGACCGCCCTCGGGCCGCAGCAGCCCGCCGATCCGCGCCTCGGTGGCATCGAGACCGACCGTCGCCGTCACCGGCAGGGCGCCGAGCGGCGAGCGCGGCTGCAGCGCCAGGTCGAGCGTCATCGGGATGCCGGCCAGCACGCCGGTGCCGGTGATCGACACCGGCGCGCCCGGCCCGGCGGCGACCAGCCGCGCATCCGCCGTGTCGATGCCGATCTGGCGGCCGCTGCGGCGGTCGAGCCACAGGATCGAACCCTGGATGATCGAGGCGCGGACCGCGCCGACGCGATGGCCGATGCCGTCGCCCAGCCCGTCCCAGGAATGGCGGCCGTCCGGCAGCGTCTCCAGCGCCACGCTGGGCTTCTGGAAGGTGACGCCTTCGACCTCGATCCGGCCGAGCAGCAGCGGGAACAGCGCGACCCGCAGGTCGACGCCGGTCGCGGTCAGGAGGTCGGGCACCTCGGCGCCGGGGATGCTGGCGACGCGGATGTCGCCGGCCGACAGGCGCGGCATCGGCAGCATCTCGAACGCGACCGGCCCGTCGATCACGACGGCACGGCCGGTCAGCGCGCCGATTTCATCGGCGATGCGCCCGCGATAGGGGGTCCAGTCGATCTGGCCGGGCACCACGAGGATCGCGGCGACGAGCAGAACGAGGACAAGAAGGAGACCGAAGGCGAATTTCTTCACGGCGCCCAAGCGTCGTCTGGTGGTGCGACTCCGGCCCATGATCGGAAATCACCTGTCGGAGTCACAATACAAAACCAATGAATCGATCGGCAGCGAAGGCCGATCTTATGCCACGCCACGGTTTCCGATAGTGTCGATTGCGACGCGGTGGGCGCAAGGGGTGCCGCCGGGGCCCGGGAATGGTCGGCCGGGGATGATCGGAATGGGGCGTGCTGCCGATGGGGGATGTGATCAATCTGCGGCAGGCGCGCAAGGCCAAGGCCCGCGCCGGCAAGGAGGCGCAGGCGCAGGAGAACCGCGTCCGCTTCGGCCGGACCGGCGCGGAGAAGCGGCGCGACGCCGATGCCGAGGACCGCGGCGCCCGGGCGCATGACGGCCACCGCATCGAAGGCGGGGGCATCGAAGGCGGCGGCAACGAAGACGAACAGGATCCGGACGGGGGCAAGGTCTAGATGCGGCACGCTGCGAAGACCGGGATCCTGCTGGCGATCCTGGGGCTGATCCTGGCCGCCTGCGCCGGCCCCGCCAGGCCGCCGGCCGGCGGCGGCACCGGCGGCGTCGCCACCGACTTCCAGCACCTGCCGGGCTGGGACGAGGACGACCTGGCCGCGGCCATGCCCGCGGTGTGGAACACCTGCAGCGTCTATGCCGGCAAGCCGGCGGGCACGCGGTTGAACTACAACGGCATCGAGGGGCCGGTCGAGGATTGGCGGCCGATCTGCGACGCCGCCAACCGCCAGACCGGGCGCGACCGCGCCCAGATCCGCCATTTCTTCGAAAGCTGGTTCACCCCGGTCGCGCTGACCGGCCTGGACCGCGGCCAGTACGGCCGCTTCACCGGCTATTTCGCGCCGGAGCTGAACGGCAGCCGGGTGCGCGGCGGCGTGTTCCAGACGCCGTTGTACCGCACCCCGTCGCGCGACCGCGACCGCCGCCACAGCCGCGCCGAGATCGCCCGCGGCGCCCTGGAGGGCCGCGGCTACGAGATCGTCTGGGTCGACGACCCGATCGACGCCTTCTTCCTGGAGATCCAGGGGTCGGGCAAGGTGCGGCTGACCGACGGCAGCGTCATCGGGCTGAAGTTCGACGGCCAGAACGGCCAGCGCTACAAGGCGGTCGGCCGGGTGCTGGTCGATTCCGGCGTCGCCACGCTGGACGAGATGTCGATGGGCTACATCCGCAACTGGATGCTGGCCAATCCCGACCGCGCCCAATGGCTGATGAACCAGAACCCGAGCTACGTCTATTTCCGCGAGAAGGCGGCGGCGGACGTGGTCGGGGCCCATGACGTGCCGCTGACGGCGGGGCGCAGCCTGGCGGTGGACAACGACTACATCTCGCTCGGCACCCCGGTCTGGCTCGACATCGAGGATGACCCGACGGTGCCGAACCGGACGCTGCGCCGGCTGGTGCTGGCGCAGGACATCGGCGGCGCCATCCGCGGCCCGATCCGCGGCGACCTGTACTGGGGCGAAGGCCACGACGCCGGCGCCCTGGCCAGCGCCATGAACGCCGAGGGCCGGGCCTATCTGCTGGTGCCGCGCGCCACGCTGGGCCTGCCGCCGGCCCAGTAGGACCGGGCGCAAGCCTTCGCGGCGGAATTCGGGCGGCGAGACCTGCGCGGATCGCCGGCTGGCGATGCGAGGCCTGCAATGGCGTCGCCGAGTCGCCCGACGTAGGCTGGGGATCGCGGCCTCGAGGTCGCTCTACCCGGCCGCCGCCCCCATGACCGTCGCCCTCGCCTCCTCCCGCAGCACCGTTTCGGCGGGCATCGGCTTTGCCTGCCTCGGCTTTGCCCTCTACACCTGCATGGACACGGCGGTGAAGTGGCTGAGCGCGGGCTATCCCCTCTATCAGGTGATCTTCTTCAACGCTGCCTTCGGGCTGGTGCCGATGCTGGCCTATGCCCAGCTGACCGGCGGCTTCGGCCAGCTGAAGACCAGGCGGCCCTGGCTGCACGGCGTCCGCGCGGCGCTGGCGCTGATCGGCTCCTTCACCTGCTTCCACGCCTATTCGGTGATGCCGATCGCCGATGTCTACGCCATCCTGTTCTGCGCGCCGCTGCTGATCACCGCCCTGTCGGTGCCGATCCTCGGCGAATCGGTCGGCTGGCGGCGCTGGAGCGCGGTCGGCGTCGGCTTCATCGGGGTGATGGTGATGCTGCGCCCGGGCGCCGGCATGGCCAATCCGGCGATTCTGGGCGCCCTGTTCTCCGCCGTCGCCAACGCGCTGGGCTTCCTGCTGCTGCGCCGCTTCATCGCCACCGAGAACCGCATCACCTTCGGCTTCTACGCCAGCGCGGCCACGGCGGCCGCCACCGGGCTGATGATCCTGGTGTTCGGCGGGGTGATGCCGGCGCTGAACGACCTGCCGCCGATCGCGATCGGCGGCATGCTGGGCGGCAGCGCCTATCTGTTCGTCACCAACGCCTACCGCCAGGCGCCGGCGGCGGTGGTGGCGCCGTTCCAGTACACCCAGATGATCTGGGGCGTGCTGTCCGGCTACCTGCTGTGGCAGGACGTGCCCGACACGACGATGCTGGTCGGCTGCGCCATCGTCATCGCCAGCGGTCTGTACATCCTGCACCGCGAGACGGTGCGCCAGGCGCCGGTGGCCCAGGGCGCCACCCCGGCCGGCACCGTCGCCTCGGCCGCGTCGCCGATCAAGACGACCTAATCGCCAACCGGCGGGAAGCAGGACAGCAGCCAGGAGCGGAAGGCGCCCGCGGCCGGCGACAGGCGGCGGCCTTCCGCCATCACCAGCCAGTACCAGCTGCGCGGCACCGTGACGTCGAACAGCCGCACCAGCCGGCCGGCGGCGATGTCGCGGGCGCACAGCACGTCGTCGCCCATGGCGATGCCCTGCCCGGCCATGGCGGCGTCGAGCGCCAGGGCCACGTCGTGGAAGCGCGGCCCTCTTGTGGCGTCGATGCCGGCGATGCCGGCGGCGTCCAGCCACAGCGCCCAGGTCTGCGCGCTTTCGTCATGCAGCAGGGTCTGGCCGCGCAGGTCTTGCGGCCGGGCCAGGGATGCCGCCAGGTCCGGAGCGCAGACCGGATAGTCCATGACATGCACCAGCCGCTCGGCCACCAGGCCGGGCCAGACGCCGCGGCCGTAGCGGATCGCCAGGTCGGTCTGGTCGGCCCGGAAATCCACCAGCCGGTTGGTGGGGTCGAGCTCGATGTCGATGCCGGGGTGGCGCTGCCGGAACTCGCCCAGCCGCGGCACCAGCCAGCGCCCGGCAAAGGCCGGTTCGACCGACAGCCGCATCCGGCCGCGCCCGGATTCGGCCGAGATCGCGACCATGCCCTGGGACAGCCGGTCGAAGGCGTCGGCGACCACGGCGGCGAAGGCCTGCCCCGCCTCGGTCAGCACCAGGCCGCGGCCGTCGCGCAGCAGCAAGGGCACGCCGAGCCGGGCCTCGAGCCCGCGGACATGCCGGCTGATCGCGGCATGGCTGACGCCGAGTTCGGTCGCGGCCGCGGTGAAGCTGCCGCGGCGGGCGGCGGCCTCGAAGGCACGGACGGCGTTGAGCGGCGGCAGCGGGCGCATGCCCACCTGTAACTTTTCCTGACAGATCCTGCAAGGGAACGGCGTTTGTGCCGGGGCGCGGTTCGAGACAGAGTCGGAGTCAAGCCCAGGAGGCGACCATGTTCCACCGTCTGCTCGACGCCTATCTCACCGTCTTCGCACCGCCGCGCCGCAGCCCGACGCTGCCGGCGGAGCTGCGCGCCGCGGCCGAGCCCCTGCCGCCGCTGCCGATCGGCCGGCGCCGCAGCCGCCCGGCGCCTCGCCCGATGGTGATCGGCCGGCCATGAGCCTGTTCCCGCTGGAGGGCGGCTGCTTGTGCGGCGCGGTGCGCTATCGCATCGACGGGCCGCTGGAGTCGGTCGACTACTGCCACTGCCGGATGTGCCAGAAGGCCACCGGCAGCCCGGCCGTGGCCTGGGCGACCGGCCCGATCGGCGGCTTCCGCTGGACCCAGGGCCAGCCGCGCGGCTTCCGCTCCTCCCCGATCGGGCGGCGCTGGTTCTGCGCCGATTGCGGCTCACCGCTGGCCTTCGAGGGCTTCGAGCCCGAGGGCAAGACCATGGGCATCGCCCTGGCGACGCTGGACGACCCGACGGCGCTGCGGCCGCGCCAGCATGCCTGGGTCGGCACCCGCATCCCCTGGCATGTAATCGACGAGACGCTGCCGCAGTATGAGGATGAAGGGCCGCCCAGCGGCCTCTAGCCGCTACGCGCCAGCCTTGACCGCCGGCGCCGCGCCGCCGTTGCGGCGTCCCGGCAGCCGGGCGAAGACCAGCAGGTTGCCGAGCAGCACCAGCGCCACCCCGGCCACCGCCGCCGCGGTCCAGACATATCCCTCGAGCAGCGCCGAGGCGTTCAGCGCCACCAGCGGGAACAGCACGGTGGAGTACGCTGCCTTGTCGGCGCCGATGCGGCCGACCAGGGTCAGATAGGCCAGGAAGGCGATCACCGAGCCGGGGATGGCGAGGTAGAGCAGGGCGCCGACATAGGCCGGCGCCGGATCGAAGCGCCAGGGCAGCCCTTCGGCCAGCACCACGGCGACCAGGATCAACGTGCCGTACAGCATGCCCCAGGCGGTGGTGGTCCAGGGCGTCAGGCCGCGCCGGCGGTGGATCACCGCGAACACGTTGCCGAAGGCGAAGCCCATGGTGCCGGCCAGCGCCAGCCCCAGCCCGTACAGCATGTCGAGGTCGAGCCGCGCGGGATCGATGCCGAACAGCAGCCACAGCCCGGCCAGCCCCACCAGCCCGCCGGCGATCACGCGAGGGCTGAGCTTTTGGCCCAGCGCGACCCAGCTGAACACCGCCGTCCAGATGCTGCCGGTGGAGAAGGCGACGGCGACCAGCCCGCTCGGGACCCAGGCCGAGGCATGGTAGATCAGCAGGAAATTGCCGCTGAACAACGCCAGCCCCTGGCCGAGGCAGACCAGATGGTCGCGGGCGCGCAGCCGTTCGAACCGGCGGGTGACCAGCAGCAGCGCGAACATCACCACAGTGGCCAGGGCGAAGCGGTAGAGGATCGACAGCTCCACCGCCACCGGGCCGATCTGGTAGTGGATGGCGATCCAGGTGGTGCCCCAGATCAGGACGACAAGCAGGTACAAGGCGGCGGTCATGGCGGTGCTCAGGGTTCCGGACTCTCGACCCTCACCCTGCGCCCCGCCGTGCCAAGGCGGCTTGCACATCCTTGCGCTCTTTCGGCCCCCGCCATGGCGCCGGGCGGGGCGCGGGGCTAGGCTGGCGGCACGATGATGGAGCATGGACCCAGGGTCGAGGCCGGGCTGCAGCGGCGGCTGGCGGCGCGCTACGGCGTGGTCGCGGTGCTGGCGTCGTCGCGCGCGGTGCTGGAGCACGCGGCCGAGATCGGCGACGGCTTCACCCTGGCGCAGTGGCGCAATGCCCACGACACCACCGGCTACGAGGCCCCCGGCCACCACACGCTGAGCCTTTACCTGGAGGGCGGCGAGGGCACCCGGCGCATCGGCTTCCCCGACCGCTTCGGCGGCCCCGGCCGGTTCTGCCTGCTGCCGGCGGAGCATGAATCGCACTGGATCCTGAGCCGGCCGATGCGCTTCCTGCACTTCTACTTCGACACCGGGGCCCTGGCCGCGGCCGGCGCCGCCGTGCATGACGCCGACATCCGCGAGACGGCGCTGCCGGACGAGACCTTCTTCGACGACCCCGAGGCGGCGCGCCTGATGGCCGGCTTCACCGGGCTGGACTGGAGCGATGCCGGCGACCGGCTGGCCGCGACCCAGACCGGGCATGAGATCCTGGCCCATCTCGCCGGCAGCCGGCTGCGCCGCCGCCCCTCCCCTGCCCTCGACGGCGGCCTGGCCCCGCATGTCCGCCGCCGGGTGCTGGACGTCGTCGAGACGGCGCTGGACCAGCCGCTGACGCTGGGCCGGCTGGCGGCCGCGGCGGGGCTGTCGGAGTTCCATTTCGCCCGCATGTTCCGTGCCTCGGTCGGGCTGCCGCCGCATGCCTATGTGCTGGCCCGGCGGCTGGACCGCGCCCGCCGGCTGCTGGCCGCCACCGACCTCCCGCTGACCGAGATTGCTGCCGCCTGCGGCTTCACCCATCCCAGCCACCTGACCCGGCATTTCCGCGCCGCCTTCGGCGGCCCGCCCGGCGCGTGGCGGACGGCGATCCGGGGCTGAATCCGGCTTTATCCGCCCGAAGCCGACCGCCATAGTGGCGGAAATGGGGGGAGCGGAACGATGCGACGGATGCTGAGCTTGGCCGGCGGCCTGGTGTTCCTGTTCGGCGCGAGCGATCCAGCCTGTGCCCAGGCCACGGCGGAGGGCGCCGCCAAGCTGAAAACGCTGTTTGAGGCCTGGCTGGCACCGATGGAGAAGCTGACATCGGCGGAAGCCCGCTATCTCGCGACGAAGCTGTCGGGCATCCAGATCATCGGCCAGTGGCAAGTCGAACCCAACGGCGACGGATACCGCATCCAAACCCCTGGGTTCCGGACAGCAGTGGTCGCGAGCCTGTCGCCCGTGACCGGTGAGCTTATGCTCGCCTGCGAGCCGGACCAGTGGCACGCGACACCGGCCGCAGATGGTGCCTATGCCCTGGGCGCCGACGCACCCCCGACGTGCCGGCTGGAGGGTGAAGGGGGTTCGGCATGGCCCATCACCGCCGAGCGCCGGCAGACCACAGGCTCGGTTGACCTCAACGGTGCGAGTGGCCTGTCGATAGACACCGTTCTCGAACGGGTATCGGTCGGCAGTACCGGCAACAGCCGCGTGGCCGCGATCAATCGCCTGACCCTGACCGACAGTTTCAAGCTCATGACGAGCGGTCGTTCGGACCTGACCGAGCACTATATCCTGGAAGGCGCCTCCTTCGCCGGCCAGGGCAACTATGGCACAACCACGGCCGACCTGATCGCCATCGACAGCTGGGCGCAAGGGGCCGACATCCCGACCGTTACGGGCGCCTCGGTCGCATTGGTAAGGCGCCTTACCGGGCTGGCGGACTATCCCAGGCCCATGTCCGGGATGTTCCTGGGCAAGTTCGAGGACATCCGGGTTGTCCGACCTTTTCAGGAAAAACTCCTCGACGGCTGGGGCACCGACGGCCACGCCGAGGTCAAGATCGAAGGATTGCAGACGTCGATCCCTGACAGGACGATCCGGATCGGCAATCTGACGCTTCGCACCACATTCACGGGCCTCGACCAGGAGGCTGGCGATCTGACTGTGCGCATCGCAAGCCAAGGCATATCGGCCGAGCCGTCGGCCCCATACACCGCATGGATGCCGGCCGAAGGAACGATCGAGGTCTCGTTCCAGAGCCTGCCGCTGCGGGCCTTACTGGCAAACTCGATGCTGCCGGGCAAGGCGGCCCCCGAGTATACGGTTCGACTGCTCAACGAGGCGTCGAGCCGCATCCTCATCGAGACCTTCCACTTCACCGCACCCCAGAGCCTGCTCGATCTGACCGGAGCGGTCTGGTCGGCCGGCGAGACGGAACGGACGCTAACCGGCCAGTTGCACCTGCGCCTGGCTGGCCTCGACGACCTGTTGGAGAGGCTGAAGGACCAACTGCGAAGCCGCGAAATCACCGAGGGCTTGAGCGTGCTGCGAGTCCTGGGACGACAGATCACTCTGCCGGATGGCGGCGCCGCCCGGGACTACGAGATCGTGCTCGATCCGGAGAATCGCATCTTGGTCAATGGAAGCGATGTGCGGGGACTGCTCCGAGATCCGCCCTGATCCGAGTCTTCCGCCTATCCGCCGTAGAAGCTGCGGTACCACTCCACGAAGCGCGGGATGCCGATCTCGATCGGGGTGGTCGGGTGGAAGTCGATCGCCGCCTCCAGCTCCGCCACATCGGCATAGGTCTCGGGCACGTCGCCGGGCTGCAGCTCGCGGAAGATCTTCTGCGCCTCGCGGCCCAGCGCCTTTTCCAGCACCCCGATCATGTCCATCAGCGCCACCGGCCTGGTGTTGCCGATGTTGTAGAGCCGGTAGGGCGCCGTGCTGGTGGCCGGGTTCGGCGCGTCGCCGGACCAGGCCGGGTCGGGCGCCGGCACATGGTCCAGCACCCGGGCCACGCCTTCGACCAGGTCGTCGACATAGGTGAAGTCGCGCAGCATGTGGCCGTGGTTGAACACCTCGATCGGCCGTCCCTCGAGGATGGCGCGGGTGAACAGGAACATCGCCATGTCGGGCCGGCCCCAGGGACCGTAGGCGGTGAAGAAGCGCAGGCCGGTGACCGGCATCCAGTAGAGATGGGCGTAGCAATGCGCCATCAGCTCGTTCGCCTTCTTGGTCGCGGCGTAGAGGCTGAGGGGATGGTCGACATTCTGCCGCACCGAGAACGGCATCGCCGTGTTGGCGCCGTAGACCGAGCTGGAGGAGGCGTAGACCAGGTGGCGCACGCCGTTGTGGCGGCAGCCTTCCAGCACGTTGAGGAAGCCGACCACATTGGCGTCGACATAGGTCTCGGGGTGGGTCAGCGAATGCCGCACCCCGGCCTGGGCCGCCAGATGCGCCACCAGGCCTGGCTTTTCCCGGGCGAACAGGTCGGCCATGCCGGGCCGGTCGGCGATGTCGAGGCGGTGGAAGGCGAAGCCCGGCTGTTCCGCCAGCACCGCCAGCCGCGCCTCCTTCAGCCGCACGTCGTAATAGGGGCTGAGGTTGTCGACCCCCACCACCCGGCGCCCGGCCGCGAGCAGCCGCCGCGCCAGGGTGAAGCCGATGAAGCCGGCGGCACCTGTGACCAGGACGGGATCGGCAGGCCGGGACTCGGGTGACGGAACAACCGGGGCAGGCATCTACAGGCTCCAATAGGCGAGGCGGGACGGCACGCTCGCCGGGTCCAACGCGGATTTCACATCCATCACCAGACCGCCGTCGCGCAGGCGGGACCAGAATTCACCGAACGGTCGGTCAATATAAGCCCGGTGCGGCACCGCCAGCACCAGCGCGTCGAGATCGCGGAATTCGTCGAGGCCGGACAGGGTGAGGCCGTATTCGTGCCGCGCCCGGTCCGGGTCGGCCAGCGGGTCGTGCACCAGCGGCGTGATGCCGTAGCCCGCGAGCTCGGCCGCGATGTCGGGCACCCGGCTGTTGCGCAGGTCGGACACGTTCTCCTTGAAGGTCAGGCCGAGGATGCCGACCCGGGCGCCCAGGATGGTGCGGCCCTGGCGCGCCAGCACCTTGACCAGCTTGCCGGCCAGGAAGGCGCCCATCTGGTCGTTGATGCGGCGGCCGGCCAGGATCATCTCCGGCCGGTAGCCCACCGCCTCGGCCTTGGCCGTGAGGTAGTAGGGGTCGACCCCGATGCAGTGGCCGCCGACCAGCCCGGGCTGGAACTTCAGGAAGTTCCATTTGGTGGCCGAGGCCGCCAGCACCTCGGCGGTGCGCAGGCCCAGCCGGTCGAAAATCATCGCCAGCTCGTTCATCAGGGCGATGTTGAGGTCGCGCTGGGTGTTCTCGATCACCTTCGCCGCCTCGGCCACGCGGATCGACGGCGCCCGGTGGATGCCGGCCGGCACGATGGCGCCATAGGCCGCCGCCACCCGCTCCAGCGTCGCCGCATCCTGGCCGGAGACGACCTTGACGATGCTCTCCAGCCGGTGCTCGCGGTCGCCGGGGTTGATCCGCTCCGGCGAATAGGCCAGGGCGAAGTCGGTGCCGGGCCGGAGGCCGGAGGCGCGGGCCAGGGCCGGGCCGCACACCTCCTCGGTGGCGCCGGGATAGACGGTGGATTCGAACACCACCACCGCGCCGGGCGACAGCGCCCGGCCGATGGTCTCGCAGGCCCGCAGCAGCGGCCCGAAATCCGGCCGGCGCTCGGCGTCGATCGGCGTCGGCACGGTGGCGACGAAGAAGGTCGCGCCCTTCAGCGCCGCCGGGTCGGCGGTGATGGCCAGGCCGGTGCCGGCCAGATCGGCGGTCTCGACCTCGCCGGTGATGTCGCGGCCCTCGCGCAGCGCGGCGACGCGGCCGGGATCGATGTCGAAGCCGACGGCGCCGGGAAAACGCCGGGCGAAGGCCAGCGCCACCGGCAGCCCGACATAGCCCAGGCCGATCACGGCGATGCGCTCGGGGGGCAGGCTCATCGGACGCAACGCCAATACAATTCCAGTCCCCCCTCCCCTTGCGGGAGGGGGTTAGGGGGAGGGGTCTGCGCGCGTCCGCGCGCGAATGGGCCGGGTTCCTCTCGATGCCCGGATCGGCTTGTCATCGGCCATCTCCGGCTCGGGCTGGGAGAACCCCCTCCCCCTACCCCCCWCCCGCAAGGGGAGGGGGGACGCAGGAGAGATGGACGGCTGGCAAAGTCCAGACTGATGGTCATGCCGCGGTCCGGCGGGTGCGGGGACGCCGCTTCACCGCGGCCGCCACCGGCTTGGCCACCGGGTCGGCCACCACCCCGGTCAGGGTCTTGCGGATCTGCGCCAGCTTGGTCTCATGGGTGATCTTCAGCCCGAACACGTCCTTGACGTAGAACACGTCGACCGCGCGGGCGCCGAAGGTCGAGATCTTGGCCGAGGAGATCTGCAGCCCCAGATTGGTCAGCGACCGGCCGACGGCGTGCAGCAGGCCCGGCCGGTCGCGGCCGTTCAGCTCGATCACCGTGTGGGTGCGGCTGGCCTCGTTGTCGACCAGCACGCGCGGCGCGATCGACACCGCGTTGAACCTGGGATAGGTGCGGTGCCGCCGCTCCAGCTCGGCCGACATCTTCATCTCGCCGGACAGGCTGCGCTCGATCGCGACCTTGACCTTGGCCAGCCGCTCCGGCGCGTCGAAGGCGCCGCCCTCGACCGCGTCCTGGACCAGGAAGGTGTCCAGCGCCATGCCGTCGGCGAAGGTGAAGATCTTGGCCTCGACGATGTTGCCGCCGGACACGGCGATGGCGCCGGCCAGGCGCG
The DNA here is from genome assembly GCF_052115705.1 of Inquilinus sp. 2KB_23. NCBI lineage: Bacteria > Pseudomonadati > Pseudomonadota > Alphaproteobacteria > Rhodospirillales > Rhodospirillaceae > Inquilinus > Inquilinus sp. 2KB_23. The sequence goes on along the minus strand of NZ_JBFRHF010000018.1, from coordinate 148,434 downwards.
AGAACAGGCCGGGATGGTCGGCGGTGTGGATGGTCAGCTCGGCCACCGTGCGCTGCTGGTCGACCCGGATGTCGATGGCCAGCGGCGTGGCCTCGGCCTTCGCGTCCGCCGCCCGCACCAGCCGGGCGTGGCGGGCCTGGGTGGCGCCGTCGAAGGCCAGCCAGTAGGCGCGGCTGACCTTGGCGATGTAGGGCTCGACCGCATCCCCGGGCCAATCCGCCAGCGCCTCGCGCAGCAGGTCCTTGGCCAGCTCGACCCGGCGCTCGGCCCCGACCGTCTCGTCGGCGCCCGACAGCCGTTCCTCGGCGCGGTAGTACAGCTCGGACAGCAGCGTCGCCTTCCAGGCGGTCCAGCGCCCGGGGCCGACGGCGCTGATGTCGGCCGCGGTCAGCACCAGCAGCAGCCGCAGCCGCTCCGGGCTTTCCACCGCGGCGACGAAGTCCTGCACCGTCTTGTCGTCCTCGATGTCGCGCTTGAAGGCGGTGTCGCTGAGCAGCAGGTGCCAGCGCACCAGCCACTGCGCGGTCTCGGTCTCCTCCGGCGTCAGGCCGAAGCGGGGGCCCAGCTTGCGCGCCACGCGGGCGCCCAGCACCGAATGGTCGCCGCCGCGGCCCTTGGCGATGTCGTGGCACAGCAGGGCGACGTAGAGCGCCCGGCGCGACCCGGTCTTGCGCATCACCTGGGTGGCCAGCGGCAGGGTGTCCGCCGCCTCGCCGGTCTCGATCCGGTGCAGGATGCCGAGCGCGAACAGGGTGTGCTCGTCGACCGTGTAGGTGTGGTACATGTCGTACTGCATCTGCGCCACCACCCGGCCGAAATCCGGGATGAAGCGGCCCAGCACGCCGGCCTCGTTCATGCGCCGCAGCGGGATCTCCGGGTCCTGCTCCGCGGTCAGGATCTCAAGGAAGATGCGGTTCGCCTCCGGGTCCTCGCGCAGGCCCGAGATGAGGTGGATGTTCCGCGTGATCAGCTTCAGCGCCGCCGGATGGATGTCGAGGTCGCGCGCTTGAGCCACCCGGAACAGCCGGATGATGTCGACCGGGTGCTCGCGGATCTGCTTCTCGCCGGCCAGGCTGATGCGGTCGCCGTCCAGCGGCAGCCCGTCGACCATCGGCGCCGCGAAGCCGAGGAAGGCCAGGCCGCGCTTCGGCCGCCGCTGGCTTTCCGCCTCCAGCGCCGCGCAGAAGATGCGGGTGAGGTTGCCGACCTCCTTGGCCACCAGGAAGTAGTGCTTCATCAGCCGCTCGACGCCCTTGGCGCCGGCATGGTCGGTGTAGCCGGCGACGCGCGCCATCTCCGGCTGCAGGTCGAAGGTCAGCCGGTCCTCGGCCCGCCCGGTCAGGTAGTGCAGCTGGCAGCGCACGGCGCGCAGGAAGCTCTGCGACCGGCGGAAATGCCGCGCCTCCTCCTCGGTCAGCACGCCCTTGGCCACCAGCCCTTCGACGCCGTCGACCTGGTAGAGATACTTGCCGATCCAGAACAGGGTCTGCAGGTCGCGCAGGCCGCCCTTGCCCTCCTTCACATTCGGCTCCAGCACATAGCGGCTGTCGCCCATGCGGCGGTGGCGGGCGTCGCGTTCGCCCAGCTTGGCCTCGGTGAAGGCGGCGCCGGTGCCGGCCGCCACCTCCTCGATGAAGCGCTTCCGCAGCGTGTCGTACAGCGTCGGCTCGCCCCACAAGAGCCGGGTCTCCATCAGGCTGGTGCAGATGGTGGTGTCGCTGCGGGCCAGGCGCAGGCATTCGTCGACCGAGCGCACGGCGTGGCCGACCTTCAGCCCGAGATCCCACAAGAGGTAGAGCATGTACTCCACCACCTGCTCGACCCGCGGGTTGCGCTTGTAGGGCAGCAGGAACAAGAGGTCGATGTCCGAGAACGGCGCCAGCTCGCCGCGGCCGTAGCCGCCGATCGCGGCGATGGCGAAGCGTTCGCCGACCGTCGGGTTGGAGACCGGGAACAGCCGCGACACGGTCAGCGCCGCCAGCCCCGCGATCAGCACATCCATGAGATAGGCGGATTCGCTGACGCAGGCATCGGCCGACCCGTCCTCGTCGACGAAACGGCGGCGGATCACCGCACGGCCGTCCGCCAGCGCCTGGCGCAGCACCGCCAGGATCTCCGCCCGCTGCGCCTGGGTGTCGCCGCGGTCCAGCGCCGCGTAGAGACGCTGCTCCAGCACCGCGGGATCGATGATCTCGAGCGGCGCGTCGATCCGCTCGCCGCCGCGCCGCACCGCGCTGGGCGCGGGCGAGGCGGCAGCCGGCGGCGCTGCCTGCGGCAGGAAGCGGCGGAGGCGGCCACGCAGGCCGGGTCGGGCGATGATCTCGTCGGGCATGATAGGTCTTAGGTGAGCAGCGCCTTCAAAGCATACAACCGTTCGAGCGCTTCGCGCGGTGTCATCGTGTCGGGATCGACCGCCGCCAGCGCGGATTCGACCTCGGACGGGCCCGCCTCCGCCAGCGTGGCCGGCCGCGCCATCGCCGCCGAGAACAGCGGCAGGTCATCGACCAGCCGGGCGACGCTGCGCCCCTGCTTGCCTTGCTCCAGCGCCTCCAGCACCTCCTCGGCCCGGCCGATCACCGCGGCCGGCAGCCCGGCCAGCCGGGCAACATGGATGCCGTAGGACCGGTCGGCGGTGCCGGGCGCGACCTCGTGCAGGAACACGATGTCGCCCTGCCACTCCTTCACCCGCATGGTGTGGCAGGACAGGCGCGGCAGCCGCGCCTGCAGCGCCGTCAGCTCGTGGTAGTGGGTGGCGAACAGCGCGCGGCAGCGCGTGGTCTCGTGCAGATGCTCGACGCAGGCCCAGGCGATCGACAAGCCGTCGAAGGTGGCGGTGCCGCGCCCGATCTCGTCGAGGATGACCAGCGCCCGCGGGCCGGCCTGGTTCAGGATCGCCGCGGTCTCGACCATCTCGACCATGAAGGTGGAGTGGCCGCGCGCCAGGTCGTCGGCGGCGCCGACCCGGCTGAACAGCCGGTCGACCACGCCGATCTCGGCATCCTCGGCCGGCACGAAGCCGCCCATCTGGGCCAGCACGGCGATCAGCGCGTTCTGGCGCAGGAAGGTGGATTTACCGGCCATGTTCGGGCCGGTCAGCAGCCACAGCCGACGCTCCTCCGACAGGTCGCAGTCATTGCCGACGAAGGCGCCGCCCTGGGATTCGGCCAGCGCGATCTCGACCACCGGGTGGCGGCCGCCCCTGATGCGGAAGGCGGTGTCGTCGGTCACCCGCGGCCGGCAGTAGCGCCGCTCGACCGCCAGCTCGGCCTGCGACGCGGCGACGTCGAAGCCGGCCAAAGCGCGGATCGCGGACGACACTGCCTCGGCCCGGCCGGTGACCTCGCCGACCAGGTCGGCGAACAGCCGCAACTCGATCGCCAGCGCCTTGTCCGCCGCCTCGGCGATCGACCGCTCCAGCGTGCCGAGCTCGACCGTGGTGAAGCGCATCGCCGAGGCCATGGTCTGGCGATGGATGAAGGTGCCGATATGCGGCGGCTGGGTTAGCTTGTCGGCCTGGTTGGCCGAGACCTCGACGTGATAGCCGATGACGTTGTTGTGGCGGATGCGCAGCGTCGAAATCTTGGTCTCGTCGACGTAACGCTGCTGCAGCGCCGCGATCAGCCGGCGCGACTCGTCGCGCAGGGTGCGCAGCTCGTCCAGCTCGGGCAGGTAGCCCGCGGCGATGAAACCGCCGTCGCGGATCAGCAGCGGCAGCTCCTCCGCCAAGGCCCGGGCCAGCCGGTCGATCAGCCCGTCATGCTCGCCGAGTTCCGCCGCGGCGCGGGACAAGAGCGGCGGCAGGTCGAGGAAGCGCGGGGCGCCCAGCCGGTCGCGCAGGGCGGTGCCCTGGCGCAGCGCGTCGCGGATCGCCGCGAGATCGCGCGGGCCGCCGCGGCCGAGGCCCAGCCGGGTCAGCGCCCGCTCCCCATCCGGGCACGCGCGCAGCAGGGTGCGCAAATCGTCGCGCAGCCGCCCGTCCTCGACCAGCGCCTGGACGGCATCGAGCCGTTCGCCGATCGCCGCCGGGTCGGTCAGCGGCGCCGCCAGCTGCGATGCCAGCATGCGGGCGCCGGGGCCGGTGACGGTGCGGTCGATCGCGGCCAGCAGGCTGCCACGGCGGTCGCCCGACAGGGTCCGGGTCAGTTCGAGGTTGCGGCGGGTGGCGACGTCGATCTCCATCACCGCGCCGCGCGGCAGGCGGCGGGGCGGCGACAGCCGCGGCAGCGCCTTCTGGGTCAGCTGGATGTAGTCGACCAGGGCGCCGGCGGCGGCGACCTCGGCCCGCTCGAAGCTGCCGAAGGCATCGAGGGTGCCGACCCGGAACAGATCCTGCAGCCGGCGCCGCCCGTTCTCGCTGTCGAAGCGGGCGCTGGGCTGCGGCGTCAGCCGCATCTTCCAGTCGCCGAGCAGCTCGAACAGCGCCGGATTCTGCAGCACCCGCTCGGGCAGCAGGATCTCGCTGGGGTCGAACCGGGCCAGCGCGGCGCCCAGCCGGTCGGGCGCGGTCGGCTCGGTCACCAGGTCGCCGGAGGAGATGTCGACCGCGGCGATCGCCAGGGTGCCCGCGACCTCGGCCAGCGCCACCAGGTGATTCGCGCTGCGCGGCTCCAAGAGGCCGTCCTCGGTCACCGTGCCCGGGGTGACCACGCGCACCACCTCGCGCCGCACCAGCGTCTTGCCGGAGCGCTTGCGCGCATCGTCCGGGCTTTCGGTCTGGTCGCACAGCGCCACCCGGAAGCCCAGCCGGATCAGCCGGGCCAGATAGGCCTCGTGGCTGTGCGCCGGCACCCCGGCCATCGGGATGTCGCCGCCCTGGTGCTGGCCGCGCTTGGTCAAGGCGATGTCGAGCGCCGCCGCGGCCTTGACCGCGTCGTCGAAGAACATCTCGTAGAAATCGCCCATGCGGAAGAACAGCAGGCAGTCCGGATGGGCCGCCTTGGCCTCCAGATACTGCGCCATCATCGGCGTGACGGGCGGTTCGGTCGTCGCGGGGGTGCTGCTGTCGGGCAAGGCTGTCGACACGGGGCTCGGGGATCGGATGGGCGAAGGGCGGACCTTAGCACGCCTTTCCCACACTTCTCACGCCCTTGCGTCGCCTTGCGACAGGTGGGGTACCGGGGCCGGAACGCGGTTGCGCCGCAGGGTGGTTTTCCCGGCGGCGCCCCGCCCGATCCCCGCGCCGAAGCCCACCGACCACAGGCGGCCGGCGATCCGGAACCGGATCCGCGGCGCCCCCTCCCCCATGGCGGATGGCGCCGCTGCGACTCGGATCATACTAAGATTGATAATCACTCTCAATCTCCATTGCCGATCGACGGGATGCGACGCGTCCGGGGCCGCCGGACAGGCGGCCCCGGGTCAGCGTTGCAGCACCCGGCGCATCACCAGCTCGTCGCCGAGCATTTCGCCGGTCTCGACGAAGCCCTCGGCGGCGTAGAGCCGGCGCGCCACCAGGTTGGCCGGGTCTACGCCGAGCATCACCCGCTCGCTGCGCGGCAGGCGGTCGAGGATGGCCAGCGTGGCGCGCAGGGCGGCGCGGCCGAAGCCGCGGCCCTGGAACCGGGCGTCGATCATCAGCCGGTAGATCCAGCGCCGGCCTTCATCCGGGTCGAGCGCGTGCATGACGAAGCCGACGACCCCACCATTGGTGGCATCGCAGACCCCGAGCGGCACGCACCACGGCATCTCATCCGCCTCGGCGATGGATTCGGCGTTGGAGGCGACGAAGCCCGCCTGGTCGGGCAGCACCCGCAGCGAGGCGAACACGGCGCGATCCTGCGACGTGACCATGGGGACAAGCCGCACCGGCGGCGCTGCCGGCAAGGGCGGCGCACGATATGCGTACATGTGATTTAGTTCCTATATAGCGTCGATAACCCAAGCCTCGCGCCCGACACGGAGGTCGGGCACAGGCCGGTGGGATCTAGCGACGGGAGGCGGCGGGGCAGTGCCTAGAGCGCGTTCGCGCTCTACTCGTTTAAGTAGGCCCGGATTCAGATTTCGGACGAAATCATCCGGGCCTAGGCCCCGCCCCGCTCCCGTTTCAAGATCTGAGCCCGACGTCGCGTCTGAGGTATTCGCTCAGCGAATCGGTGTCGCGGGGTTTTCGGCGCGGCGTCACGAGGACGCGGCCCAGCTCCGCAAACGCGACGACGATGAGCGACAGGGACGGACGGAAGGCACGCTTCTCGTTCGAAACGAACATGATGATCTCCAAATCGGTTTGGAGGTTGATGAACCGTCCGGCCGACACGGGTCGGGCCGATGAGGACCGGACCTGTGAAGGTCGGGCCCGTGAAAGTCGGACGGGGCGAATCCGTCACGCGGAATGCGGGACGGAATGGGGTGGAAGGTTGAAGGACGAGGATCGGATGCGGAGGCGTCGGAAACGGCCCGTTGGGGTCCGTCCGGCGGTGTCGGCAGCGATCAGGTCAGTGCAGGGAAGCTATCAGGTCGTGAGTCGACGAGATCTGATCGTGCAGACGTTCAGGCGGCAAAGCCGCGGTAGAGATGAACATTGGTCATTGCACGATCCTCCCTGGAATTGGAGTAGAGCCGAGAGATACGGGATTGCCGCTGCGTTGCGCAAGCGGCCTCTTTTGGGTGCAGTGCGAAGAGATCTTGGCGTTGCAGAAGAGCCACAGTCGGAAGGGCTTGACGGTCGGTTGCCGCGAAGGTCCAGTGATCGGCCCCGCATCCACCCAGCGCCGCCGGACATCATGACCACATCATCGCTCGATGACGACGCCCTCGCCTTCCATGCCCAGGGCCGCCCCGGCAAGCTGGAGATCAGCGCGACCAAGCCGCTGACCACCCAGCGCGACCTGTCGCTGGCCTATTCCCCCGGCGTGGCCGCGCCCTGCCTGCGGATCCATGCCGATCCGGCGGCGGCCTACGACTACACGTCCAAGGGCAACATCGTCGCCGTGATCTCGAACGGCACCGCAGTGCTGGGCCTGGGCGACCTGGGCGCGCTGGCCAGCAAGCCGGTGATGGAGGGCAAGGCCGTCCTGTTCAAGCGCTTCGCCGACATCGACGGCATCGACCTCGAGGTCGACACCCGCGACGTCGACGAATTCGTCAACTGCGTGCGCTTCCTGGGCCCGTCCTTCGGCGGCATCAACCTCGAGGACATCAAGGCGCCGGACTGCTTCATCATCGAGGCTCGGCTGCGCGAGCTGCTGGACATTCCGGTGTTCCACGACGACCAGCACGGCACCGCGATCATCGCCGCGGCCGGGCTGATCAACGCGCTGGAGCTGACCGGCCGGACCATCGGCGACATCCGCATGGTGCTGAACGGCGCCGGCGCCGCCGCGATCGCCTGCGTCGAGCTGTTCAAGTCGCTGGGCACGCCGGCCCAGAACATCATCCTGTGCGACAGCAAGGGCGTGGTCTACCAGGGCCGCACCGAGGGCATGAACCAGTGGAAGGCGGCCCATGCCGTCGACACGCCGCACCGCACCCTGGCCGAGGCGGTGGCTGGGTCCGACGTCTTCATCGGCCTGTCGGTCAAGGGCGCCATGACGCCCGAGATGGTCAAATCGATGGCGGACAAGCCGATCATCTTCGCCCTGGCCAACCCGGACCCCGAGATCGCGCCGGACGCGGTCAAGGCGGTGCGGTCCGACGCCATCATCGCCACCGGCCGGTCGGACTATCCCAACCAGGTCAACAACGTCCTGGGCTTCCCCTACATCTTCCGCGGCGCGCTTGATGTCCGCGCCCGCACCATCAACGAGGCGATGAAGCTGGCCGCCGCCCACGCGCTGGCCCGGCTGGCCCGCCAGGACGTGCCGGACGAGGTCGACAGCGCCTATTCCGGCCGCCGGCTGCGCTACGGCCCCGAATACATCATCCCGGTGCCGTTCGACCCGCGGCTGATCGAGGAGATCCCGCTGGCCGTGGCCCAGGCGGCGATGGAATCGGGCGTGGCGCGCAAGCCGATCACCGATGTCGCCGCCTATCGCCAGAGCCTGCGCCGCCGCCTGGACCCGACCGTCGACAAGCTGCAGCTGATCTTCGACAAGGTGGCGTCGGCCGACACCCGCGTGGTCTTCGCCGAGGGCGAGGAGGAGCGCACCATCCGCGCCGCCATCGCCTTCCGCGCCGCCGGCTACGGCACGCCGATCCTGATCGGGCGCGAGGAGCGGGTGCGCGAGACCATGGCCCGGATCGGCCTGCCCGAGGCCACCATCGCCGAGCTGGAGATCCACAACGCCCGGCTGTCGCGCCACAACGAGCGCTACATCGACTTCGTGTGGCGCCGGCTGCAGCGCCAAGGGCTGCTGCAGCGCGACGTCGCCCGCATGGTCAACCAGGGCCGCAACATCTTCGCCGCCTGCATGGTCGCGCATGGCGACGCCGACGCCATGGTCACCGGGCTGACCCGCAACTTCACCACCTGCTTCGAGGAGATCACCCGCGTCATCGACCCGGCGCCGGACCATGTGCCCTTCGGCCTGTCGATGCTGACGGTGCGCGGCGGCACGGTGCTGATCGCCGACACCACGGTGCATGAGCGGCCGGACCCGGAACTGCTGGTCGACATCGCGCTGCAGGCCGCGGCCAAGGCGCGGGCGCTGGGGCATGAGCCGCGGCTGGCCTTCGTCTCCTCCTCCAATTTCGGCCAGCCGATGCGGGAGTTCACCCAGCGCATCCGCGACGCCGTCACCATCATGGACGCCCGCGCCAAGGCCGGCGGGGTCGATTTCGAATACGACGGCGAGATGACCGCCGAGGTCGCGCTCGACCATGAGCTGATGAAGCGGCTGTATCCCTTCGCCCGCCTGTCCGGCCCGGCCAACCTGCTGATCATGCCGGCGCTGAACGCGGCCAATATCGGCGCCAAGATGATCCAGAAGCTGGCCGGCGCCTCGCTGATCGGGCCGCTGCTGTGCGGCCTGGAGAAGCCGGCCCAGGTGGTGCAGATGGGCGCCACCGTGACCGAGATCGTCACCGCTGCGGCGCTGGCCGCCTACGACGCGCTGCCGCAGCGGCGGTAGTTCCCTCGCTGCAGCGCACAAAAAAGATGGGGTGATCCGCATCGGCGGAACGCCTCGGCACTAGCCCTGGGGCGCGGTCCGCATTATGGTCCGCGCCCATACCCCTTCGGAACGACCAGGGCCGTCATGGATATCAACAAGATCCCGGTGGGCGTGAACCCGCCCTTCGACGTCAACGTCCTCATCGAGAACCCGATGGGCGGGGTGCCGGTGAAGTACGAGCTCGACAAGGAGTCGGGCGCGATGTTCGTCGACCGCTTCCTGCACACCGCGATGGCCTATCCCGGCAATTACGGCTTCATCCCGCATACCCTGTCGGGTGACGGCGACCCGGTCGACGTCATCGTCGTCGGGCGCGAGCCGGTGATGCCGGGCGCCGTGCTGCGCGCCCGGCCGGTCGGCGTGCTGCTGATGGAGGACGAGGCCGGCGAGGACGAGAAGATCCTGGCGGTGCCGGTGTCGAAGCTGCACCCCTACTACGCCAAGGTGCAGAGCTACGAGGATTTGCAGGAGATCCTGCGCGACCAGATTTCCCACTTCTTCGCCCACTACAAGGACCTGGAAAAGGGCAAGTGGGTCCGGATCATGGGCTGGGACGGGCCGCAACGGGCCGCCGAGATGATCGTCGCCGGCATCGAGCGCGCCAAGGCCGACAAGAAGACCGCCGCGGAGTAAGCACCCCGACCGACATCGTCCTTGAGCCGCCCGGCCTGCTGGGCGACTCTCAGCGGACGGCCCCTGCCGGGAGCGCGCGATGTCGGTCCGCAACCTGGACGCCCTGTTCCGCCCGGCCTCGATCGCCCTGATCGGGGCCAGCCGCCGCCCGGGCTCGGTCGGCGCCGTGCTGGCCCGCAACCTCTTCGCCGGCGGCTTCGGCGGCCCGGTGATGGCGGTCAATCCCCGGACCCAGTCGTTCGGCGGGGCCCCGTCCTACCCCTCGGTCGCCGCCCTGCCGGTGGTGCCGGAGCTGGCGGTGATCGCCACCCCGCCGGCCACCGTGCCCGGGCTGATCGCCGAGCTGGGCGCCCGCGGCACCCGCGCCGCCGTGGTCGTCACCACCGGCTTCGATGCGGGCCCCGAGGGGGCGGGGCTGCGCCAGGCGATGCTGGACGCGGCCAGGCCGCATCTGCTGCGCATCGTCGGGCCCCATTGCCTGGGCCTGATGGCCCCGCATCACGGCGTCAACGCCAGCCTGGGCCATGTCGCGCCGCTGGCCGGCGACATCGCCTTCGTCAGCCAGTCCGGCGACATCGCCGCCGCGGTGCTGGACTGGGCCACCCATCGCGGCATCGGCTTCAGCCACGCGGTGTCGCTGGGCGACATGGCCGATGTCGATTTCGGCGACCTGCTGGACTGGCTGGCCGCCGACAGCCGCACCCGGGCGATCCTGCTGCATGTCGAGACCGTCACCCAGGCCCGGAAGTTCATGTCGGCCGGGCGCATCGCCGCCCGCACCAAGCCGGTGGTGGTGATCAAGGCCGGCCGCACCGGCGCCCTGGCCGGGCCCGACGCGGTCTACGACGCCGCTTTCCGCCGCGCCGGCATGCTGCGGGTGTTCGACCTGGCCGAGCTGTTCGACGCGGTCGAGACCCTGGCCGGCGGCCTGCGCGTCGACGGCGAGCGGCTGGCGATCCTGAGCAATGGCGGCGGCATCGGCGTGCTGGCGGCCGAGGCGCTGGCCGATGCCGGCGGCAGCGTGGCGGCCCTGTCGCCCGAGACCCTGGCCCGGCTGGACGTGGCGCTGCCGGGCCACAGCCTTGGCAACCCGGTCGATGCCATCGGCCCGGTCGACATCCGCGGCGACGCCACGGGCGAGCGCTATGCCCGCACACTCGATGCGTTGCTGGCCGATTCGGGCAAGGATGCCGTCCTGGTGCTGAACGGTCCCAGCGCGCTTGCCGATCCGATCCCCGCGGCGCGGGCGATGGTGCAGTCGGTGGCGCAGGCGACGGCGCGCAACGGCCGGCGGCCGCCCGTGCTGACCAGCTGGCTGGGAACCGGCGCCGCCGCCGTCGCGGCCAGACGCCTGCTGGCCGAGGCGCGGATCCCCGGCTACGCCACCCCCGGCCAGGCGGCGCGGGCGTTCATGCACCTCGCCCGCCATCGCCGGAACCAAAAGTCGCTGATGGAGACGCCGCCGGCCCTGCCGGAGGATTTCGTGCCCGACACCGAGGCGGCCCGGGCGGCGATCGCGGCTGCGTTGGTTGAGGGCCGGTCGACCCTGGCCGAATCGGAGGCCCGGTCGGTGCTGGAGGCCTATCGGATCCCGGTGGCGCCGGCCGGCAGCGCGGCGGGGTCGGAGGCGCACCCGCTGATCCTGGCTATCGGCGAGGATCCGCTGTTCGGCCCGATCCTGCGCTTCGGCCAGGGCGGCGCCGCCGCCGGGATGCTGGGCGACAGTGCCGTCGCCCTGCCGCCGCTGAACGCCGTGCTGGCGCGCGAGCTGATGGCCCGCGCCCGGGTCTGGCGGCTGCTGCAGGGCTATCCTGGCCGGCCGCCGCCCGACCTCGACGCCATCGCCCTGACCCTGGTGAAGCTGTCGCAGCTGGCCGCCGACCTGTCCGAGGTGGCCGCGCTCGAGATCAATCCCCTGCTGGCCGATGCCGCCGGCGTGCAGGCGCTGGACGCCCAAATCAGGGTGCGGCCGCCGTTGCCGGCGGGCACGCCGCGATTCGCCATCCGCCCCTACCCGCAGCGACTGGTCGAGCGGCTGGTGCTGCGCGACGGGCGCGAGATCGTGCTGCGGCCGGTGCGGCCGGAGGACGAGCCGGCGATTCGCGAGATGCTGCAGCGATCGGCCCCGGCCGATGTCCGGCTGCGCTTCTTCAGCACCATGCGCAGCTTCAGCCACGAATTCGCCGCCCGGCTGACCCAGATCGACTATGACCGCGAGATGGCGCTGGTGGCCGAGGCCGAGGAGGACGGGCGCAGGGTGCTGCTGGGGGCCGTGCGAATCATCGCCGACCCGGACAACGAGACCGCCGAATACGGCATCATGGTGCGGTCCGACCTGAAGGGCCACGGGCTGGGGTCCCGGCTGATGACCGAGATCATCGCCTATGCCCGCAGCCGCGGCCTGAAGCGGATCTACGGCGAGGTGCTGCGTGAAAACGTCACGATGCTGCGCATGGCGGGAGAGCTCGGCTTCGCCCGCGAAGATGTGGCCGACGAGCCCGGCATCGTGCATGTGACGATTTCGCTCGACGACCTGCCCGCTCTCGGTCAGCATTCCTGACAATTGTTCGACCGTCTGGGGGACAGGCTGGTCGGCGTTTTGTACTTTGAATGAAGGACTTATCCGTATACGTTAATCGCCTGCGTTAATGTTGGGGCCTGCGGCGCCGCCGTCGGTCTTTGCGATTCGGGGGAGCATGGAGGGGAATATGCCAGGGACAACCCGCTGGACCAGGGCTGTTGCGGCCACCGCGTTGCTTGCCGGCCTGCTGGCCGCCTGCGCCGAGGCGCCCAAGCCGAAGCCCGTGGTCGCGAGCGGCCCCTGGGGTGCCGAGATTCACGAGGCGTCGCGTCGCTTCGACGTGCCCGAGGCCTGGATCCGCGCCGTAATGCAGGTGGAAAGCGGCGGCCAGACCCATTGGAAGGGTGGCCAGCCGATCACCAGCACCGCCGGCGCCATGGGCCTGATGCAGGTGATGCCCGGCACGTATGACGAGCTGCGCTACCAGCACGGCCTGGGCGGCGATGCCTACAACCCGCGCGACAACATCATCGCCGGCGCGGCCTATATCCGCGACATGTACGACCTCTATGGCTATCCCGGCTTCCTCGGCGCCTACAATGCCGGGCCGGAACGCTATCGCCAATACGTCGAGGAAGGCCGGCCGCTGCCGCGCGAGACCCGGCGCTACATGGACATCATCGCGCCGCAGATCGCCGGCATCCTGCCCGGCAAGAGCGCGCCCGACCGCATGACCCAGTACGCGGCGGCCCAGATCGACCGGCAGATCCCGGCGACCCGCAACACCACCGTGGTCGCGGCGATGAAGCCGATCCCCGACGGCTCGTCGATGCGCGGCACCACCGTGGTCGCAGCCATGCAACCCATCCCCGATGGCTCGTCGATGCGTGGTGCGACCGTGGTCGCAGCCATGCAGCCGATCCCCGATGGCTCGTCGATGCGCGGCACCACCGTGGTCGCGGCGATGCAGCCGATCCCCGATGGGTCGAGCGCCTACCGCGCCGTGCAGCAGAATCCGGTGGCCGCCCTGGCCGCCCGGACGGTGCAGCCGGCCCCGGTGCAGATGCGGCCGATCCCCGACGCCGGCGCCGTCCAGGTCGCCACCGTGGCCCCGGCCGCCCGCACCGTCGTGGTGCCGGCCCCGGTCCGCATGGCCCCGATCCCCGACGGCAGCAGCCAGGTGGCCGCGGCAACCCCGGTGACGCGCAGCGTGCTGCCGCCGCCGGCCCGCATGGCGCCGATCCCGGACGCCCAGCCGGTGGCCCGCGCCCCGGCGCCCGAGGTCCGGGTCGCGGCGGCGGTTCCGGCTGCGCCGCCGGTCCGCGCCACCGCCGCCCCGACCCGCATGGCGCCGATCCCCGACGCCCCGCCGGTCCGCGTGGCCTCGGCCAAGGCCAACCGCCCGGCGATCCAGCAGGTCGCCGACGCCGGCGAGCCGCGCCGCCAGACCAACGGCCTGCCGGCCGGCTGGTTCGTTCCCAGCGCGCCGGGCAAGTAGGCCGGCGCTCCCTGCTCCCCAAAAAAGCCCGCGATGCCGGTCCGGCGTCGCGGGCTTTTTGCTGTCCGAAGCCGGGATCAGGTCGCGTCGATCATCCCCTTGCCGTCGCGGCGATAGCTCCAGGCGCCCGAGGGCGGCAGGCTGCGCCAGACGAAGTCGACCAGGCGGCCGCGCAGCCCCAGCTTGCGCCGCGGCAGCGGCGACAGGATCTGGTTGGTGATCTGCAGGAACTGGCCGGCCCGGCCCATCCGGGCGAAGGCCGCGTCGATGATCCGGCGCTGCAGTTCGAGCGGGAACCAGATGATCGGCAGGGTCGACACCACCGTCGACAGCCTGATCACGCCGGCCGCCTCCAGCATCGCGCCGATGTCGGCGACATCGCCCTCCAGCACCCGGACCCCCGGGAAACGGCGGCGCAGCACGGCGCACAGCTCCGGCATCTTCTCGACCACGATCAGCTTCTCCGGCGGCAGCCCGGTCGCCAGCAGCTCCTCGGTGATGCTGCCGGTGCCGGCACCGAGCTCCAGCACGGGATCCTCGACCCGCGGGTCGACATGGCGGGCGAAGGCCCGGGCCAAAGCGGGGCTGGAGGGCGCCCAGGCCGCGATCTTGAGCGGCGACCGGAACCACAGCCGAAGGAACAGCCAGGAATCCTTGTTCATGCGACGCCTCCGAATCCGGGGTCGAGACTACGGGTCGGCACGATCATAAGAGCCCGCCTGGCGGCGGATCAGGCCTGGGCCTGGACGTCCAGCGAGTAGCCGGCCGAACGGACGGTGCGGATCAGGTCGATCTCCGTGTCGTCGTTCAGCGCCTTGCGCAGGCGGCGGATGTGCACGTCGACGGTGCGCGGCTCGACATAGACGTCGTGGCCCCAGACGATGTCGAGCAGCTGCTCGCGGCTGAACACCCGGCCGGGATGCTGCATGAAGTGGCGCAGCAGGCGGAACTCGGTGGGGCCGAGATGGACGTCGCGGTTGCCGCGGCGGACGCGGTGGCCGCCGAGATCCATGCTGAGATCGGCGTAGCTGAGCATGTCGCCGGCGCTGGACGGCGAGGTCCGGCGCAGCACCGCCTTGATCCGGGCCAGGAGTTCCGGCGTTGAGAACGGCTTGGCGACATAGTCGTCGGCGCCGGAATCGAGGCCGCGGACGCGGTCCCCTTCCTCGCCGCGCGCGGTCAGCATGATCACCGGGATGTCGCGGGTCTTGGCGCCGCGGCGCAGCTGCCGGCAGACCTCGATGCCCGAGAGATGCGGCAGCATCCAGTCCAGCAGCACCAGGTCGGGGCGCTGCTCGCTGGCCAGCAGCAGCGCCTCTTCGCCGTCATAGGCGGCCAGGACGCGGAAGCCCTCGCGCTCCAGGTTGTAGGTCAGCAGGGTGACGAGGTCGACTTCGTCCTCGACCACCAGAACCAGCGGCTGAATGCCGGCCCTCATGGGCTATCCTCCGACTTTGCCTCGGGGATGACGACGGTGAAGGAGGATGAGTCGCCCTTGGGGCGCGCATCCTTGATCGGCTTGCCGGTGAGCAGGAAGTGGATCAGCTCGGCGATGTTGGTGGCGTGGTCGCCGATGCGCTCGATGTTCTTGGCGATGAACAGCACATGGGTGCAGGGCGTGATGTTGCGCGGATCCTCCATCATGTAGGTGAGGGTCTCGCGGAACAGGCTGGTGTAGAGGTCGTCGACCGATTCGTCCTGGCGCCAGGCGGACAACGCCTTCTCCAGGTCGCGCTCGGTGTAGGCGTCGAGCACGTCCTTGATGATCTGCTGCACCATCCGGCCCATGCGCGGCAGCGTCGCCACCGGCCGGACCACCGGCACCTGGGCCAGCGCCAGGGAGCGCTTGGCGATGTTGGCGGAATAGTCGCCGATCCGCTCCAGGTCCGAGGCGATGCGCAGGGCTGAGACCACCTCGCGCAGGTCGCCGGCGAAGGGCTGGCGCAGCGCCAGGATCTGCACCACCTGGGCGTCGATCGAGGTCTCGTAGGCGTCCATCTGCTCGTCGCTGCGCACCACCCGGCCGGCGAGGTCGGCGTCGCGGCGGACCACGGCCTGGATGGCGAGCTCGAGCTGGCTTTCGGCCAGGCCGCCCATCTGCACGATGGTGCGGCGCAGCGCCTCGAGCTCCTGATCGAAGGATTTGACGATATGTTCATTAGCCATGGTGCGGACCCTTCCTGACCGGGAGCTCAGCCGAAGCGGCCGGTGATGTAGCTGTGCGTCCGCTCGTTCTTCGGGCTGGTGAACAGCTCCGAAGTCTCGCCGAACTCGACCAGCTCGCCGAGATACATGAAGGCGGTGAAGTCGGCGGCGCGGGCCGCCTGCTGCATGTTGTGGGTGACGATCGCGATGGTGTAGTCGGTCTTCAGCTCGTCGATCAGCTCCTCGATCTTCGCCGTCGAGATCGGGTCGAGCGCCGAGGTCGGCTCGTCGAGCAGCAGCACGTCCGGCCGCATCGCGATGGTGCGGGCGATGCACAGGCGCTGCTGCTGTCCGCCGGACAGGCTGGTGCCGCTCTTCTTCAGCTTGTCCTTGACCTCGTCCCACAGCGCGGCGCGGCGCAGCGCCGCCTCGACCCGGCTGTCCATCTCGGCCTGGTCCAGCTTCTCGTACAGCCGGATGCCGAAGACGACGTTGTCGTAGATCGACATCGGGAACGGCGTCGGCTTCTGAAACACCATGCCGACCCGGGCGCGCAGCAGGTTGACGTCCTGCTTCGGCGCCAGGATGTTCTGGCCGTCCAGCAGCACTTCGCCGGTGGCGCGCTGCTTCGGGTACAGATCGTACATCCGGTTCAGGATGCGCAGCAGGGTCGACTTCCCGCAGCCCGAGGGACCGATAAAGGCGGTGACGCAGCGCTCGTACAGCGGCAGGTTGATCTTCTTCAGCGCCTCATGGTCCTCGTAGAAGAAGGACAGGTTGCGGACCGTGACCTTCTCGCGGAGGTCGCGGCCGAGGCCGGTCGGGCGGTCGACGTTGATGTTCATGTCGAGCGTCGTCACCTGCGCACCATTGCCTGTCATGACCGTCAGCCCTGCTTGCTGCCGAGCGAGGAGAGCGCCCGGGCGATGATGTTGAGGAGGAGAATCGTCACGGTGATCAGGAGCGCCCCGCTCCAGGCCAGCTCGACCGACCGCGGATCGGTGCTGTTCAGCGTCATCTGGTAGATCGTCACCGGCAGGTTGGCGATCGCCTGCCCCATGTCCGCGCTCCAGAACTGGCTGCTGAACGAGGTGTAGAGCAGCGGCGCCGTCTCACCGCTGATGCGCGCGATCGCCAGCAGGACGCCGGTGATGATGCCGTTGCGCGCGGCGCGGTAGCAGACCTGGGTGACCACCTTCCATTGCGGCGAGCCCAGCGCCGACGCCGCCTCGCGCAGGGTGTTCGGCACCAGCCGCAGCATGTCCTCGGTGGTGCGGGTCACCACCGGGATCGCGATGATCGACAGCGCCACCGCCCCAGCCCAGCCCGAATAGTGGCCGAACAGGCCCGCGACCAGGACCTGGTAGACGAACAGGCCGATCACGATCGACGGGGCGCTGAGCAGGATGTCGTTGACGAAGCGGATGACCTCGGCGAGGCGGCTGGTCTTGCCGAACTCCGAGAGGTAGGTGCCGGCCATGATGCCGACGATGGTGCCGATCACCGTGCCGATCAGCGTCATCAGGAAGCTGCCGTAGATCGCGTTCAGCAGCCCGCCCCCGTCGGAGCCCGGCGCCGGGGTCGATTCCGTGAACAGGGTCACGCTGAGCGACCCGACGCCGTTGATGAAGAGCGTCGCCAGGATCCAGACCAGCCAGAGCAGTCCGAACAGCGCTGCGCCGAGGGAGATGGTCAGCATCACCGCGTTGGTCGCCCGGCGGCGGGCGTAGCGGGCAGAGGCGATCTGCATGGCGGTCTAGCTCCCTGCCTTGCGCTGCAGCCGCATGAGCTGGAGCTTGGCCAATGCCAGGACGATGAAGGTGATGACGAACAGCGCCAGGCCGAGGGCGAGCAGGGCCGAGTTCAGCAGTTCGCTCGGATTCGAGTTGGCCAGGTTGGCGATGGTCGCGGAGATCGTGGTGCCCGGCGCCAGGAGCGAGGCGTTGATCTTGATGGCGCTGCCGACCACGAAGGCGACCGCCATGGTCTCGCCCAGTGCCCGGCCGAGGCCGAGCATGACGCCGCCGACCACGCCGGTGCGGCTGTAGGGCAGCACGACCTTCCACATCACTTCCCAGGTCGTCGCGCCCAGCCCGTAGGCGGATTCCTTGAGCAGCGGCGGCACCGTCTCGAACACGTCGCGGGTGATGGCGGTGATGAAGGGCAGGATCATGATCGCCAGGACGATGCCGGCGGTGAAGATGCCCTGGCCGTAGATCACGCCGGAGAACAGGAAGCCGATGCCCGGAAGCTGGCCCAGCGTCGCCTTCAGGAAAGGCAGGATCGTCTGCTGCAGCACCGGCCCCAGCACCAGAAAGCCCCAGATGCCGTAGATGATGCTGGGGATGCCGGCCAGGAGCTCGATCGCGATGCCGAAGGGCCGCTTGAGCATCGGCGGGCACAGCTCGGTCAGGAAGACGGCGATGCCGAAGCTGACCGGGACGGCGATGATCATGGCGATGACCGAGGTCACCACGGTGCCGTAGATCGGCGCCAGGCCACCGAAGATCTCCTTCGGCGGCTGCCAGGTCGGATCCACGAAGAAGCCGGGGCCGAAGGCCTGGAGCGCCGGCAGCGCGCCGACGGTCAGCGAGACGATGGCGCCGCCGAGCAGGATCAGGACCAGTACGGCGAAGGACTGCGTGGCCAGGCGGAAGATCGTATCCGCCGTGCGCTGGCGCCGGGCGACCCCCGCACCGATCCGCATTCCGATGTTCTGCGACGTCGCATCCACCATAAATCACCTTGCCCGGGAAGCAGGCGGCACCGTGCGGCCGGTTGTGACCCGCACGGTGCCGTATCGATCAGGAACCGGCTGCGATCACTTGGACGCGGTCCAGATCGCCTTGCCGTCGGTGGCCTTGATGTTGTCGGCCCAGGTCTTGTGAACCATGGTCACAACCGCTTCCGGCATCGCCACGTAGTCGAGGCTTTCCGCTTCCGGGGTGCCCTTGCCGTAGGCCCAGGCGAAGAACTGCAGTGCGGTGGCCGCGGCCGCGGCATCCTGCGGCTGCTTGTACATCAGGATGAAGCTGGCGCCGGTGATCGGCCAGCTCTCGGCACCCGGCTGGTTGGTCAGGATCACGTAGTAGCTCTTAGCGTTGGCCCAATCCGCGTTGGCGGCGGCGGCCTGGAAGGTCTTGATCGTCGGCTCGAGCGTCTTGCCGTCCTTGTTGACCATCCGGGCATAGGTCAGCTTGTTCTGCTTGACGTAGGCGTATTCGACGTAGCCGATGCCGCCTTCGGTCTGCTGGACGGCGCCGGCGACGCCGGCATTGCCCTTGCCGCCGAGCCCCGTCGGCCACTGCACCGAGGTGCTGGCGCCGATGGTGTCCTTGAACTTGGCGTTCACGCTGGACAGGTAGTTGGTGAACAGGAAGGTGGTGCCCGACCCGTCGGCGCGGTAGGCCGGAGCGATGTCGGTGCCCGGCAGCTTGAGGTCCGGGTTCAGCTTCTTGATCTTCTCGTCATCCCACTTGGTGATCTCGCCGAGATAGATCTCGGCGATGGTGTCACCGTCGAGCACGAGCTTGCCCGGCTCGATGCCCGGGATGTTCACGACCGGCACGACGCCGCCCATGACCATCGGGAACTGGACCAGCCCGGCGGCATCCAGGTCTTCGGCCTTCAGCGGCATGTCGGAGGCGCCGAAGGTGACGGTCTTGGCCTTGATCTGGTTGATGCCGCCGCCGGAACCGATCGCCTGGTAATTCAGGCCGACGCCGGTCTCTTTCTTATACGTGTCCGCCCACTTGGCGTAGACCGGGGCCGGGAAGGTGGCGCCGGCGCCGGTGATGTCGGCGGCCATGGCGGTGCCCCCGAGGAGCATGGCGGCAGCGCCGATCACCGCGCCGCGAAGGGTGGATCGTGAAAAGAGCTTCACGGGGATCTCCTGTGGTGGGTGGCGGCGACCCGGAATGTCGCCGGTCGAACGGCGAAGGCCGTATCCGTCCGCAGGCTATAGACGCCGGCACCGAAGCTTTTACGACAATTCGGTTACAGTTTTATGAAGGGCCCGGCCGCCGGCCTTTGCGCCTGGTGCTGCGGGCAGGTGCACCGTGAAGACGCTGCCGCGCCCGACCTCGCTGTCGATCTCCAGCCGGCCGCGATGGCGGCTGACGATGTGCTTGACGATGGCGAGGCCGAGGCCGGTGCCGCCGACGGCGCGGCTGCGCGCCGGGTCGATCCGGTAGAAGCGTTCGGTCAGCCGCGGCAGGTGTTCCCTGGCGATGCCGTCGCCCTGGTCGGTGACGGTGACGACCAGGCCCGGGCGCCGCCCTTCCTGGACGGTGCGGGCGGAGATGCCGACCACCGAATCCGGCCGGCTGTAGTTGATCGCGTTGGACACCAGGTTCTGGAACACCTGGTACAGCTGGTCCGAATCGCCGACCACTGCCGGCAGGTCGGGCGACAGGTCGAGTTCGAGCCGCTGGTTCTTGCGCTGAGCCTTCAGCTCCAGCGCGTCGGCCACTGCCTGCAGCAGCGGGCCGATCGTCACCCGCCCGGTCGGCGGCACATGCTCGTCGAGTTCGATCCGCGACAGCGACAGCAGGTCGTTGACCAGCCGCGACATGCGTTCGGCCTGCGCCTGCATGATGCCGAGGAAGCGCTCGCGCGCGGCCACGTCGTCGCGCGCCGGGCCGCGCAGCGTCTCGATGAAGCCCATCAGGCTGGACAGCGGCGTGCGCAGCTCGTGGCTGGCATTGGCCACGAAATCGGCACGCATCTGCTCGATGCGCTTGGAGATGGTGAGGTCGTAGAGCGTGACCAGCAGCGCCGGCTCCGGCCCGCCGCCCGGCTCGCGATGGGCCGCCTCGGGCGGGACGATCTCGGGCGAGACCGCGGTGTCGCGGCGCTCGAAGCGCTGGATGCGGACCTCGAACTCCCGTTCGATCGGCACCGGCAGGTTCAGGGGCACGGTCTGCACCGCACCGCCGGCCAGCACCGCATCGACCGCCGCCACGATCTCGGGATGGCGGATGGCGTCCGCCATGTCGCGGCCTAGCAGCCGGTCGCCGAACAGCCGCCCGGCGGCGCCGTTGGCGCGCAGCACGCTGCGATCGCCGGCCAGCACCAGAATCGGGTCCTCCTGCGCCTCCAGGATCTCCGACGCGGTCTGCAGCTCGACCGCCAGGGTGCGCTCGCGGCCGCGGGCGTGGCGCTGCAGCCGCAACAGGTGCAGGAACAGCACTTGGCCGATCTCGGTCGACGGCCGCGGCGGCGTCTCCGGCGCCTCCACCGTCGATGCCGCGATGTGGCGGCGCAGCAGTTCGAGGTCGCGCAGCAGGCGCCAGGCGAACAGGCCGGCGACGGCGACCACCGCCAGCACGCCGGCCGCAGCCAGCCAGACGCCGATTCCCCCCGCCCCCGCCGACAGGAACAGCGCCGCGATCACCAGGACGGCGATCGCGCCGATGCCAAGCAGATGACGGTAGATCGGACCGGCCATGCACGCGCCTCGAGCAGCGAGCCTAGGATACCGCGATCATGCGGGGGACGGCGAAGCTACGTGAGGGCGGTGACAGTTTCGTGTCGATTCCCTGCGGCATGCGGACCGCAGGGATGCGCCCGCCTCAGGATGGCTTGGACATGCCGGCGCCGACGCCGACATAGGGGCCCTGGGCGGGCTTGACCGCCGGGTCGCAGGCGGCGGCGAGCACCGCCACCGCGATCAGGGCCGACGCGAGACCGAGCCGCCGGTTCTTCATCGTCATTCCCCCTTGGCCACGCCGACCATGGCCGGGCGCAGCAGGCGTCCCTGCAGCACATAGCCGGGCTGGATCACCTGGATGATGGTGCCGGCCGGCTTGCCGCTGCCCGGCAGTTCGAACATCGCCTGGTGGAAGTTCGGGTCGAACACCTCCCCCACCGGCTCGATCCGGGTGACGCCGTTGCGCTCGAAGGCGGCCAGCAGCTGGCGCTCGGTGGCGGCGACGCCGTCCATCAGGGTCGCCAGGGCCTGGTCCTGCTCCACCGCCTCGGCCGGCACCGCATCGATGGCGCGGCGCATGTTGTCGGCGGCGTCCAGCAGCGACTTGGCGAAGCTGGAGATCGCGAACTTCGCCGTGTCCTCGCGCTCGCGCTCGGACCGGCGGCGGATGTTCTCGGTCTCGGCCAGCGCGCGCAGCGCCTGGTCCTTCAGCTTGGCGGTCTCGGCCTCCAGCGCGGCGATGCGGTCCTGCGCCTCGGCCAGTGCCGCCCCATCGTCACCGGCTTCGGATTCGGTCGCGGCGACACCCTCGACCGCGGGCTCCAGGCCCTCGGTCTCCGGCTCCGTCGCGTCCGGGCGGGGCTCGGGGGACATCGTCTTGCTCTGCATCATGCTACCTGGTTCGTGTTCTCGTTGGTCCACAGGAGACGCCCTATCATCTTCGCGGTGTAATCCACCATCGGGATGATGCGGGCGTAGTTCAGCCGCGTCGGCCCGATCACGCCGATGGCGCCCACCACGCGCTGGTCGCCGCCCTTGTAGGGGGCGATGATCATCGAGCAGCCGGTGTGGCTGAACAGGCCGTTCTCGGCGCCGATGAAGATCTGCACGCCCTCCGCGGCGTTGGCCGCGTCGAGCATCTTCAGCATCGACTCCTTGGTCTCCAGCACCTGGAACAGGCCGCGGATGCGATCGAGGTCCTCGAGCGCGGTGACGTCGCTGAGCAGGCGGGACTGGCCCTTGACGATCAGCGTGCCGCCCCCGCTGCCGCTCCAGGTGGCGAGGCCGGCCTCGACCACCTTGGTCGAGAGGGCGTCGAGCTGGGTGCGCTGCGCCTCGATCTCGGCCGTCACCTCGGTCCGGGCCTCGGCGATGGTGCGGCCGACGATGCGGGCGTTGAGGTAGTTGGTGACGTGGACGAAGGTCGAGGCCGGCAGCCCGAGCGGCACCTCCAGCACGCGGTTCTCGACCATGCCGTCCTCGGTGACCAGGACGACCAGCGCCCGGCCCGGCGACAGGTTGACGAATTCGATGTGCTTCAGCGGGCGGTCGGCCTTGGGCGCCAGCACCAGCCCGGCGCAGGCGGACAGGCCGGACAGGGTCGACGTCGCCTCCTCCAGCATCTCGGCGACGCCGCGGCCGGCCTGGGCGCATTGCGCCTCGATCGAGGCGCGCTCGCTCTCGCCGACATCGCCCAGCTGCATCAGCCCGTGCACGAACAGCCGCAACCCCGCATCGGTCGGCAGCCGGCCGGCCGAGGTGTGCGGCGCGTAGAGCAGCCCGGCCTCCTCGAGGTCGGCCATGACGTTGCGGATGGTGGCCGGCGACAGCGAGGCGCCGAGCCGGCGCGAGAGGGTGCGGCTGCCCACCGGCTCGCCGGACTGGACATAGGCGTCGACGATCAGGCGAAAGACCTCGCGGGATCGCTCATTGAGCTCCCGGAAGGCCTGGCCCGTCGATCGGGTCGAGAAGTCGTTCAATGCGTTCATGGCTGTCGCCACGCTATGTAGGCGCCGTTCGGCCCGAATCAACGCCCCGGGCTTTACGGGCAGGACCTGCGAGGATAGCGTGCGCGACCCTCGCCGAGAAACAGAAAGCCATCCCATGCGACCGTCCGGACGCGCCATCGACGCGCTGCGCGCCATCCGCCTCGAAACCGACGTCAACAAATATGCCGAAGGCTCCTGCCTGGTGAAGTTCGGCGACACCCATGTGCTGTGCACCGCATCGGTCGACGACCGCGTGCCGTCCTGGCTGAAGAACGGCGGCAAGGGCTGGGTCACGGCGGAGTACGGCATGCTGCCGCGCGCCACCGACCAGCGCACCGACCGCGAGGCCGCCCGCGGCAAGCAGACCGGCCGGACCCAGGAGATCCAGCGCCTGATCGGCCGGTCGCTGCGCGCCGTCACCGACCTCAAGGCGCTGGGCGAGATCCAGATCAAGGTCGATTGCGACGTGCTGCAGGCCGATGGCGGCACCCGCACCGCGTCGATCACCGGCGGCTATGTCGCGCTGGTGCTGGCGCTGCGCCACCTGGTCCAGATCCGCAAGCTCAAGGCGCTGCCGCTGATCGACAGCGTCGCCGCCATCTCCTGCGGCCTGTACCAGGGCCAGGCGGTGCTGGACCTCGACTATGCCGAGGATTCCAGCGCCCAGGCCGACGCCAACTTCGTCATCACCGGCAAGGGCGGGCTGGTCGAGGTGCAGGCGACGGCGGAGCAGACGCCGTTCACCCGCGCCGAGTTCGACGCGCTGATGGGCCTGGCGGAGCAGGGCACCGCCGAGCTGGCGGCGCTGCAGCGCGCGGCGCTGGGCGAGGCGTAAGGCCCACCATAGGCTTGGCCGACGACTCCCGGGGCTGGCCGACACGCCGGCCCCGTTCTCGTTCCCGCCCTGTCCCCTGCCCTGTTTTCGACAACGTCTCGGGGTAGTTCCGTTTCTGGCCGTTTGTCGTGTATTGAACTGCGGCCCCGGTTTCGGGCACCGTCGAGCCGGTATCCCTTCCCGATACTCATCGAGGCGCAGGCCATGCGTCAGGCATTCTTGCAGGCATTGCGCGACGTCCTGGGGCCGACCCCGGGCATCGCGGTGATCCATTCCTCGCTGGCCCGGCTGGTGCCGCCGCCGGGCTTCGGGCGCTGGGACGCGCTGTACGGCCTGCGCGCCCTGATCGATTCGGGTTGGACCGTGGCGCTGCCGTCCTTCACCTTCAGCTTCTGCGGCGGGCGGCCCTACCACCACGCCGACAGCCCGTCCGAGACCGGGGTGCTGGCCGACTGGCTGCTGACCGGCGATCGCAGCGCCCGGCGCACCGCCCACCCGATCTATTCCTTCGTCGTCGCCGGGCCCGAGGCCGAGCGCATCGCCGCCTGCCCGACGACCACCACTTTCGGCGCCGATTCGCCCTTCGGCCTGTTCGCCCGCGAGGACGCGACCACCGTCATGGCCGGCTGCGGCTGGGAGTACTGCACCCAGTTCCACCAGCCGGAGGAGACGGCCGCCGTCCCCTACCGCTATTTCAAGGACTTCGCCGGCACCGCGGATTATGGCGACGGCGCCCATGACGTGAAAGCGCGGATGTTCGTGCGCGACCTGGCGCTGAACCCCCGCAACGACTTCACCCCGGTGGTGGACCGCCTGCGCCGCGACGGCGCGATGGCCACCGCCTCGCTGTGGCGCGGCACGGTCGAGGCGGCGAGCACCGCCGCGATCGAGCGCATCTGCGACACCATGCTGGCCGCCGACAAGTTCGCCTTCGTCGAGAACGGCGCCGAGCTGGCCCATCGCCACGCCAAGCTGAAGCAGGCGGCGAAGCAGCCGCCGCTGCGGCTGGCGGTGCTGGGCAGCGCCAATGTCCACCACCTGACCGCCGCCCTGGCCGACCAGCTGTCGACCCTGCTGCCGGACCGCACCGCCGAGATCCACGAGGTGCCCTACGGCCAGCTGCGCCAGGCCCTGCTGGACCCGCGGTCGGAGCTGCGGCGCTTCGACCCCCAGATCTCCGTGTTCTGCGACCGGCTGGAGGACCTGGCCGGGCAGCCGTCGCTGGACGGGCTGGCCCCCGACCTGCTGCTCGACCTCGCGGCGGGCTATGCCGAGATGATCGCCGGCCATCACGCCGACAACGGCGGCTGGGTCGTGGTCCATCGCTTCGCAGTGCTGGGCCGCATGGCCGGCGGCATCGGCGACAAGGATGCGGCGGCGCTGATCGCCCGCGCCAACGCCATCCTGGACGAGCGGCTGGGCGGGCTGGACCGGCTGGTGTGGCTGGACCTGGCGGCCGAGGCCGGCGCCGCGGCGGTCCCCGTGCTCGACGCGCGGCTGTGGTATCTCGGCCGCTTCCCATTCTCCGAAGCCTTCAACCAGCGCCTGGCCGGGCGCTGGGCCGGCATCGCCCTGGCCGTGCTGGGCAAGAGCGCGCGGCTGGTGGTGCTGGACCTCGACAACACGATGTGGGGCGGGGTGCTGGGCGAGGAGGGCATCGCCGGGGTGCGCATCGGCGGCGACTATCCCGGCAACGCCTTCCTGGCCTTCCAGAAGGCGGTCAAGGCGCTGACCGAGCGCGGCATCGCCCTGGCGGTGTGCAGCAAGAACGACGAGGATCTGGCGCTGCAGGCGCTGGAGACCCTGCCGGCCATGCAGATCCGGTCCGGCGACATCGTCGCGCACCGCATCAACTGGCGACCGAAATCCGCGAACATCCAGGAGATCGCGGAGGAGCTGAGCCTGGGCCTGGAATCGGTGCTGTTCGTCGACGACAACCCGGTCGAGCGCGAGGCGGTGCGGCGCAACCTGCCCGGGGTCAAGGTGCTGGACCTGCCGGCCGACCCCGCGCTCTACGCCGACGCCCTCATGCGGTCGCCCTGGCTGGAGGTCGCGGCGGTCACCGCCGAGGACCGCAAGCGGGTCGGCAGCTACAGGGCGCGCCGCCAGATCGAGCAGCAGCGCACCACCGCCGCCAGCCTGGATGATTTCTACGCCAGCCTGCAGATGAAGCTGCACCTGCAGCCGCTGGACGACAGCCGCATCGCCCGGGCGGCGCAGCTGTGCCAGAAGACCAACCAGTTCAACACCACCACCCGCCGCTACGACCAGCGCGAGCTGCGCCAGATCGTCGACCAGGGCGGCGACGTCGTGGTGCTGGGGCTGGAGGACCGCTACAGCGAGCTCGAGAACATCGGCCTCTTGATCCTGAAGCAAGACGACGGCGCCCCCGGCGCCGGCGTGGTCGACAACTACCTGCTGTCCTGCCGCGTGCTGGGGCGGGGGCTGGAGACCGCGATCCTGGACTGGGCCGTCGGCCGCGCCGCCCATCGCGGCTGGTCGGTGCTGCGCGGGCCGATCATCGAGACCGAGCGCAACACCCCGGTGCGCAACGTCTTCCAGGATGCCGGCTTCGCCCGCGCGGATGACCGGCCGGACTGGGCCCGGCCGGTGACCGGCACGCCGGTGATGCCGCCCTGGCTGACCATCGTCGACACGACGACCCCGCAGTGACGGATCCCGCCATGACCACAGCTTCCCCCCGCGGCTTCGAGCAGTTCGAGGTCGGCGACACCGTCGTGTTCGACCGGGCCTTCAGCGCCGAGGAATGCGCCACCTTCAGCGCCCTGAGCGGGGACCACAGCCCGATCCACAATGATCCGGTCTATTCCGCGACCACGCCGTTCGGGCGGCCGATCGTGGCGATGCACCTGACCATGGCGCCGCTGTCGATGATCGCCGGCATGGTGTTTCCGGGGTCGTCCTCGCTGTGCCTGGGCGAGGAGGTCCGCGCCGTCGGCCCGGTCTATTTCGGCGACAGGCTGCGCTATTCCGCCCGGATCATCGGGGTGAACGCCAGCCACCATGTGCTGACCATCCGGGTGCTGGCCCTGCGTGAGGCCGAGGTGGTGCTGGACGTGACGATGCGGGTCCAGTCCCGCGATCCCACCGAACTGACGATTCCGGCCCTGCCGGTGTCGAAGGGCACCCAGCCGTCGCTGGCCGTGGTCACCGGCGCGACCGGCGAGATCGGCAGCGAGATCGCCCTGGCCCTGGCCCAGCGCGGCTGGTCGCTGCTGCTGCAGGGCCGCGGCGACGCAGCACGCCGCGACAAGCTGGGCCAGGCCTTGGACCGCTTCGGCATCCACACCGAATTCGTCGCCGCCGATCTCGCCACCGCGGCGGGACAGGGCGCGCTGGCCGAGGCGGTCACGCGGCAGGACCGCATCGGGCTGGTGGTGCACGCGGCGTCGCCCGGCGTCACCGCGCCGGTCGAGGAGCTGGTGGCGGTGAACTACACCGCGCTGAAGGCGGTGGCCGACGCCGCCTTGCCGAAGCTGCTGGAGCGGCAGGGCGGGGCCGTGCTGCTGCTGGGCACCCGCGCGGTCGAGATGTCACTGCCCGGCTGGGAAGCCTGTGCCGGGGCCAAGAGCATGGCCACCACCCTGGTCAACGGCATCGAGCGCCGCCATGCCGGCTTCGGCGTGCGCGGCCTGACCCTGTCGCCCAGC
Source organism: Inquilinus sp. 2KB_23 (assembly GCF_052115705.1). Lineage (NCBI taxonomy): Bacteria > Pseudomonadati > Pseudomonadota > Alphaproteobacteria > Rhodospirillales > Rhodospirillaceae > Inquilinus > Inquilinus sp. 2KB_23. The sequence continues at coordinate 120,665 of NZ_JBFRHF010000018.1, read as the reverse complement.
CTGGTGGCGACCCGGTTCTCGGCGGCGTTCCGCGACGATGCGCCGTCCCTGCTGCCGGGCGAGGTGGCCGAGGCGGCGGTGGCGATGGCCGAGGATCTGACCGCCACCGGCAACGCGGTGATGATGGAGCCCGGACGCAGCACGCGCGGGCAGTTCGGCTTCCACACCGCCCGCGCCGCCGAAGCGCCGGCGCCGGCCGCCTCGGCCGCCACCGCGACGCCGACAGCGGCGGCTCCGCAGCCGGCCGCGGCGGCCGCCTCTTCCTCCGCCGTCGCCGGCATCGTGCGGCGGACGCTGCGCCTGCCGGCCGGCGAGGACGTCAGCAACGCCGCCCTGGGCGTCACGCCGGGCTGGGATTCCCTGAAGCACATCGAGCTGTTGCTGCAGCTCGAGACCGGGCTGGGTATCCGCTTCAGTTCGGGCGAGATCAGCACCGTGCAGCGCTTCGGCGAGCTGGACGCCATCTGCCGCCGCAAGCTGACCGAGGAGGCCGCCTGATGGCCGACATCTCCGTCGCCACCCCGACCGCCACGGCCGAGGCCGGCCAGGGGATGCACGACTTCATCCGCGACCTGTTCCCGATCTGCCGCAGCCTGACCGGCGACGGCGTGCGCGAGACCCTGGCCTATATCAAGGGCCTGCTGCCCGGCCTGACCGTGCACGAGGTGCCGTCCGGCACCCAGGTGTTCGACTGGACCGTCCCGGACGAGTGGAACATCCGCAGCGCCCGGCTCATCGGCCCGTCGGGCGAGACCGTGGTCGATTTCGCCGAGCATAATTTGCATGTCGTCGGCTATTCCGAGCCGGTCGATGTCGAGCTGTCGCTGGAGGAGCTGCAGGCGCATCTCTACTCCACGCCCGAGCAGCCCGACGCCATCCCCTACATCACCTCCTACTACAAGCGGCGCTGGGGCTTCTGCCTGCCGCACCGGCAGCGCGAGGCCCTGCCGCAGGGCCGCTACCGCGCGGTGATCGACGCCACCCTGGCCCCCGGCCACCTGACCTATGGCGAGCTGATCATCCCGGGCGAGAGCGACCGCGAGATCCTGATCTCGACCTATGTCTGCCACCCCTCGATGGCGAACAACGAGCTGTCGGGCCCGGCGGTCACCACCTGGCTGGCGCGCTGGCTGTCCGAACGGCCGCGCAAATACACCTATCGCATCGTCTTCATCCCGGAGACGATCGGGTCGATCACCTACCTCTCACGCAACCTGCCGCAGATGAAGGCTGCGACCATCGCCGGCTTCAACGTCTCCTGCGTCGGCGACGACCGCTGCTATTCCTACCTGCCCAGCCGGCGAGGCGGCACCCTGGCCGACCGGGTGGCGCTGCATGTGCTGAAGCACATGGCGCCGGACCACCTCACCTACAGCTTCCTCGACCGCGGCAGCGACGAGCGGCAGTACTGCGCGCCGGGGGTCGACCTGCCGGTGTGCACCATCATGCGGTCGAAATACGGCTGCTATCCCGAATACCACAGCTCGCTGGACGACCTGTCGCTGGTGACCCCGACCGGGCTGCAGGGCGCCTACGACGCGCTGAAGGCCTGCCTGGTCTGCCTGGAAGGCAACACCACCCCCCGGGCCACGGTGCTGTGCGAGCCCCAGCTGGGCAAGCGCGGCCTGTACCCGACCCTGTCGGTGCGCGGATCGGCCATCATCACCCGGAACCTGACCAACCTGCTGGCCTATGCCGATGGCGACCACGACCTGCTGGCGATCGCCGACCTGATCGGCGCGCCGATGTGGGACCTGATCCCGTCGCTGGACGACCTGCGCAAACATGAGCTGATCACCGAGGCCTAGCCGCCCGCCGCGGCACCGCCTCAATCCCATCGGAAGGTGGGCCATGGGCTGGTGGCGGCCGGGCCTCGGGCCGCTTCGGACGGGAGGAACAGTTGGGCGCAGTTTCGCTCTGGCACTGGCTGATCATCCTGATGCTGTCGGGGCCGCTCGGCGCGGGCCCGGCCATGAACCGCGCCTTGTCCGAGACAGCCGACGCCCTGCGGATGGTGGCCCAGCTGCCCAACCCCGAGCGCCTGATCGACTATTCCCCGGGCAGCAGCGGCCTGGTGCTGTACCGGCTGCCCGGGAATACCTGCTTCCTGCGCAGCAACCTGCAGCCCGGCCAGACCAGCTGGATCCGGCGCGACGACCAGGGCCGGATCGAGATCACGGTCTCGGCCCCGGCGCTGGCCCGCACCGGCCGCCGCTTCGACCCCGCCGACGGGACGGCCCGGCTGCGGCTGGGCGGCAAGCCCGTCGCGGTGCCGGTGGCGTCGCCCGGCGCCCCGACCTGGCGCTTCACGCTGGACGACACCCCGGCGCTGCAGGCAGCACTCGACGCCGACACCCCTGAGGACCTGAGCTTCACCGCCATCCGCGGCGGCAAGCCAGTGTCGGACGAGACCCTGGCCGTCGCCACCGCCGACCTGTTCCAGGGCCTGCAGGGGCTGGATTCCTGCGCCATCGGCGCCGAACTGCCGGGCGTGGTCGGGCCTTAGGCGCGCGCTGCCGCCAGCGCCTCGACCCGGTGCTTCAGCCCGGGGCGCAGGCCGAGGGCGAAGGCGGTTTCGGCCATCAGGAACATCGGCCCGATCAGCAGCTGGAACAGGTTGGACAGGAAGGCCGGCCGCTTGCCCTCATAGGCGTGACCGACCAGTTGCAGCGCCCAGCCGCCCACGAACAGCACCGCGGCGACGGTCCAGGTGACCCAGGCCGCACCGCCATCGACCACGAGATGGGCGATGATCAGCCCGGGGATCACCAGCACCGCCATGGCCAGGCCGAGGCCGAGGTCGAGCGCGATCCACAGCAGCCAGATCAGCAGCCCGACCAGATCGGCCAGCGTCACCGGCCAGCCGGCGACGGCGCCCAGCGGAACCGTGGCCAGCGCCACCAGCACCGCCAGGATGATCGCCGGGATGCCGAAGAAATGGGTCAGCCGGTTGCGGCCGTCGCGGTGGAAGCTGGTGTACATCGCCATCTGGCGATCGAAGAGATCCGAAGCCATGCGCGATCCTCCCCGCCAGGACGATAAACCCAAAGCGGGGAGTCGCGCGAGGCTCGTCAGTCTTGGAGGGCGAGCAGCAGGCTTGAGGTGTCGACCCGGCCGCCGGCCTTGGCCTGGACCGCGGCGTAGAACTGGTCGACCAGCGCCGTCACCGGCAGCCGGGCGCCGTTGTGCTTGGCTTCCGCGAAGCAGATGCCGAGGTCCTTGCGCATCCAGTCGATGGCGAAACCGAAGTCGAACTTGTTCTGCAGCATGGTCCGGCCGCGGTTTTCCATCTGCCAGCTCTGGGCCGCGCCCTTGGAGATGACGTCGAGCACCAGATTGCCGTCCAGTCCTGCCTTCTGGGCGAAGTTCAGCCCTTCCGACAGCGCCTGGACCAGGCCTGCGATGCAGATCTGGTTGACCATCTTGGTCAGCTGGCCGGCGCCGGCCGGGCCCATCAGGGTGCAGGCGCGGGCATAGGCGTCGATCACCGGCTTGGCCACGGCGAAGACCGGCTCGCGCCCGCCGCACATCACCGTCAGGGCGCCATTCTCGGCCCCGGCCTGGCCGCCGGAGACGGGGGCGTCGATGAAGCCGAAGCCGAGCTTGTCGGCCTCGGCCTCCAGCTCGCGGGCGATGTCGGCCGACGCGGTGGTGTGGTCGACCAGGATGGCGCTGCCCGACATGCCGGCGAAGGCGCCGTCCGGCCCCTTGACCACCGAGCGGATGTCGTCGTCGTTGCCGACGCACAGGAACACGATCGCGGCGTCCTTGGCCGCCTCGGCCGGGGTCGGCGCCGCGGTGCCGCCGTGCTTCTCGGCCCAGGCCTCGGCCCGCGCCGCGGTGCGGTTGAAGACGGTGACCTGGTGCCCCGCCTTGACCAGATGCCCCGCCATTGGCGCGCCCATCACGCCCATGCCCAGGAATGCGACCTTCATCGTGCTCGTCCACCCGTCATGCATTGGAGAGGACACAGTGCACCAACCGCGGCCTTTGATTCCAGCGTCGGGCGCGCGTATCTGATGTCCATCATGACGAACGCCGCCTCCCCCGCCCGCCGCTTCACCGGCGACCACCTGGTCATCGCCAGCCACAACAAGGGCAAGATCCCCGAGATCGCCGCCCTGCTGGAGGGCCGCGTGCCGCGCCTGACCTCGGCCGTGGAGCACGGCGTGCCGGAGCCGGAGGAGACCGGCGACAGCTACATCGCCAATGCCGAGCTGAAGGCCCGCTTCGTCACCGAAGCCACCGGCCTGCCGTCGCTGGCCGATGACAGCGGCGTGTCCGTCGGCGGCCTGGGCGGCGCGCCCGGCATCTATTCCGCCCGTTGGGCCGAGAAGCCGGACGGCAGTGGACGCGACTTCGCCTATGCCATGGAGCAGGTGCGGCTCAAGCTGGGCGACAACCCCGACCGCAGCGCCCGCTTCGTCTGCGCCCTGTCGCTGTGCTGGCCGGACGGCCATTGCGAGACGGTGGAGGGCGAGATTCGCGGCCAGCTGGTGTGGCCGGCGCGCGGGACCAAGGGCTTCGGCTACGACCCGATCTTCGTGCCGGACGGCCACAGCAGGACCTTCGGCGAGATGGAGTCGGCCGAGAAGCACGGCATGAGCCACCGCGCCGACGCCTTCCACAAGCTGGTGGCCCGCTGCTTCGCGCCGTGAGACAGAAGAACCCTCACAAACTTGACGTCATCCCCGCGAAAGCGGGGATCTCCTCGCGCCTGGGTCCGAAAGAGATTCCCGCTTTCGCGGGAATGACGGCGGAGGATCGGTCAACGGCGCCCGGCTTCGCCCTCTATGTCCACTGGCCGTTCTGCAAGTCGAAATGCCCGTATTGCGACTTCAATTCGCATGTCCGGGAGCAGGTGGAGCATGACCGCTGGCGCCGGGCGCTGGTGGCGGAGCTGGACCATTTCGCCGATCTGACGCCGGGGCGGACCCTGACCTCGATCTTCTTCGGCGGCGGCACCCCGTCGCTGATGCAGCCGGCCACGGTCGCGGCGGTGATCGACCGCGCCGCCGAACGCTGGGGCCTGGCGCCCGGCATCGAGATCACGCTGGAGGCCAACCCGACCTCGGTCGAATCAGGGCTGTTCGCCGGCTTCCGCGGCGCCGGAGTCAATCGCGTCTCGCTCGGCGTCCAGGCGCTGGACGAGCCGTCGCTGCGCTTCCTCGGCCGCAACCATTCCGCCGATGAAGCGCTGGCCGCCGTCGGCCTCGCCGCGCGCCATTTCGACCGCTTCTCCTTCGACCTGATCTATGCCCGGCCCGGCCAGACCGTGGCCGGCTGGACGGCGGAACTGCGCCGCGCGCTGGACCACGCCGTCGGCCACATCTCGGCCTATCAGCTGACCATCGAGCAGGGCACCCGCTTCCACACGCTCTATTCCCGCGGCGAGCTGGTGCTGCCGGACGAGGACACCCAGGCGGCCCTGTACGAGGCCACGGCCGAGGTGCTGGATACCGCGGGCCTGCCCGGCTACGAGATCTCGAACCACGCCCGGCCCGGCGAGGAATCACGCCACAACCTGACCTATTGGCGCTATGGCGACTATGTCGGCATCGGCCCCGGCGCGCATGGCCGGCTGACCCTCAACGACGGCAAATGGGGCACCCGCACCCACCGCGCGCCCGAGGTGTGGCTGGAGCGGGTCGAGGCCGCCGGCCATGCCGAGCACGGGCGCGAGGCGGTGCCGCCCGAGGCCCGGCGCGACGAGATGCTGATGATGGGGCTGCGCCTGGCCGAGGGCGTGGCCAAGTCCCGCATCGCCGACGAGATGGGCCGGCCCTTCGCCGAGGCGATCGACCGCCGCAACCTGGACCGGCTGATCGGCCACGGCTTCCTGGTCGAGGACGAAGCCCGCCTGACCGCTACCCCCGCCGGCCGCCAGCGCCTGGACGCGGTGCTGGCGGCGCTGCTGGGGTAGGACGAAGGGGTCCGAGGCTTGCCCGATGCCTGGGCCTACCCCATGTGTTACAGTGCACGCACTGGTAAACACATGGGTGCAGCGATGACCGACGCCACATTCACCTTCCGCGTCGACGATGAGTTGAAGGCCCGGTTCACGGATGCCGCCAAGGCGCAGGACCGCACCGGAGCCCAGTTGATCCGCGACTTCATGCGCGATTACGTCAAGCGCCGGGAAGACGAGGCCGAATACGACGTCTGGTATCGCCGGCAGGTGCAACTCGGGCTGGACTCGGCCGATGCCGGCCGGCTGGTGCCGGCCGACGAGGTGGAGGCCGAATTCGCCCGGCGCCGCGCCGAGACCGGGCGCAAGTTCGATGATGCCGGCTCGTGAGGCTGGCCTGGACGCCGGAAGCGATCACCGACCGCCGCGCCGTCTATGATCATGTCGCCGCTGCCAACCCACGCGCCGCCCAGGACCTCGATCGGCTGTTCCAGCACAAGATCGGCCGCCTGCTGTCGCATCCGCTGATCGGGCGACCGAGCCGGCGGCTGCAGGGCACCCGGGAGCTGGTCGTCCATCAGAACTATGTCGTCGCCTATGACGTGCGGGACGAAGTCGTCCGCATCCTGCGACTGCTCCACACGTCGCGCCTCTGGCCGCCTGCTCCGCCGGATGACGAGGACGATCGACAGGAGTGAGAAGCCGAACGGTGCCCGGCTGACAGAGGCAGGGACGGTCCGACCCCTCAATACTCGTCGTGCAGCCGGGTCCGGCTGTGCGTGGGGTCCTGCGGCCAGCCCTGGGGTGAATCCTCCCAGGCCTCCTGGCGGCCCCAGGGCGTGATGTCGAGCAGGCCGAAGGTGTTGGCCGGCTGCTCCACGCCGCGCCCGGAGGTGAAGTAGGTCCGGAAGATGCCGTCGTCCCGGCGCAGGAAGACGGACAGGCCGAAGCTGCTGCCACCGACCATGTCCTGATGGAAGGTCGTGCCGAAGCAGGAGACCCAGGGGAAACTCCATCCCATCCGGGCCTTCACCCGCTCGATCTCGGGCACCGTGGCCCGCGACACCACGACGAAGCTGGTCCGCCGCGCCCGCAGATGCTCGAGATTGCCGATATGGTCGCAGTACAGCGAGCAGCCGGGGCAGACATGGTCGGACCCGTGGTCCAGCATGTTGTGATAGACGACCAGCTGCGACCGCCCGTCGAACAGGTCGGCGAAGCTGAGCTCACCCGCGGTCGACTGGAAGGTGTAGGCCGTGTCGATCCGGGTCATCGGCAGGCGCCGGCGCCGCGCGTTGAGCGCATCCTGCGCCCGCATCAGCGCCTTCTCTTCCCTCAGGAAGGCGTCGCGCGCGGCCTGCCAGTCTTCGCGGGACACGATTTCGGGATAGGTCATCGGTTTCCTCCATCGGCAGGGCTCTTCACGGCCCTGGCTGTCGAGAAACGGTGAATTCGGCGATCCGGTCCCGAGATCGCGTCGGAATGTGCCGTCAGCCCTGCTTCGTGATGGTGAGATGGGTGGCGCGGGCCGAACTGACCTGGCCGGTGCAGGCATAGCCCAGGACGGCGAGATCGAGCCCGGCGAACAGGTTCTCGCCGCTGCCCAGCAGCACCGGCGCCTGGGCGAGGTGCATCTCGTCGATCAGCCCTTTGCTGAGATACTGCCGCACGGTGGCGACGCCGCCGCCGACCCGGACGTCCTTGCCATCAGCCGCCTCCCGCGCCTGGCGCAGCGCCGAGTCGATGCCGTCGGTGACGAAGTGGAAGGTTGTGCCGCCCTGCATGACCAGCGGCGCACGGGCGTGGTGGGTCAGGACGAAGACCGGCGTGTGATAGACGGGGTTGTCGCCCCACCAGCCCTTCCAGCTGTCGTCCGGCCACGGCCCACGGATCGGCCCGAACATGTTCCGGCCCAGGATCCAGGCGCCGATATTCTCGAAGCTGCGCGCGGCGAAATCCTCGTCCACGCCGGTCTCGCCGCCTTCCTTGCCGAACATCTTCTGGAAGGTGCGGGTGGGGAAGGCCCATTGCGGCAGCACCATGCCGCCCTTGCCGAACGGGTTCTCGAGGCTCTGCTCCAGTGCGGCGCCGTAACCGTCGACGGACAGGGAGAAGGCGCGGACAACGAGCTTGGACATGATGGCGTTTCCCCTCAAGTGACGTTGCTAACCAGTTTCTTATTATAACTAGTTATATAGTGCAATCAGTTTTCTCGCGTACTGTCCCTGCCCCCGCTGTCTGGGCTATCCTCTCGGTCGAACTCACCGGGGAGGCAATCCCATGCCGACGGTCCGGTACATCGTCCACGACGTCGACCAGGCGGTCGCGTTCTATAGGGACAGCCTGGGGTTCCGGCTGCAGCAGCAGTTCGGGCCGAACATGGCGATCCTCGAGCGGGATGGGCTGACACTGTGGGTCGCCGGCCCCGGCGCCTCGGCCAGCCGCCCGATGCCGGACGGCCGCAAGCCCGAATCCGGCGGCTGGAACCGATTCGTGCTGCAGGTCGACGACCTGACGGCCCTGGTCGCCGATCTGCGCGGGCGCGGCGTCCGGTTCCGCAACGACATCGTCACCGGCCCCGGCGGCCAGCAGATCCTGTGCGAGGATCCGTCCGGGAACGTGGTCGAGCTGTTCCAGCCGGCCTGAGCGGACGCCCCGACCGGCTGGCCGTCGCTCACACCCTTGCGCAGATGAGCCGCCCGCCGTTGTTGTGCAGCCCGTCCTTGCGCCGAGACAGGTAGCGTCGGTTCAGATCCTCCGGCTCTCAGCTCTCGACCTCGCGGAAGCCAGAGGGCGAACAGCCGCTCCCGCAGCACGGCCGGATCGAATGAGGTGATCATCGGCTCACCGAGCGCAGCTGAGGCCCTGGAACGTGGAACGGGCGGATCGGAACTCGGCGGCGGTTTGCTGGTCGGGTCGCGATCAGCCTCGTCCCACCCTCATAGCCGACACACGAAGAACGGCAAACAGGCCCGGGCTGCGGCAACCTGACGGTGCCGTTCCGACGCGGCGGAACGGGGGCCCGCCCGACCGGGTGGACACCCGCGGCCCGGCGCGGCATGGTCGCGCTCTGTTCCCGTGCCGGAGATCCCGCGATGTCGACCACGCCGAAGACCTATTATCTGATCGACGGCTCCGGCTACATCTTCCGCGCCTTCCATGCGCTGCCGATGATGATGCGCAAGTCGGACGGGCTGCCGGTGAACGCGGTCTATGGCTTCACCAACATGCTGATCCGCCTCTTGGCCGATCTCGACGCCGACCATCTCGCGGTGATCTACGACGCGTCGGAGCGCGGCTTCCGCAACGAGATCTACCCCGCCTACAAGGCCCAGCGCCCCCCGGCGCCGGAAGAGCTGGTGCCGCAGTTCCCGCTGATCCGTGCCACCAGCGAGGCCTTCAACCTGCCGGGCATCGAGGTCGACGGCTTCGAGGCCGACGACATCATCGCCACCTACGCCCGGATGGCGCGCGAGGAGGGGTCGCGCGTCGTCATCGTCTCCTCCGACAAGGACATGATGCAGCTGGTGGGCGACGGCGTGACCATGCTGGACCCGATCAAGAACAAGCCGATCGACGCCGCCGAGGTGATGGAGAAGTTCGGCGTGATGCCGGACCGGGTGGTCGACGTGCAGTCCCTGGCCGGCGACAGCGTCGACAACGTGCCGGGCGTGCCCGGCATCGGTATCAAGACCGCGGCGCAGCTGATCACCGAGTACGGCGACCTCGATTCGCTGCTGGCCCGGGCCGGCGAGATCAAGCAGCCGAAGCGGCGCGAATCGCTGATCGAATTCGCCGAGCAGGCACGGATCAGCCGCCAGCTGGTGCGGCTGCGCACCGACGCGCCGGTGCCGGTCGGGCTGGAGGGCCTGGTGGCGCGGCCGCCGAACCGGCAGAAGCTGATCGGGTTCCTGGAGGAGATGGAGTTCCGCACCACCCTCGCCCGGGTCGAGGCGTCGTTCGACAAGCTGGGCGACACCGGCGGCGGCGAGCCCGACCTGTCGGCCCCGGGCAAGCCTGAGGCGATCGCCCAGGCCTATGAGCTGGTGCAGGATTCGGCGGCGCTGCAGCGCTGGGCCGATGCCGCGGTCCAGGCCGGGGTGCTGGCGATCGACACCGAGACCAATTCGCTGGACGCCGAGGCCGCCGTGCTGTGCGGCATCTCGCTGGCCACCGCGCCGGGCCGCGCCTGCTACATCCCGCTGGCCCATGTCGGCGGCGACGGCGACGGGCTGGCGCTGGGCGGCGACGCGCCGGCGCAGATCGCGATGGACGAGGTCCGCCGCATCCTGGGCCCGGTGCTGGTCGACCCGTCGGTGCTGAAGGTCGGCCACAACCTGAAATACGACGCCCATGTGCTGGGCCGGCCGCATGTCGGCCTGCCGATCACGCCGTGGGACGACACCATGCTGATCTCCTACGTCCTCGACGGCGGGGCGCATGGCCACGGCATGGACGAGCTGTCGGAGCTGCACCTGCAGCACCGCACCATCCCCTATTCCGCGGTCTGCGGCACCGGCAAGACCGCCATCACCTTCGACAAGGTGCCGCTGGACAAGGCCCTGGCCTATGCCGCGGAGGATGCCGACATCACCCTGCGGCTGCACATGCTGCTGAAGCCGCGGCTGGTGGCCGAGCGCATGGCGACGGTCTACGAGACCATCGAACGGCCGCTGGTCGGCGTCATCGCTGACATGGAGATGGCGGGGATCAAGGTCGACCGCACCACCCTGTCCCGGCTGTCCGGCGAATTCGCCCAGCGCATGGCGGCGCTGGAGGCCGAGATCCACGTCCTGGCCTTGGGCGCGTTCAACGTCGGCAGCCCGAAGCAGCTGGGCGAGGTGCTGTTCGAGCGCCTGGGCCTGCCCGGCGGCAAGAAGAGCAGCAAGACCGGCGCCTATTCCACCGATTCGAGCGTGCTGGAGCTGCTGGCGGCCCAGGGCCACGACATCGCCACCAAGATCCTGGAATGGCGCCAGCTGGCCAAGCTGAAGGGCACCTACACCGACGCGCTGCAGGCCCAGATCAACGAGCAGAGCCAGCGGGTCCACACCTCGTTCTCGCTGGCCGCGACCAACACCGGCCGGCTGTCCTCGAACGAGCCGAACCTGCAGAACATCCCGATCCGCACCGAGGAGGGGCGCAAGATCCGCTACGCCTTCGTGGCGGAGCCGGGCAACCGGCTGATCTCGGTCGACTACAGCCAGATCGAGCTGCGGCTGGTGGCGCAGATCGCCGATGTGTCGCTGCTGAAGCAGGCCTTCCTCGACGGCACCGACATCCACGCCATGACCGCGTCCCAGGTGTTCGGCGTGCCGCTGGCGGAGATGACGCCGGATGTGCGGCGCAAGGCCAAGGCGATCAATTTCGGCATCATCTACGGCATCTCCGGCTTCGGCCTGGCGGCGCAGCTGGGCATTCCGCAGGGGGAGGCGGCCGCCTTCATCCGGGCCTATCTCGACCGGCTGCCGGAGCTGAAGGTGTGGATGGACGAGACCAAGCGCATCGCCCGCGAGCGCGGCTGGGTCGAGACCCTGTTCGGCCGCAAATGCCACATGCCCGGGATCAAGGACCCCAACCCGGCCCGCCGCGCCTTCGCCGAGCGCCAGGCGATCAACGCCCCGATCCAGGGCACCGCGGCCGACATCATCAAGCGCGCCATGGCCAGGCTGCCCGGCGCCCTGGCAGCGGAAGGGCTGCAGGCCCGCATGCTGCTGCAGGTGCATGACGAACTGCTGTTCGAGGCGCCGGAGGCCGAGGCCAGGCGCACCGCCGAGGTGGCGCAACGGGTGATGCAGGGCGCCGCCGTGCTGGACGTGCCGCTGATCGCCGAAGCCGGCATCGGCCTCAGCTGGGCCGAGGCGCATTGAGGCTGCGGGCCGGGGCGGCGTCCTTTGTACTCCCGACTCCACTCCCAAGCTGTCATGCCACGGCTTGACCGTGGCATCCAGGGGCGGCCAGAGCCACAGGTTGGAGAGGATTTGGGGGCCCCTCGGCGCCGCAATAATATTACTCAGACGCGGCAGAATCCGTCTTTCTTGAAGCGCGCGCCATCCGGTACCAACCCGCCCGCGTAACCCCTGCCGACGAGTTTCTCGTCCGCCCGCGGCGCAACGCCGCCGGACGCGACCGAACCAGGGATGGAGACAACCATGAAATCCGCAATGAAGGCGTCCGTCTGCGCCGTCGCGCTCGCCGGCCTGTTCGCCATCGCCGGCTGCTCCGGCAAGATGACCAACCCAGCCTCGGCGACGACCACCGAGAAGACCGTGACCGTCGGCGGCGCGCCGATGTACCCGAGCAAGACCATCGTCGAGAACGCGGTCAATTCGGCCGACCACACCACGCTGGTCGCGGCGGTCAAGGCCGCCGGCCTGGTCGACACCCTGAACAGCCCCGGGCCCTTCACCGTCTTCGCCCCGACCAACGCCGCCTTCGACAAGCTGCCGGCCGGCACGGTCGACACCCTGGTGATGCCGAAGAACAAGAAGCTGCTGACCAGCATCCTGACCTATCACGTCGTCCCCGGCCGCTACGATTCCGCGGCGCTGCAGGGCCTGATCACCCAGGGCGGCGGCTGGGCCAAGCTGCCGACCGTCGACGGCAAGCACATGCTGACGGTGAAGCCGGCGATGGGCGGCGGCATCGAGATGGTCGACGAAAAGGGCGGCGTGTCGATGGTCACCATCGCCGACGTCACCCAGTCGAACGGCGTGATCCACGTCGTCGACACCGTGCTGATGCCGAAGAAGTAGGTCGGGTGGAGGGGGCCTGACGCGGCCCCTTCCCTTTCCGACGCCGCCCGCCTTAGGCTGGCGGCATGACCGACACCATCGACTTCGCTGGCCAGGCGGTCTTCGTCGCCGGCGGCACCAGCGGCATCAATCTGGGCATCGCGCTGGGCTTCGCCCGCGCCGGCGCCCGCGTCGCGGTGATGAGCCGCAGCCCGGAGAAGGTGGAGGCCGCGGTGGCGCAGCTGCGTGCGGCCGGGGCCGAGGCCCTGGGCGCCGCCGCGGATGTCCGCGACTACGCCGCGACCGAGGCCGCGCTGCAGGCCGCGCATGACGCTTTCGGCGACCTCGACGTGCTTGTCTCCGGCGCCGCCGGCAACTTCCCGGCCCCGGCGCTGGGCATGTCGGCCAACGGCTTCAAATCGGTGATCGACATCGACCTGCTGGGCAGCTTCAACGTGCTGCGCGCGGCGCACGCCTTCCTGCGCAAGCCGGGGGCGTCGGTGATCAACATCTCGGCCCCGCAGGCCGAATCGCCGATGCTGATGCAGGCCCATGTCTGCGCCGCCAAGGCCGGCGTCGACATGCTGACCCGGGTGCTGGCGATGGAATGGGGCCGCGACGGCATCCGCATCAACTCGATCATCCCCGGCCCGATCCACGATACCGAGGGCATGGCCCGGCTGGCGCCGACGCCGCAGGCCCGCGCCCTGGTCCAGCGCAGCGTGCCGCTGGGCCGCATGGGAACGGCCGACGACATCGCCCGCGCCTGCCGCCTGCTGTCCTCGCCGCTGGCCGCCTACATCACCGGCACGGTGCTGCCGGTCGACGGCGGCTGGTCGCTGGGCGGCGCCAGCGCCTCGATGGGCGTGATCGCCGAGGCCGCGATGGCGGCGGCGGCCAGGAAGCCCTGACCTCTTTCCTGCCGATGCGCGCCTTGATACCGTGACGGACATCGGTCCGGAGGATTCCATGTCCGTCGAGATCTACCTCACCTATATCGCCGCCTGCGTCCTGATCGCGATCATCCCGGGGCCGTCGGTGTCGCTGATCATCGCCAACAGCCTGACCCACGGCACCCGCGCCGGCCTGTTGAACATCGCCGGCGGGCAGCTCGGCCTGCTGGCCATGCTGGGCGTCCTGACCGTCGGCCTGGCCGCGGTGGTGGAGGCGATGGGCGTGTGGTTCGACTGGCTGCGCCTGGCCGGCGCCGCCTATCTGGTCTGGATCGGCTGGAAACTGCTGCGTGCGCCCGACGCCCTGGCCGAGGGCACGCAGGCCAAGCCGCCGCGCGGCGGCTTCTTCCTGCAGGGCCTGCTGGTGGCGCTGAGCAACCCGAAGATGCTGCTGTTCTTCGGCGCCTTCATTCCCCAGTTCGTGCAGCCCGGCGGCAACCAGTCCGCCCAGGTCCTGCTGCTGGGCGCCACCGCCCTCGTGGTCGCGGCACTGTCCGACGGCATGTACGCCGTGCTGACCGGGCGGGCCGGCAAGATGCTGTCGCGCCGTCGGGTGCGGCTGGTGTCGCGCACCGGTGGCGTCTGCCTGATCGGCGGCGGCGTCTGGCTGGCCCTCGCCCGGGCGCGGTAAGCGAGGCCCCCGCCCTACCCCATCGCCGCCCGTCGCGCCTCGATCGCGTCCCACAGGATCGCCTCGATCTTCACCCCGTCGAGGCGGTTGATCTCGTGGATGCCGGTCGGCGACGTCACGTTGATCTCGGTCAGGTAGTCGCCGATCACGTCGATGCCGACGAAGATCTGGCCGGTGGCGCGCAGGTCCGGGCCGATGCGGGCGCAGATCTCGCGCTCGCGCTCGGTCAGCACGGTCTTCTGCGCCTTGCCGCCGACATGCAGGTTGGCCCGCGCCTCGCCCTCCGACGGCACGCGGCTGACGGCGCCGACCGGCTCGCCCTCGACCAGGATGATGCGCTTGTCGCCCTTCCGGATTTCCGGGAGGTAGCGCTGGATCATGATCGGCTCGCGGTACATCCGCTCGTAGAGCTCGAGCAGCGAGACCAGGTTCTCGTCGTCGGCGCGGATGCGGAACACCCCGGCGCCGCCATTGCCGTAGAGCGGCTTGACGATGATGTCGCCATGCTCCTGCCGGAAGGCGCGGATCTCGTCGCGGTCCGAGGTGATCAGGGTCGGCGGCATCAGCTCCGGATAATGCGTGACCAGCAGCTTTTCCGGCGCGTTGCGCACCTCCTTCGGGTCGTTGACCACCAGGACGCGGCGGGAGACGTGCTCCAGCATGTGGGTCGCGGTGATGTAGCCCATGTCGAAGGGCGGGTCCTGCCGCATCAGGATGACGTCGACCGCGCCGAGGTCGACCGTCTCCCATTCCGCGAACGTGAAGTGGTTGCCGCGCACCGCCTGGACGGTCAGCGGTCGCGCCTTCGCCGTCAGCCGTCCGTCGCGCAGGCTGAGCGCCCGCGGCAGGTAGTGCCACAGCCGGTGCCCGCGCGCCTGGGCCTCCAGCGCCATGGCGAAGGTCGAATCCCCCGAGATGTCGATGCTCTCGATCGGGTCCATCTGGATCGCGACGGCAAGGCTCATGGTCGCTCTCAATTGAGGCTGGTGCGGAAGGATTGAAGCAGGATGGCGGCCTCGTGCCGCTGGGTCTCGGGTTCGCCGGGGGCGGAGACGTAGCGGTCGAGCGCATCGATCGCGGCCCGCATGTTGCCGAGGCGGGCGTGCAGGATGCCGGCCTCGCGCAGCAGCGGCGCATGCGCCGGCGCGACATGGCGCATGCCCTCGATCACGCCCAGCGCCTTGGCGAAGTCGCCGGCGCGGATGTGCCGGACCTTCAGGTTGTTCTGCAGCCGCAGCAGGATGTCGCGGTCGGTCACCGGCTCGTAATGCTCCGGCGCCAGCTCCGCCCCGACGTCGAGCACGGCCTTCAGCAGGTCGCGCAGCTCGCCCGGGCCGCGGGTCATGCCGGCATGGAACGGGTCGAGGATGGTGCGGGTGCCGGCGGCGTCGAGCCGGACCAGGAAGTGGCTGGGGAAGTTCAGCCCGACCATGGTCCAGCCCTGGGCCCGGGCGACATGGAGGTAGAGGATGCCGAGGGTGACCGGCAGGCCCTTCCGCCGGTCGATCACCCGCATCAGGTTGGCGTTCTGCAGGTCGTCGTAGCTGTCGACGTCGCCGGCATAGCCCCAGCGCCGGGCCAGCACCGCGGCCATGGCCTCGGCCGGCGGCATCTCCGCCGCCGCCTGGGTGACGTCCGACACCAGCTGGGCCAGGTGGCGGCGATACCAATGGAAGCCGACCCCGCGCGGACGGTCGAGCGCCGCCAGCGCGAGTCCCGCCTCGGCGAGATCGATGGCATCATCCGGCTGGGCGCCGGCTCGGTCGAGAATCGACTGGATCGTCGGGTCCATCCGCCTCAATTAGCCCGATCGCGCCGAGGATGCCACACCCGATCGACCTGCCAGGCGTCGGCAATATGGACGGGCCAGCGCCAGGGCCGGATCACCACGAGATCGAAGCGCAGGTCATGGCCCTCGGCGTAGCGCGGCTGGCGGGCCAGGAACAGCGCCGCCGCCCGCTGCAGCCGCTGTTGCTGGCGGGGCTGCAGCGCCAGCATTCCGGCGGCCAGGTCGGGCCGCGCCTTGACCTCGATGAAGGCGACGGTGCGGCCGCGCCGGGCGACGATGTCGATCTCGCCGAGCGGCGTCTTCAGCCGGCGCTCCAGGATGCGCCAGCCCTTGGCGCGCAACAGCAGCACCGCCCAGCCCTCCGCCGCCAGGCCGAAGGCCTCGGCCCGGCGCCGTGATTCGTCAGTCCCCATCGGCGGTCAGGTCGAGCGCCAGGCGGTAGATCTCGCGCTTCGGCTCCCCGGTCGCCGTCGCCACCGCCTCGACCGCGTCGCGCAGGCTCATGCCGGCCAGCGCCCGGCGCAGCTGGGCCGACAGGTCCTCGCCGGTCGGCCGCGCCGCGGCGCCCGGCGGGGCGATGACGATGACGATCTCGCCCTTGGGCGGCCCGGCCTCGGCGTAGTGCGCCGCCAGCTCGGGCAACGGGCCGCGGCGGACCTCCTCGAACAGCTTGGTCAGCTCGCGCGTCACCGCCGCCTCGCGGTCGCCGAACACCGCCGCCAGGTCGGCGACGCATTCCGGCAGCCGGTGCGGCGCCTCGAACAGGATCAGGGTGGCGGCAATCGGCGCCAGCTCGGCCAGGAAGGTGCGGCGGGCGGCGGATTTCGGCGGCGGGAAGCCAGCGAACAGGAAGCGGTCGGACGGCAGGCCCGACAGCAGCAGCCCGACCAGCGGCGCCGAGGCGCCGGGCAGGCAGGTCACCATCAGCCCCTCGTCCCGCGCCGCGCGGGCCAGCTTGTAGCCGGGGTCGGAGATCAGCGGCATGCCGGCGTCGGAGACCAGCGCCACGGCCTGGCCCTCGGCGATGCGGCGCAGCAGCTGCGGCCGCATCTCGGCGGCGTTGTGCTCGTGATAGGCGATCAGCTTGGTGGCGATGCCGTAGATCGACATCAGCCGCCCCGTGGTCCGGGTGTCCTCGCAGGCGATCACGTCGGCGTCGCGGAGCAAATCGAGCGCCCGAAGCGTTATGTCCCCGGCATTGCCGATCGGCAGCGCGGTCAGATACAGGCCGGGCGCCGGTTTACTCGGGAGCGCCGCGCCGGTAGGGTCGACAGCATTCGGCCGCCGGTGCCTGGATCCGGTGGGTTGTCGAGAGTGAGGGGGCGTCCGTGACAAGACTTGCGGCAGTCGCAGAAAAGTCCTTGGGGAAGGGCCGTGCGAGGCTGGATCGCCTCGTCCGGGTCGCAGGCGCCGTCGCGATGGTAGCCGCGCTCGCCGCCTGTACCCAGACCGTACAGAGGCCACCCCCGATCGCGCAAGCGCCGACGCCGGGACCCAGCGCGCCGACCCGCCCCAATGACGGCATCCTGCGGGTGGGCCTGCTGCTGCCGCTGAGCGGAAGCAACGCCGCGCTGGGCACGGCGATGCAGCGCGCGGCCGAGATGGCGGTGTTCGACACCGGCACCCAGGTCCAGCTGCTGCCGCGCGATTCGGGCGACGGCGCCGCCAGTGCCGGCGAGGCCGCCCGGGCGGTGATCGCCCAGGGCGCCAACATCATCCTCGGCCCGCTGTTCAGCAAATCGGTGCCCGCGGTGGCGCAGCAGGCGCGCGGCGTCGGCATCGACGTCGTCGCCTTCGGCACCGACACCAGCCAGGCCGGCGGCAACGTCTTCCTGCTCAGCTTCCTGCAGCAGCAGGCGATCGACCGCATCGTCGGCTATGGCGTCAACCACGGCATGCGACGCTACGCCTTCCTGGGGCCGAACACGCCCTTCGGCCAGCTGATGGGCAAGGCGATGACCGCGGCCGCGGCCAAATACGGCGCCGAGGTCCCGGTGGTCGAACTCTACGACAGCAAGCTGAGCGACCCGAGCCAGCTGGCGCAGAAGCTGCAATCCTCTCCAGTCGACGCCGTGGTGCTGGCCGATGTCGGCCCCCGCCTGAACGTGGTCGCGCCGATGCTGGGCTATTCCGGCATCACCGCGAAGCTGATGGGCACCGGCCAGTGGGACGACGCGGCGGTCAACCGCCAGCAGTCCCTGGCCGGCGCCTGGTACGCAGCCCCCGACCCGTCGCGCCGCGCCGATTTCGAGAGCCGCTACGCCCAGCAGTTCGGCGCGCCGCCGCCGCGGCTGGCGACGCTGGCCTATGACGCGGTGGCCCTGACCGCGGCGCTGGCGAACCAGCCGGCCTCCGGCGGCAACCCCTTCACCACGGCGGCGCTGCAGGACCCCAACGGCTTCGTCGGGATCGACGGCATCTTCCGCTTCGGCCAGAACGGTCTGGTCGAGCGCGGCCTGGCCGTGCTGGAGGCGCAACCCGGCGGGCCGACCGTGGTCGAAGCGGCACCGGACAGCTTCTCCGGAGCCGCGTTTTAGGCTAGGAACGGTGGTTCCGACGCCGTTGGCGTCGTGATGCCGGGAGATGCCGATGTCGATCGTTCAGCCGCGCCGGCCGAACGAGCAGCCGGGTGGGGGCGAGGAGCCCCCGCAGGCGCCTGTCGAGATCGAGCTGAAGCTCAGCGCGACGCCTGAGGATCTCGCCCGGCTGCGCGGCGCCGATCTGCTGGGCCGGATCTCGACCGGCCCGGCCACCACCCGGTCGCTGACCTCGTTCTACTACGACACCCCGGACTGCGCCCTGCAGCGCCGCGGCGCCACGCTGCGCGTCCGCCGCATCGGCCAGCGCTTCGTTCAGACCCTGAAGACCGAACGCCGCGGCGACGGCCTGGCCCGCGGCGAGTGGGAGGTGGCGCTGCCGGCGATGAGCCCGGCGATCGACGCCTTCGACGACCCCGAGGCGCGGGCGCTCCTGGACGGCATCCCGGCCGAGGCGCTGTCCCACCTCTTCACCTCCCGCATCCAGCGCGAGACCCGGATCCTGGCGGTGCCGGACGCCGTGGTCGAATGCGCCTTCGATATCGGCACCATCGAGACCCGTGAGGCCAGCGACCCGGTGGCGGAGATCGAGCTGGAGCTGAAGGAGGGCCGGACCGCTGCACTGTACCGCCTGGGCCTGAGCCTGCTGGACGAGATCCCGCTCAGGGTCAGCGAGGTCACCAAGGCCGAGCGCGGCTACCGCATGGTGGCCCGGCGGCCGCCGGGCGTGGTCTACGACCCGAAGACACCGCTGGTCTCCGGCATGACGGTGGACGAGGCCATCGCCACCATCCTGGCCCGCTGCCTGCGCCACTGGACCGCCAACGAGGCGGCGGCGGAGGATGGCGGCGACCCCGGCGGCGTGCACCAGATGCGGGTGGCGCTGCGCCGCCTGCGCTCCGCCCTGGCCCTGTTCAAGAAGACCGTGCCGTCGCCGACGCTCGACTGGCTGCGCGACGAGAGCAAATGGCTGGCCGGCGCGCTGGGGCCGGCGCGCGACTGGGACGTCTTCCTCGGCGCCACCGTCGAGCCGATCGATTCGCTGCGGCCCGACGATCCCGGCATTGCCGTGCTGCGCGCTGCGGCGCAGCGCCAGCGCGAGGCCGGCTATGCCGCGGTGCGCGCGGCGCTGGCCGACCCGCGCTGCGCCCGGCTGCACCTGACCCTCGGCGAGTGGCTGGAGCGGCGGGGCTGGCGCGACCACGCCTCGACCGCGACGCTGACCGCGCTGGTGGAGCCGATCGACGGGCTGGCGGGGCGGATGATCGGCCAAGCCCACCGCAAGGTCGCCCGCCTCGGCCGCCATCTCGGCCAGCTCGAGCCCGCCCAGCGGCACGAGGTGCGGATCGCGCTGAAGCGACTGCGCTACGCCATGGACTTCTTCCGCCCGCTGTTCGCCGAGAAGCGGGCCAAGCCCTTCGCGGCGCAGCTGTCGAAGCTGCAGGACGCGTTCGGCCATCTCAACGACGTCACCACGGCGGAGGCGCTGCTGCTGCGCCTGACCGGCGATTCGACCGACACCGCCCTGCACCGCGCCGCCGGGCTGGTGCTGGGCTGGCACGCCCGTGGCGGCGAGGCCACCGAGCCGGAACTGCTGGCCCAGTGGGACGCCTTCCGCGCCATCAAACCGTTCTGGACCGGCCCCCGGAATTGAAGGAAGCCGCCATGATCTCCGTGCTCGTCGCCAACACCAAGGGCGGCTGCGGCAAGACCACGATCGCGACGACGCTGGCCTCGGCCTTCGCCGGCCAGGGGCATTTCACCGTGCTGGCCGATGTCGACCGCCAGCATTCCAGCCTGGACTGGGCCAAGCGGCGGCCCGACGGCGCCCCGGCCCTGGCCGGGATCGACTGGGCGAAGGAGGAGTTCGCGGTGCCGAAGGACGCCGAGCGCCTGGTGATCGACGCGCCGGCGGCGCTGAAGATGAAGCAGGTCGAGGCGCTGCTGAAGCTGGCCGATGTCATCGTCCTGCCCGTCCTGCCCTCGGCCTTCGACGAGGAGGCGACACGGCGCTTCCTGGCGCGGCTGGAGGAGCTGAAGCCGATCCGCAAGAGTCGCGCGGCGGTCGCCATCGTCGGCAACCGGATGCGGGCGCGGACCCGGGCCGCGGCCCAGCTCGACACCTTCCTGGGCGGGCTGGGGCACAAGGTGGTGTCGCGGATCCGCGACAGCACGGCCTACACCGAGGCGGCGGCCGACGGCCTGAGCGTGTTCGACCTGCGCGGCCGGCGCGCCGAGGACCTGCGGGAGGACTGGGCGCCGCTGCTGCGCCACATCGCCGAGGCCAGCGAAGCCTGACCGCGCCCGGCCGGCATCGCGGGCCGCGGCACGGAGTCAGTGCCGTGCGTGATGGTCGCGCAGCACGTCGGCGATGAAGGTATTGGCGAGGTCGGACGAGGCCTCGGGATGGCGCCTGCGGAATGCGTCGAGGGCGGCGTCGCAGGCCGCCCATTCGTCGGCGCCGGCGGCACGGCGGGTCTCATACGCGCTGATCACGATGTCACTGGTTGAGGGGGTCGCCTGTCGCACGGAACCTCTCCCTGGATGAAATATCTGTGCCTGCCGTGACTAACAATCTGGCGGGCGAAGCTGATAACATTGCACTGCACAAAAAGTTCCTTGTCCAGCCGAATCTGGAGGAACCGCGGCGATCAACACAACGCGGAAATAAGTATAATTTTGTCTAAAGCACTATAGTCCGATCGGACAAGCATACATCTGAAATGCCCAGCATCCGCCGGAG
This sequence comes from Inquilinus sp. 2KB_23, assembly GCF_052115705.1. Lineage (NCBI taxonomy): Bacteria > Pseudomonadati > Pseudomonadota > Alphaproteobacteria > Rhodospirillales > Rhodospirillaceae > Inquilinus > Inquilinus sp. 2KB_23. The sequence continues at coordinate 99,370 of NZ_JBFRHF010000018.1, read as the reverse complement.
GCAATATCGTGTCGTTGGGCACTTACGGCTTGATGCGCCAGCCGCGGGCGATCAGCACGGCGGAGCAGGCCCACAGCGCCGCGCCGCTGGCGGCCAGCACCGCCAGGCTGCGGCCAACCGGCTCCGCCCCCACGCCGCCGAAGGCGATGCGGGCGGCGTCGATCGCGTAGTAGATCGGGTTCAGCGCCACCAGCCCGGCGAGCGGCCCGGGCAGCAGCGCCACCGGGGCGAAGACGCCGGACAGGAAGGTCACCGGGATCAGCAGGAAGCCGAAGAAGGCGGCCGCCTGGTCCCATTTCTGCGCCCACAGCCCGACCAGCGTGCCGGCGGCGGCCAGCAGGAAGGCGCCGAGCAGCAGCGCCAGGCCGAGCAGAGCCGGGTCGGCGATGCCGGTCCCGGCGAACAGCAGCATCGCGACCAGGCAGGGCAGCCCGGTGACGAGGCCGGCGGCGGTGCCGGCCAGGGCGTAGCCGGCCGCGATCTCCCAGGAGGCCAGTGGCGGCATCAGGATGTCGCCGAGCAGCCGCTCGATCTTGAAGTAGGTCAGGCTGTAGACCGTGGTCTCGGCGGCGCGCAGCACCACGACATAGATCACCAGCCCCGGCGCCAGGAAGTGCGGCAGCCCGCCCGGCCCGGCCCATTCCACCGGGTCCGGGCCGGCCGCCAGCGCGAACACCGCGACATAGATCAGGGTGGAGAAGGTCGGGGCCACCACCGTCTCCAGCCAGTCCTTGAGATAGGCCCGGAACTCGCGCCGGAACAGCGTGGTCAGGCCGAGCCAGTTGACCGGGCCGTAGTGCCGGATCGGACGGGCGGCCCCGGGCGGGAGCGCCACCGTCTCAGGCCTTCAGCTTGTAGCCGGTGGCGAGCATGCGCAGCAGCAGCGCGGCCAGCGCCGCATCGGCCGCGACCATCACCAGGATGCCGGTGCCCAGCGTGCCGTCGCTGGCGCCGATGAAGCCGTAGCGGAACCCGTCGATCATGTAGAAGAACGGGTTGAGATGGGCGACGAAGTGCCAGGATTCCGGCAGCCGGTCGAGCGAGTAGAAGGTGCCGGACAGGAAGGACAGCGGCGTGACCACGAAGTTGGTCACCGCGGCGATGTGGTCGAACTTCTCCGACCAGATGCCGCCGATGGCGCCGAGCAGCGCCAGCAGCATCGACGCCGCGATGGCGTGGAACAGGACGTAGCCGGGGTGGATCGGGTCGATCGGCACGAAGATCCGGATCGCCACCCAGGTCACCGTCCCGACCAGGAGGCCGCGGACGATGCCGCCGAGGACATAGCCGACGGCGAGTTCGGCCGGCGCCAGCGGCGGCATCAGCACGTCGACGATGTTGCCCTGGATCTTGGCGATCATCAGCGAGGAGGAGGTGTTGGCGAAGGCGTTCTGCGCCATCGCCATCATGATCAGCCCGGGCGCCAGGAACTGCAGGAACGGCACCCCCGCCGCCTGCCGCGTCACCCCGCCGAGGGCGAGGGCGAAGATGGCGTAGAACAGCAGCGTGGTGATGACCGGGGCCGCGATCGTCTGGGTCGCGACCTTGAGGAAGCGGTGGACCTCCTTGGAGGTGAGGGTCCACAGGCCGACCCAGTTGACGCGGCCGATGATGCGGGGTTGGGGCATGGGCGTTCTGAAGGCTGGCGGGGGCGCGACCATAGCCCGGCGATGCGAGGGCGGGCAAACGTCCCTTGGCGCAGACGGCGCTTGGCAGGCCCGGCCCGGACGCGGCAGTGTCGCACCATGCCCCGACCGCCCCGCCGACCGCCCGCGCTCGATGCCGCCGCCCTGGAACGGGCGGCGCTCGACTATCTCGGCCGCTACGCCGCCTCGACCGGCCAGCTGCGCCGGGTGCTGCAGCGCCGCATCCGCCGCGCCGCCCAGGCCGGCGCCGAGGTCGACGTCGCCGCGGTGGAGGCGCGGATCACGGCGCTGCTGGAGCGCATGACCGCCGCGCGCCTGCTGGACGACAGCCAGTTCGCCGAGATGCGGATCGCCGGGCTGGCCCGGCGCGGCACCTCGACCCGGGCGATCCGGATGAAGCTGCGCGAGGCCGGGCTCGACGAGACTGTTGCGGATGACGCCCTGTCCCTGTATGGCGGCGCCCCCGGGGCGGATCCGGAGCGGGCGGCGGCGATCCGGCTGGCGCGGCGTCGGCGGCTGGGGCCGTTCCGGGCCGAGGCCGACCGGGCGGCGCACCGGATGCGCGACCTGGCCACCCTGGCCCGCGCCGGCTTCGCGCTGGGGCTGTGCCGGACGGTGGTGGATGCGCCGGACGGCGCCGCGCTGGAGGCGGCGGAGGATTGAGGCCGTTTGAGCCCTCTCGCGGGGTCGATTGACGTTCGGAAACGCGCTTCGGATAGTGCGATCCGAAAATGGACATGGAAGGGGAAGCGGATGCGGCGTCGCACGCATGTCCTGGCGATCGACCAGGGCACGACATCGACCCGGGCGATCGTGTTCGATCCGCAGGGGCGGCCGGTGGCCACCGCGCAGCGCGAGCTGCGCCAGATCTATCCGGCCGATGGCTGGGTCGAGCACGACCCGGAGGGCATCTGGTCGGACACGGTGTCGGCCTGCCGCGACGCCATCGCCCGCGCCCGGCTGACCGCCGACCACATCGCCGCCATCGGCATCACCAACCAGCGCGAGACCACGGTGCTGTGGGACCGCGGCACCGGCCGGGCGCTGCACTACGCCATCGTGTGGCAGGATCGCCGCGCCGCCGCCCTGTGCCGCGAGCTGGTGGCCGCCGGCCATGAGAAGGCGGTGCAGGCCAAGACCGGGTTGGTGATCGACGCCTATTTCTCGGCCACCAAGCTGGCCTGGCTCTTGGACAACGTGCCCGACGCGCGGCGCCGGGCCGAGGCCGGGGAGCTGGCCTTCGGCACCATCGACAGCTTCCTGCTGTGGCGGCTGACCGGCGGGCGGGTGCATGCCACCGACGCCACCAATGCCAGCCGCACCATGCTGTTCAACATCCGCACCCAGGATTGGGACGACGAGCTGTTGTCCCTGTTCCAGGTGCCGCGTGCGGTGCTGCCCGAGGTGCACGACAACGCGCATGAGTTCGGCGTCACCGACAAGATCCTGTTCGGCGCCGCCATCCCGATCACCGGCATGGCCGGCGACCAGCAGGCGGCGACCTTCGGCCAGGCCTGCTTCCAGCCCGGCATGATCAAGTCGACCTACGGCACCGGCTGCTTCGCCCTGCTCAACATCGGCGACAAGCCGCGGACCTCGAAACACCGGCTGCTGACCACCACCGCCTACCGCCTGAACGGCAAGCCGACCTACGCCATCGAGGGCGCGATCTTCAGCGCCGGCGCCACCATCCAATGGCTGCGCGACGGGTTGAAGATCATCAAGACCGCGGCCGAGAGCGAGACCCTGGCCCGGTCGGTCGAGGATTCCGCCGGGGTCTACCTGGTGCCGGCCTTCACCGGCCTGGGCGCGCCGCATTGGGACCCCGAGGCGCGCGGCACCATCCTGGGCCTGACCCGGGATTCGACCTCGGCCCACATCGCCCGCGCGGCGCTGGAGGCCGTGGCCTACCAGACCCGCGACCTGATGGAGGCGATGGCGGCCGATGGCGGCGCCAGGCCCCAAGCCCTCAGGGTCGATGGCGGCATGGTGGCCAATGACTGGCTGTGCCAGATGCTGGCCGACATGCTGGACACCCCGGTCGAGCGGCCGAAGGTGATCGAGACCACGGCGCTGGGCGCCGCCTACCTGGCCGGCCTGACCGCCGGGGTCTACCCCTCGGTCGAAGGGGTGGCCGAGGCCTGGCAGCGCGACCGGCGGTTCGAGCCGGCGATGCCGGCCAGCACCCGCGCCCGGCTGTACGAGGGCTGGCAGAAGGCGGTGCGACGGGCCCGCGGCGTCGCGCGCTGACGCATCCGCGCCGCCGTCCGGCGGCGCGGAAACGAGCATCGATGCGCGGATGCGAAAAGCTGTCGCAAAAGGTTCACGGCGCTGTCATGTTTTGCAAATGCCGCGCCTGTAAGAGCGCCAGGTACCATAGGGGGAGTTTCGCCATGAGATTGCATCTTGCCGCGACCGCATCCGCCGCGATCCTGAGCTTCAGCCTGCCCGCCCTCGCCGCCACCGAGATCCAGTGGTGGCACGCCATGACCGGCGCCAACAACGAGGTGGTCGAGACGCTGGCCAAGGAATTCAACGACAGCCAGTCCGACTACAAGGTGTTGCCGGTGTTCAAGGGCACCTATGCGGAGACGCTGAATGCCGGCATCGCCGCCTTCCGCGCCGGCCAGCCGCCGCACATCCTGCAGGTGTTCGACGCCGGCACCGGCACCATGATGGCCGCGTCCAGCGCCGTGGTCCCGGTGGCCGACGTGCTGAAGACCGACGGCGTCACCTTCGACAAGTCGCAGTATCTCGGCGGCGTGATCAGCTACTACAGCTCGGCCGATGGCGAGTTGCTGTCCTTCCCCTACAACAGCTCGTCGCCGATCCTCTATTACAACAAGGACGCCTTCAAGAAGGCCGGCCTGGATGAGAACGCACCGCCCAAGACCTGGCCGGAGCTGTTCGACGCGGCCAAGAAGATCAAGGCTGCCGGCTGGTCCTGCGGCTTCACCTCGACCTGGCTGACCTGGATCCAGCAGGAGAATTTCGCGGCCTGGAACAACGTGGCCTACGCCACCGACCAGAACGGCCTGGCCGGGCTGGAGCCGAAGCTGCTGATCAACAGCGACCTCGATGTCCGCCACTTCCAGACCATCGCCGACCTGCAGAAATCAGGCGTGTTCTCCTATGGCGGCCGGACCTCGGAGGCCAAGACCAAGTTCACCAGCGGCGAATGCGCCATGCTGACCGAATCCTCGGGCGGGCTGGGCGACGTGATCAAGTCCGGCGTCAATTTCGGCACCAGCACCCTGCCCTATTATCCCGAGGCCGCGGGCGCTCCGCAGAACACCATCCCCGGCGGCGCCAGCCTGTGGGTCCTGGCCGGCCATCCCCAGGCCGAATACAAGGGCGTGGCGAAGTTCTTCGAGTTCCTGTCGCAGACCGACATCCAGGTCCGGCTGCACCAGAAGTCGGGCTACCTGCCGATCACCATGGCCGCCTATGAGGCCACCAAGAAATCCGGCTTCTACGAGCAGAACCCGGGCCGCGAGATCCCGATCCTGCAGATGATGGGCAAGGCGCCGACCGAGAACTCCAAGGGCGTGCGCATCATCAACCTGCCGCAGGTCCGCGACATCATCAACGAGGAGCTGGAGTTGATGCTGAACGGCCAGCAGGACGCCAAGACGGCGCTGGACAAGGCGGTCGAGCGCGGCAACGCGGCGATCAAGGAAGCGGCGTCGCTGTAAGGCACGGAAGGGGCGGACACCCGCCCCTTCCCTTCGTCATCCCCGCGAAGGCGGGGATCTCTCCATGCTCTCGAACCCGATGAGGTTCCCGCTTCCGCGGGAATGACGGCCCAGGGGAAGGCAAGCTCCGCAATGGCACCAGCCCCATGAACCGCCGCGCCATCTTCCCGAACACGGTCCTGCCCTATCTGCTGGTGGCGCCGCAGATCGCGATCACCCTGGTCTTCTTCTTCTGGCCGGCGGGCCAGGCGATCCGCCAGTCGATGCTGCGCGAGGACGCCTTCGGGCTGAAGAGCCGCTTCGTCGGCCTCGACAACTTCGCCCGGGTGCTGGCCGATCCCGCCTATGTGAACTCGCTGCAGGTCACCGCCGTGTTCTCGATCGCGGTGGCGATCTCGGCGCTGGCCGTCGCGCTGCTGCTGGCGGTGATGGCCGACCGGGTGGTGCGCGGCCAGGGGCTGTACCGCACCCTGCTGCTGTCGCCCTACGCCATCGCCCCGGCGATCGCCGGCATGCTGTGGCTGTTCCTGTTCAACCCGTCGATGGGCACGCTGGCGGTGCTGCTGCGCCAGGCCGGGTTCGACTGGAACCCGCTGCTGAACGGCGGCCAGGCCATGACCCTGGTGGTGGCCGCCGCGGCGTGGAAGCAGATCAGCTACAACTTCCTGTTCTTCCTGGCCGGGCTGCAGGCGATCCCGAAGAGCCTGACCGAGGCGGCGGCGATCGACGGCGCCGGGCCGGCCAAGCGGTTCCGCACCATCATCTTCCCGCTGATCTCGCCGGTGTCGTTCTTCCTGCTGGTGGTGAACTCGGTCTACGCCTTCTTCGACACCTTCGGCATCATCCACGCGGTGACCGGCGGCGGCCCCGGCAAGGCGACCGAGATCCTGGTCTACAAGGTCTACAATGACGGCTTCGTCAACCTGAAGATGGGCGCCTCCGCCGCCCAATCCGTGATCCTGATGATCCTGGTGATCGGGCTGACCTTCGTGCAGTTCCGCTATGTCGAGCGCCGGGTGCACTACTCATGATCGAGAACCGCCCGTTTGGCCGGCTGGTCGCGCATTTCATCCTGATCGTCGGGATCGTGCTGGTCGCCTTCCCGATCTACTACACCTTCATCGCCTCGACCTATCCGACCCAGGCGATCCTGTCGCCGCCGCTGCCGCTGCTGCCGGGGGACCAGTTCCTGCAGAACTACAGCGATGCGCTGTTCGGCGGCGCCCGGTCGGTCGGCAGCGTCAGCATGGGTCGGATCCTGCTGAACACCACCGTCGTCGCGCTGGCGATCGCGGTCGGCAAGATCACGATCTCGCTGCTGTCGGCCTACGCCATCGTGTTCTTCCGCTTCCCGCTGCGGATGGTGTTCTTCTGGATGATCTTCGTCACGCTGATGCTGCCGGTCGAGGTGCGCATCGTGCCGACCTACCAGGTCATCGTCGACCTCGGCCTGATCGACACCTATGCCGGGCTGACCGTGCCCCTGATGGCCTCGGCCACCGCCACCTTCCTGTTCCGCCAGTTCTTCCTGACCGTGCCGGACGAGCTGGTCGAGGCGGCGCGGATCGACGGCGCGGGGCCCTTGCGCTTCCTGCGCGACATCCTGCTGCCGCTGTCGAAGACCAACATCGCGGCGCTGTTTGTGATCACCTTCATCTATGGCTGGACCCAGTATCTCTGGCCGCTGCTGATCACCAACGACAACTCGATGAACACGATCATCATCGCCCTGCGCAAGATGATCTCCTTCACCGATGCCGACACCCAGTGGAACCTGGTGATGGCGACCACGATCCTGGCCATCCTGCCGCCTGTGGTGGTGGTGGTGGCGATGCAGCGCTGGTTCGTGAAAGGCCTGATCGAGAGCGAGAAATGAGAGTCCTTCCGACAATGCTACTGGCGCGGCCGCCTGACGGCGGTTTCTCCGCTTCCGGTGCTCACGGACCCAAACGTCCGCTGCGCTCCGGTTCTCGAAACCACCGCCAGTCGACTCACGCCAGCGCATTCTCGAAAGGACTCTGAATGGCCACCGTCGAGATCCGCGGCGTGCGCAAGACCTATCCCGGCGCCGCGCAGGAGACCATCAAGGGCATCGACTGCCGCATCGCCGACGGCGAGTTCCTGGTCATGCTGGGCCCGTCCGGCTGCGGAAAATCGACCCTGCTGCGCATGGTGGCGGGGCTGGAGAGCATCGGCGCCGGCGAGATTTCGATCGGCGAGCGGGTGGTGAACCGGCTGGAGCCGAAGGACCGGAACATCGCCATGGTGTTCCAGAACTACGCCCTGTACCCGCACATGTCGGTGTACGACAACATGGCGTACGGCCTGCGCATACAGGGCCTGTCGAAAGCGGATATCGACACCCGGGTGCGCCAGGCGGCCCAGACGCTGGAGCTGTCGGCCCTGCTGGAGCGTAAGCCGCGGCAACTGTCGGGCGGCCAGCGCCAGCGCGTGGCCATGGGCCGCGCCATCGTGCGCGAGCCGGCGGTGTTCCTGTTCGACGAGCCGCTGTCCAACCTGGACGCCAAGCTGCGCACCCAGATGCGGATCGAGATCAAGCGGCTGCAGTCGCGCCTCGGCGTCACCAGCCTGTACGTCACCCATGACCAGGTCGAGGCGATGACCCTGGCCGACCGCATCATGGTGATGAATGGCGGCGCGGCCGAGCAGATCGCCCCGCCGCTTGAGGTCTATCTGCGGCCGGCTTCGATGTTCGTGGCCGGCTTCATCGGGTCGCCGGCGATGAACTTCCTGGCCGCGACGGTGACCGCGGACGGCACCGGCATCACCCTGCCCGGCGGCCAGCGCGTCGCCACCAAACGCGCCGCGGGGCTGGCCGGCCGCAAGGTGGTCGCCGGCATCCGGCCGGAGCATATGGCGCTGGACGGCCCGACCGACCCGGAGCACCGGCTGAGCATCGAGGTCGAGCTGGTCGAGGCGCTGGGCGCCGACACGGTGGTGCATGGCCGGCTGGGCGACGGGGTGGCGCTGCTGGCGCGGCTGCCCGGCGTGGCGCCGGTGCGCGACGGCGACCGGCTAGCCCTGGGTGTGGCCGAGGATCAGCTGCACCTGTTCGACCCCGACACCGGCCGCGCCCTGGGCTGACCGCATGCGCCGCACCGGTGGCGAGCGCGATTCCGCCGCCGGGATCAGGCGTCCACGGATGGCCTGGACTCCGGCCATGCTCATTGTCCGGGTTTGTCAAGATCACGGATTTTGAGGGATTGCCCGAGGACCTCCCGGTCTCGATCCTGGTCGCATCCCCCATGGCCTGCGCCGGCCGCGGGGCCACCCGCGCGACCGGAGAACGATCATGGCCACCGCCGCTACGACGACCCCGCCCCCACTCGACCTCGCAGCCGTCAAGGTCCGCCAGCAGGGAGCCTGGTCCTCCGGCGACTATGCCGTCGTCGGCACCACCCTGCAGATCGTCGGCGAGGAGCTGTGCGAAGCCCTCGACCTGCGGGCGGGCCAGAGGGTGCTCGATGTCGCCGCCGGCAACGGCAATGCCTCCCTCGCCGCCGCGCGGCGCTGGTGCGATGTCGTCGCCACCGACTACGTCCCGGCGCTGCTGGATCGCGCCAGCGAGCGGGCCGCCGCCGAACGGCTCGTCATCACGGTCCGCGAGGCCGATGCGGAGGCCCTGCCGTTCGCCGACGGCAGCTTTGACGCCGTCGTCTCTACATTCGGGGTCATGTTCACGCCCGACCAGGACCGCGCCGCCGCCGAGCTGGTCCGGGTCTGCCGGCGCGGCGGCAAGATCGGCCTCGCCAACTGGACGCCGGAGGGCTTCATCGGCCAGCTGTTCAAGACCATCGGCCGGCATGTGCCGCCGCCGCCCGACGCCAGGTCGCCGGCGCTGTGGGGCACGCGCGCCCGGGTGGACGAGCTGTTCGGGCCGCACGCGTCGTCGGTCGAGGCGACGTCGCGGCATTTCACCTTCCGGTACCGTTCGCCTCGCCATTGGCTGGAGATCTTCAGGACTTATTACGGGCCGGTGCTCAAGACCTTCGCGGCTCTCGCGCCGTCGGCTCAGGACGGGCTTGAGCGCGACCTGATGGACCTGATCGCCCAGTTCGATCGCTCTGGAGACGGCTCGATGGTCGTGCCCAGCGAGTACCTGGAGATCGTCGTCACCCGGCGCTGATCCTATCGCGTCCGCGCCATCAAAAAGGGGCCGCGCAAGCGGCCCCCTTCAGGATAGATCGGCAAAAATGTGAAGCCTTGAGCCTTACGGCTTCTTGGACTTCGGAGGCGTTGCCGCCGCCGCTGCCTTGTCGGCCGGCGCCGCCGCGGTCTGGGTCTTCGACCCGACCTCGTTGTAGCGCGTGTGCAGCAGGTCGTAGGTCTTGTTCAGGTAGTCGTCGAGCTGCTGCGGGTTGTATTTGACGACTTCGGCGAACTGGTCCTGGCGGGCCAGGCAGTAGGCGGCCTGGGTCATGCGCTGCATGCGCCCGGACTCGTCGTTCGCCATCTTCGTCCGGTAGGTGTCGAACAGGCGCGCGCCGTTGCCCTTGCTGTACTTCCCGAGCAGCTTGCCGAGCTTGTCCTGGGTCTCCAGGATGCGGTCGTCGTTGTTGACCACCCACTGGCTGAAGGTGCGGAAGATGATGGGGTCCTTGAACTCTTCCTTGCAGCTGAGACCGGTGACCATCATCTCGGTCTGCAGCTTGACCAGCAGGTCGTAGCGCACTTCCGTCGGCGACAGCTGGGCCTTCGGCGGCAGGTTCACCGGCTGGTAGTTGCCGACATCAGGAAACAGACCGCCCGTCTGGGGTGGCTTCGGCGCCTCCTGGCAGGCTGCCAGCGCCAAGGCGGCCACCGCGACCGCTATAAAACTCTTCATCATCCTCATCGGTACCCCCGCAGATCCATCGCCCGCACTCTAGCCCAGAAGCTCCGCCGACAGAATCCGAAATGCGCCGACCCGCCGCAACGGCTTATATGGTGCTTCAAGAGAGACCCTTATCTTATTGTGCTGCATCAGTAAAGCGCGATCAGTCTCGGCTCAGTTCCAGTGCCTCGGCGCCGAGATCGGTCAGCTGCCAGGACGGGTCGGCCGCATCGGGATCGAGACAGGCCACCAGTTTCGCCCGGCCGGTCTCGCGCAGCGTCGCCCTCACCCGCCAGACCGGCAGGCCGGCGGCGGCGGAGAGCTGCGCCACGGTGTGCGGCACGGCGAGCAGGCCAAGACTCCGCTTCGCCACCTCCGTCAGGGTGCCGTCGGGGTTGATGCAGGCCATCGTCTATGCCCGGGCGGCCCGGATCAGCCCTTCACATCGGTCTTGCAGTACCACCAGTCGGTGTACTCGTAGCCGGCCTTGGCCCGCGCCTCGGCATCCTCGATGGTGCGCGGTGCCGGCACGATCACCTTGTCGCCGGGGCGCCAGTCGGCCGGGGTGGCGACCTTGTGCTTGTCCGTGGTCTGCAGCGCGTCGATCAGACGCAGGATCTCATCGATGTTCCGGCCGGTGGTCAGCGGATAGTAGATCATCGCCCGCACCACCCCGGTGGGGTCGATCACGAAGACGCAGCGGCTGGTCTCGGTGCCCGACTGCTCCGGCATGATCATGCCGTAGAGCGTCGCCACCTTGCGATCGCCGTCGGCGATCACCGGGAACGGGATCCGGGTGTCGAACAGCTCCTCGATCCGCTTGGTCCAGGCGAGATGCGCGTAGATGCTGTCGATCGACAGGCCCAGCAGCTCGACCCCGCGCTCCTTCAGGGCCGGGGCGATGCGGGCGAAAGCGACGAATTCGGACGTGCAGACCGGGGTGAAGTCGGCGGGGTGGGAGAACAGGACGACCCAGCTGCCGCGGAAATCCTCGAGCGCGATGCGTCCATGGGTGGTCTCGGCCTCGAAGGACGGGGCGGTCTGCCCCAGGCGGGGCAGGCTCGGCAGGGGTGATGGCTCAGCGGTCATGACGGGCCTCGTTGTCGACGGGCGGGTGGCGACGTTTGCCGCAGGATAGTCCAGGCACCGGCGGGGGCCAACCGCTGGCCCGTCGCAGGCCCCCTGGTATAAGGTCGCTGCCGAACCCATTGGCGGGACCTGTCGGAGACCGAAGATGAAACGAGGCGCGCGCATCGCGGCGGCCGCGGCGATGCTTCTCACCCTCTGCGGCCCGGCTGCGGCCGAGATCGACGTGCTGCGCCGTGCGCCCGACCTGATCCAGGCGGTGCAGCGCAACGATATCGACCAGACCCGCACCCTGCTGCTGGGCGGGACCTCGCCCAACACCACCGACGCCCAGGGTCGCACGCCGCTGACCATCGCGGTGGGCAATGACAGCCTGGCCATGGTGCGCGAGTTGCTGCGCTTCGGCGCGGCGCCGGACCAGACCGATTCGCTCGGCAACACGCCGCTGTACTGGGCGTCGGATATCGGCGACGCCGGCATCGTCAAGGCGCTGCTGGACGCCAAGGCCAATCCCAACCGCGCCAACCGCCAGGGCATGACCCCTTTGATGGCCGCCGCCCGCAACGGCAGCCTGCCGGCGGTGGAGGCCTTGCTGGCCGCCAAAGCGAATCCGAATCAGCAAGACTTCACCGGCCGCTCGGCTCTCGGCTGGGCCGACAGCAGCCGGGCCCGCGCCATCGCCGCGCGGCTGCGCAAGGCCGGGGCGACGGACTGAGGCCCATCGGGGACTGCGTCGACAGGGACCAGTCGTCGGGGGAGAGTGAGGATGCGCTGCGCCCGATGCAGCCGGAGACTCTGTCTGCAGGGTTTCGCAGCTGGCGTCGGACAGGGCGCGGTTGCGGTCCGCGCCCTGTCCGGCTAGGAGTCCCGATCGTCGAGGGGCAGCGATGACGACCAGGACCGAGGCGGGGCTGTGGGGCAGCCCCGCCTCACCGATGCCGCCTGGGGGAAGGCAGGCACCGTTTCGGCGAAGACGCCGGGCGGGGCGCGGTTGCGGACCGCACCCCGCCCGGCTGGTAATCCCGATCGTCGAGGGGCAGGAATGACGACCGGGACCGAGGCGGGGCTGTGGGGCAGCCCCGCCTCACCGATGCGCCGCCTTGGGGGAAAGCGCGCACCGTTTCGGCGATAGCGTCGGACGGGGCGCGGTTGCGGTCCGCACCCCGTCCGGTGTGGCGTCCCGATCGTCGAGGGGCAGCGATGACGACCGGGACCGAGGTGGAGCTGTGGGGCAGCGCCACCTCACGGATGCTCCGCCTGGGGGAAGGCGGGCACCGCTTCGGTTGCCGGCTTCTTCTTGGGATCGCGCCAGGCGATCAGCCGGTAGAACAGCGGAATGAAGAAGGTGGCGATCAGCGTGGCGGCGAGCATGCCGCCGATCACACCGGTGCCGATCGAATGGCGGCTGGCCGAGCCGGCGCCGGAGGCGATGGCCAGCGGCAGGCAACCCAGGATGAAGGCCAGCGAGGTCATGACGATCGGCCGGAAGCGCAGCTTGGCGCCTTCCATCGCCGCCTCGGCCGCGCTCATCCCCTCCTGCCGCTTCAGCACCGCGAATTCGACGATCAGGATGGCGTTCTTGGCGGCCAGGCCGATCAGTGTGACCAGGCCGATCTGGAAGTAGACGTCGTTCTCCAGCCCGCGCAGCCACACCGCCAGCAGCGCGCCGAACAGGCCGAAGGGCACCGCCGTCAGCACCGCGATCGGCAGCGTCCAGCGCTCGTACTGCGCGGCCAGGATCAGGAACACCATGACCAGGCCGAACAGCAGCGCCTGGTTGCCGGAGCCGCCGGCCGCCTGTTCCTGGAAGGCCGAGCCGGTCCAGGCCAGCGCGTAGCCCTGGGGCAGCGCCTCCTTGGCCACCGCCTCCATCGCCGCGATCGCCTGGCCCGAGGAATAGCCCGGGGCCGGGTCGCCCATGACCTTGGCGGCCGGGAAGATGTTGAAGCGCTCGACCTGGTCCGGCCCGACGATCCGCCGGGTCTTCACCAGCGCGTCGATCGGGATCATGGCGCCGTCGCCGCCGCGCACGAAGACATAGCGCAGGTCCTCCGGCCGCTGCCGGAAGTCGCCCTCCGAGGCGAGGCTGACCCGGTAGTTGCGGCCGTAGAGCGTGAAGTCGTTGACGTAGAGGCTGCCGAAGGTGGCCTGCATCGCCTCGAAGATCGAGGTGATCGGCACGCCCAGCGCCTTGGCCTTCTCGCGGTCGACGTCGATCTTGTACTGCGGGATGGCGGTGTTGAACATCGAGCGGACGCCGGCCAGCTCCGGCCGCTTGGCCGCCGCGGCGGCCAGCGCCTGGGTGGCCTGGGCCAGCGCCGCGTAGCCGGCACCGGTGCGGTCCTGGACATAGACCTCGAAGCCGCCGGTGGTGCTCATGCCCATGATCGGCGGCGGGTTGAAGGCCAGCACCATCGCGTCCTTGATGCCGGCGTTCAGGCCCATGAACGGGCCGGGCAGGTTGCGCGCGTCCAGCGCCGCATCGGTCCGCTCGGACCAGTCCTTCAGCGGCACGAAGGCGACGCCGGCATAGGTCTTCTGGGCGCCGGACAGCAGGTCGAAGCCGGGCACGGCGATGACCTCGCCGGTCGCCGGATGGGTCAGCAGGTTGTCGGTCGCCGCGGCCAGCGCCGCCTCGGTCCGCTCCAGCGACGCGGCCGGCGGCAGGAAGGCGGCGACGATCAGGTAGCCCTGGTCCTCCTGCGGCACCAGCGACCCCGGGATCTTCTGGAACAGGGCGAAGGCGGCGCCCGCCATGGCGACGAACAGCACGATCGCCACGATTGCGCGCTTCAGGAAGAAGCGGACGCCGGCGGTGTAGGCCGCGGTCAGCCGGTCGAAGGCGCGGTTGAACAGGCGGAACGGCAGGGCCGGCTCGCGGTGGCCGGGCTTCAGGATCAGGGCGCACAGCGCCGGCGTCAGGGTCAGCGCGACGATGCCGGAGATGGTGACCGACACCGCGATGGTGACGGCGAACTGGCGGTACATCTCGCCCACCAGCCCGCCCATGAAGGCGACCGGCACGAACACCGCGCACAGCACCAGAACGATGGCGATGACCGGGCCCGAGACCTCGTCCATCGCCTTCCGCGCCGCCTCGCGCGGGGCCAGCTTCTCGGTCCGCATGATGCGCTCGACATTCTCGAGCACCACGATGGCGTCGTCGACCACGATGCCGATCGCCAGCACCAGGCCGAACAGGGTCAGCAGGTTGATCGAGAAGCCGAGCATGTACATGCCGGCGAAGGTGCCGAGGATCGAGATCGGCACCGCGATCACCGGGATCAGCGTCGCCCGGAGGTTCTGCAGGAAGACGAAGACCACCAGCACGACCAGGATCATCGCCTCGATGAAGGTCTTGATGACCTCGTCGATCGAGACCTGGACGAACTTGGTGGTGTCGTAGGGGATGATGTAGGAGACGCCCTCGGGGAAGCCCTGCTTCAGCTCCTCCATCCGCGCCTTGACCGCCTCGGCGGTGTTCAGCGCGTTGGCCCCCGGCTGCAGGTAGATCGGGATGCCGGCGATCGGCTTGTTGTTGTCGAAGGCGGTGGAGTTATAGGTCTGGGCGCCGAGCTCGACCCGAGCCACGTCCTTCAGCCGCAGCGTCGCCGCGTTGCTGTCGGACCGCAGGATGATGTTCTCGAACGCCGCGGCGTCGGGCAGGCGGCCGTCGGTCGTCGCCGAATAGGTGTAGGCCAGGCCGCCGCTGTTGGGCTCGTCGCCGAAGCGGCCGGCGGCGAACTGGGCGTTCTGCTCCTGGATCGCGGCGGAGACGTCGGTCGGCGTCAGGTTGTACTGCGCCAGCTTGTCCGGCCGCAGCCAGACCCGCATCGAATAGTCCTTGCCGCTGCCGAACAGCGAGGCGTCACCGACGCCGGGCACGCGCTTGAGGTCGTCGATGACGTTCAGCAGCGCGTAGTTGTTCAGGTAGATCGGATCGGCCCGGCCGCTCTTGTCGGTCAGGATGATCGCCATCAGGATCGAGCTGGATTTCTTCGAGACGCTGACGCCGACGCGCTGCACCTCCTGCGGCAGGGTCGGCAGCACCCGCTGCACCCGGTTGTTGACGTTGATCGTCGCCTGGTCGGGATCGGTGCCG
The DNA here is from genome assembly GCF_052115705.1 of Inquilinus sp. 2KB_23. Classification (NCBI taxonomy): domain Bacteria; kingdom Pseudomonadati; phylum Pseudomonadota; class Alphaproteobacteria; order Rhodospirillales; family Rhodospirillaceae; genus Inquilinus; species Inquilinus sp. 2KB_23. The sequence goes on along the minus strand of NZ_JBFRHF010000018.1, from coordinate 84,007 downwards.
ATCTTGAAGGTGACGGTCAGCGACATGGTGCCGTCGCCGGTGTTGGTCGACCGCATGTACAGCATGTTGTCGACGCCGTTGATCTGCTGCTCCAGCGGCGCCGCCACGGTCTGCGCCACCGTCTCGGCGCTGGCCCCGGAATAGGAGGTCGTGACCGAGACCTCGGGCGGCACGATCTCGGGATACTGCGCGATCGGCAGCACCCGCATCGCCACCAGCCCGGCCAGGGTGATGACGATCGACAGGACCGCGGCGAAGACCGGCCGGTCGATGAAGAACCGCGAGATCACGGGTCCACCTGCGCGACCTTGGCGAGGGACGGCCGCACCGGGCTGCCCGGGCGCACCTTGATCACGCCTTCCGTGATGATGCGGTCGCCCGGCGTGACGCCGCTGTCGACCAGCCAGCCGCCCTCGACCTCACGCCCCAGGGCGATCGGCCGGATCTCGGCCTTGTCGCCCTCGGCCAGGGCATAGACGAAGGGTCCCTGCGGGCCCTGCATCACCGCCATCGGCGGCACCACGATGCCCTGCTTCAGGGTCAGCCCGCCGACGGTGACGCGGACGAACTGGTTCGGCACCAGCAGGCTGTCCGCGTTCGGCAGGATGGCCCGGGCCCGGATGGTGCCGGTCTGGGTGTCGACGATGCTGTCGGTGAAGTTGATGGTGCCGCCCTGGGCGTAGATCCGCCCGTCGCCGAGCTTGACCGTGACCGGGAAGCGGCGGTCCTTCGGCCCGTCGGCCTTGCCCTCGTCGAGCAGCCGCCGGATCTCGGCATAGTCGGCGTCGCCGAAGGAGAAGCTGACATAGGCCGGATCGAGCTGGGTGATCCGGGTCAGCAGGCCGTTGGCGCTGATCAGGCTGCCTTCCGGCACCTCCTCGATGCTGGTCATGCCGCCGAGCGGTGCCGTCACCGAGGTGTAGTCGAGGTTGAGCTGCGCGGTCTGCAGCTGCGCCACGGCGGCGGCGACCGCCGCCTCGTCGGTCCGCACCTGCGCCATGGTGTCGTCGCGGTCCTTGGCCGACCCGGCGCGGCTGGCGAACAGCTTGGCGGACCGGTCGGCGTTGACCCGGTTGTTGGCCAGCTGCGCCTGCGCCTGCTGCAGCTGCGCCTGGCTGCGCGCCACCTCGGCCTGGTAGGTGGCGGGGTCGATACGGGCCAGCCTCTGCCCCTCGGCCACCCGTTCGCCTTCGGTGTAGTCGCGCTTGAGCAGGATGCCGCCGACCCGGGCGCGCACCTCGATCTCGCGGAAGGCGGAGACGCGTCCGGCATAGGTGTAGGTGATCGGCACCGGCCTGGCCGCCAGCTCCTGCACCGTCACCTCGGGCGGCGGCGGGGCGGGTTGCGTCTGGGCCTGGGCTTCGCCGGTGTTTTCGTTGCAAGATGCGAGCAGGGGAGCTGCCGCGACCGACGCGAGCAGCAGGGCGACACGAAGCAAGGGGGACGTGATCGCGGCGACCGTATCCGTGCGAGCGGTGTTTTTGCACCGCACAACAGCGTCAGAGCGCATGTCGGATCGCGCGACACGATCACATACATACTTGAACGTATGTAAAGAAAAAGCCACGATACCCCCTGCCAAGTCTGATCCGGGCCTCGGATCCGCCACGAAGGCGACGATTCAGAATGCCTGTTCTGGGCCGTTTAGGCAATGGCGACAGCAAAAGGCGCCGCCACGCACGGCCGGATGCCTGCTACCGGGTCAGGCGCGAAAGGCTGTCCGCGAGGCGATCGCGCCCGCTCAGAAGGTGTTCCGAATCGAGGATGGACACGGTCACGACACCCCCTTCTCGCCTGTCGAATTCTTGCACCGCACAAACACCCGGGCCTCGGGAGACATGATGTGCGGATTGATTTATATACATGCCTGAACGTATGTAAAGGGGGGAGAGGAGACGATCATGGCCCGTCGCACCAAGGCTGAAGCGGAAGAGACCCGGCAGAAGATTCTCGACGCTGCGGAACGCCTGTTCTTCATCGACGGCGTGTCGCGCACGTCGCTGGAGCACATCGCCAATTCCGCCGGCGTGACCCGCGGCGCGATCTATTGGCACTTCAAGAACAAGCTCGAGCTGTTCGAAGCGCTTCACGAACGGGTGAAGCTGCCGGCGGAGGAGATCGTCGAGCGGGCGATGGCCGACGGCCACCCCGATCCGCTGGCCCTGGTCGAGCAGGCGATGGTCGAATCCTTCGTCGCGCTGACCGAGGACGAGCAGCGCCAGCGGGTGTTCACCATCCTGACCTGCCGCTGCGAGTATGTCGGCGAGATGCTGGCGGCACTGGCCCGCCAGCGCGAGGCCCACGACCATATGCGCGCCACCATGAGCCGGGCCTTCACCCTGGCGCAGGAGGAGGGCCGGCTGAGCCCGGCCTGGCCGCCGGATGTCGCCGCCAGCACGCTGACCTGCCTGATGGGCGGGCTGATGGCCGACTGGATCCGTTTCGGCCGCCGCTTCGACCTGATCGAGGTCGGCACGCGCAGCGTCGGCGAGCTCTTCCGGGCGTTCCGCCGCGAGGTCGAGCCGGCGCTCTGCTGACCGCAGGCGCAGGCCCCCTCGCCTACTCCCCTGCGGCTTGCGGCCGGACGCGCTGCCGCTTGCTCCAGGTGAAGGTCGAGGTCACGCCGAAGTTCCACACCGAGGACAGGGCGGCGCCGAGGATGCTGGCCAGCGCCCAGGGCATGGCGCGCTCGTACAGGAACTCCGACACCTGCAGGTTGATCAGCGCGCCGATGGCGCAGGCGGCGTAGAAGGACAGCAGGCCGCGCAGGAAATCACGGCCGCGCAGCTGCTTGTCGCGGTAGGTGATGCGGTTGTTGAGGGCGAAGTTGGTGGACATGGCGACCACCGTCGCCGCCGCCTGCGACCAGTAGAAGTCCCAGCCGAAGCCGTGCAGGAACAACCCGACCAGCGACAGCTGCACCGCCACGCCCGACAGCCCGACCATGACGAACAGGATGAAGCGGGCCGGGATCGCGCCGCCGAGCAGCTTGTCGAAGATCAGCATCAAAAATTCCAGGCTCACGGCGAAGTCCAGCTTGCTCTCGCCGCTGTGCCGGCTGCGGAACACGAAGGGCAGTTCGGCGAAGCGCAGGGGGCGCCCGGCCGAGGCGAAGATGTCGAGCAGGATCTTGAAACCCTGTCCGTTCAGCCGGTCCGCCACCTCTTCGATCAGCGGCCGGCGCAGCATGAAGAAGCCGCTGAGCGGATCCGTCAGATCGGAAGGCACCACCATCTTTGCAAGCCTGATGCCGAGACCGGACAGGCGCTCGCGCTTCTCCGAGAAGCTGCCGAGGTCGCTGCCGGGCAGGAACCGGCTGGCGACGACGATGTCGAGCGTATCGGCCTTCAGCCGCTCCAGCATGCGCGGCAGCAGCGTCTCGTCGTGCTGCAGGTCGGCATCCATCACCGCGAGATAGGGCGCGCCGGTCGCCATCATGCCCTCGACCGTGGCCGAGGACAGGCCGCGCCGGCCGATGCGCTTGAGGCAGCGGACATTGTCGCGGGTCTCGGCCATCCGGTAGACCGCCTCGGCGGTGCCGTCGGTCGAATCGTCGTCGACGAAGATCACTTCCCAGGCGATGCCGGCCAGCGCCCGGTCGAGCAGTTCGACCAGCTGCCCGACATTGCCGACCTCATTCAGGGTCGGGACCACGACCGCGAGTTCGTAGCGCATCACGGCGTCGATCCCTGGGGCTTCGGCGGCAGGGGGAGAGGCCACGGCGCCTTGAAGCCGCGGGCGGTGAAGACGCGCAGGGTCAGCTCGGCCCGGCCGCCGCGGTGGATGATGATGTCGGGCTGCGGCTCGACCGAGGCGAAATAGGGCCGCCAGCGCTCGTCGAACTCCTTCAGGAACTCGTCCTGGCCGATGATGACCGCGTCATGGCCGGCGAAATCCATCTGGTCCCAGCCGAAGGCCAGGTTGCGCGGGTCGCGGCACAGGCACAGCACCGGCAGCCGGTCGCCGAGCTGGACGTCGATCTTGCCGGCCTGGTGCCATTGCGTGCCGACGATAAACAGGCCGGGCTGGTCGTACCAGCCGCGCTGCTGCGCCGCCTGGCGCAAATCGGTCCAGTCCAGCCCCTCCAGCGTCGGGTCCCAGATCTGGTCGGCGTGCAGGCCCGGCACGATCCGCATCCAGCCGGTCGCCGCGTGACTGCCCAGCACGACCAGGACCAGCACCGTGCCGATGGTCGATGCCTTCAGCCAGATTCGGGTGGTGCGGTCCCCGGCCGACAGCCGCCGGGCCACGGCGGCGCCGAGCAGCGGGAACAGCATCAAGTAGCCAGGGGCCTGCCAGTGGAAATGGGCGCCGACCTTGGCCCAGGCGGCGACGGCGGTGAACAGCACGATCGGGATGATGCCCAGGCTGCACAGGAACCAGCCGCGCAGATCCTTCGGCCCGCGTATCAACCCGGCGATGAAGACCCAGATCATCGGCAGCCAGATCCAGGGCAGCAGCCAGATCGCCTGGCCGCCGATGTTCTGGGCCAGCCAGTCCAGCCGCACCCGGCCGCCGCCGCTGCGACCGGTCTGGAACAGGAACGACACCCACTGGTTCTCGGCGTTCCAGATCACCACGGGGGCGAAGATCGCAAGCGCGACCAGGACGGCGATCCATGGCGCCGGCCGGGCCAACCAGACCCGCCGGCCCTTGGTGGTCAGCAGGAACACCAGGAGGCCGGCCATGATCAGCACGGCATGGTATTTCGACAGCAGCGCCAGGCCGAAGCAGACCCCCGCGGCCAGCCACCAGCCCCAGGCGGCGCCGGGCGAGATCTCCTCCGGCTCCGGCACCACCACGCGGGCGGTGCAGTAGGTGGCGGCCAGCAGGAACAGGAACAGCGGCCCATCCGGCTGGACCCAGCTGCCGACGCTGACGAAGAACAGGGCCGAGAGGTTCAGCAGCAGCGCCGCCCACACCCCGGCCCAGGCCCCGAACAGGAAGGCGCCGAGCCGGTACATCACCCAGGTCGAGACCGCGAACATCAGGACATAGGGCAGCCGCAGCCACAGCTCGGCGTCGCCCAGCCCGACCATCGCATGGGTCAGCCACAGGAACAGCGGCGGCTGGTCGAAATAGCTCAGCGCGAAGAAGCGCGCGGTCGCGATGTAGTAGGATTCGCCGTTGCCGTAGCCGATTGCCCAGGACAGGGCAAACCGCAGCAGCCCGCCCAGCAGGATCAGCCACAGCATCGCCCCTTGGGGGGTGTCGAGCCGCGGCCAGCCGGCGGACCCTGCGGATCCGGGCCGGGACTTCGCGGCGGGAAAAGCGTCGGTCATCGGAATTCCCAGCGGCCCGGCCCCGAGGGTCGAACCGCAACCTTAACGAGTTGTGGATCCGGCGATCCACCGGCGCGCGACCGCGCTTCATACCAGCCCGGGCCGTGGTCGCCCAGCAGGATCATTCCGGCCAGGACGCGCCGCCTCGTCAGAGCAGCGCCCCCGCCGCCGCCCACCAGCCGTGGCCGGCCAGAACCGATGCCGCCGCCCGCGCCGCGGCCGGACTGTCGAACAGCCCGAAGCAGGTGGCGCCACTGCCCGACATGCGGGACAGCCGGCACCCCGGCTGCGCCGCCAGGGCCGCCAGCACCTCGGTTACCGCCGGCACCAGCCTCCCGGCGGGTTCGGCCAGGTCGTTGCCACGGTCGGCGAGCAGCCGGCACAGCCGGTCCAGGCCGGGCCGCGCCTCCGCGAACCGGGCCTCGGGCGAGAAGCCGCCCTGCCGGGCCTTGAACACCGCCGGCGTCGACAACGGCACGCCGGGATTGACCAGCAGGATCGGGATGCCCGCCAAGTCCGGCCCGGGATCGAGCCGCTCGCCGACGCCGCCGAGCCAGGCGGTGCGGCCATCGAGGCAGACCGGGACGTCGGCACCGAGGCCCGCGGCGACCTCGCGCAGCCGCGGATCATCCGCTGCCAGATCCCAGATCCGGGCGAGGCCGCGAAGCACCGCCGCGGCGTCGGCCGAGCCGCCGCCGATCCCGGCCGCCACCGGCAGTCGCTTGTCGAGGGTGATCGCGATGCCGTCCGGATGGCCGGTGGCGGCCGCCAGCCGCCGCACCGCGCGCAGCACCAGGTTGTCGTCGCCCGCCGGAACCGCGCCGGCGAAGGGCCCGCTGACCGCCAGGCTGGGTGCGTCGGCCCGGGCCAGGGTCAACGCGTCGCTGACATCGGCGAACACCACCAGGCTGTCGAGCAGGTGATAGCCGTCGTCGCGCTTGCCGACGACGTGGAGATAGAGGTTGACCTTGGCCGGGGCGGTGCCTGACCAGACCTCGCCGCCCTGCGCCATGCTCAATTGGCGGTGACCGGGGCCGGGGCGTTCGCCGGCAGGCCGTCGGCCAGCTTCTGCTCGATCTTCTCCTTGGGCGGATCGCCCTCGGTGGTGCGCAGCGCCGCCTCCCACTGGTAGCGGGCCTCGACCTTGCGGCCGGCCCGCCAGTAGGCGTCGCCGAGATGGTCGTTGATGGTCGGATCCTCGGGCTTCAGCGTGATCGCCTTCTCCAGCGTCTCCACCGCCTTGTCCACTTGGTTGGTCCGGTAATAGACCCAGCCCAGGCTGTCGATGATGTAGCCGTCATCCGGCGTCAGATCGACCGCCTTGCGGATCAGGTCCTCCGCCTCCTTCAGGTCCTTGCCGCGGTCGAGCAGGGAGTAGCCGAGATAGTTCAACAGATTGGCGTGCTGGGGGTTGAGGGCGATGGCGCGGCGCAGATCCTGCTCCGCCCGATCGAACCGGCCGCTGCGCTCCAGCGCGATGCCGCGGCGGTAGAGGAAGGTCCAGTCGATCTCCTCCAGCCGCTTCTGCCGGCGCGCCGCGTCGTCATAGGCGACGACCGAGGAGGCGAATTCCTGCTTGGCCCGATAGAGGTCGCCCAGCCGGAGATAGCCGGCGGCGCTGTCCGGCCGTTCCGACACCAGGTCGCCGGCCAGCGCGATGCCCTGGTCGTAATCGTCGAGCCCTTCGAGCGCGAGGGTCTCGCGCAGCCGCGCCATCCAGCCGGCCGGGGTGTTGTCCGGCAGCGCCTCATAGGCGGCGATCGCGTTCTTGTACTGCTCCTGCCCGGCCAGGATGTCGCCCAGCAGGATCTGCGCCACCGGGAAGTCCGGCCGCAGGTACAGCGCCAGGCGGGTGTAGATGAGGGCGGTGTCGCCGCCATCGGCCTGCCGGTCCTGGCTGACCGCGCTGGCGATGTAGAACAGCGCCTCGGCCAGCCCGTCGCTCGGGCTGCCGATGATCGGCTGCGCCCGCTCGCCCTTGTCCAGCCGCTGCGTCGCCGGCTCCAGCAGCAGGTTCTCGCCGTTCTGGTCGGCGAAGCTGCTGTAGAGGGCGCGCGCCTTGTCGCGCTGGCCTTGGCGCTGGTAGACGCTGGCCAGCCCTTCGACCAGCCGCACCGTCTTGCCGACGTCGCCCAGTGCCTCGTAGGCCTTGGCGGCCCCGTCGAGATCGCCGAGGTAATCGAGCAACAGGGCCTTCTGGATCGCGCCCAGCGCATCCGGCCGGGCGCCCTTCAGCAGCGGATCCAGGCTGGACAGCGCCGCCTTGCCGTCGCCCGCCCCGATCCGCAGCCAGGCCGAGATGATCGGGGTGATCGACTTGGCGGTGCCCGCCGTCTCCACCGTCTTCAGCCGCGTCAGCGCGTCGCGCCACTTGCCGGCCTTGACGTCGTGCAGGATCAGGGTGATCCGCACCAGCTGGTCGGCGGTGTCGGCCGTGTCCAGCCGGAGGGCCAGCTTGGCCGCGCCTTCGACGTCGCCGCCGGCGAGGGTCAGGGTGAAGCTGCGACGCAGCAGGCCGAGATTGTCCGGGTCCTCGGCCAGCACCTGGCCGAAGAACCGGCCGGCGCTGGAGAGGTCACGCGCCACCAGCGCATGGCTGCCCGAGAGATAGGCGCCCGACACGGTGCGGGGATCGGTGGCGGCCTGCGCCGCCATCGGCCCGAATGCGGTCGCCGCGAGACAAGAGGCCAGTAGGGTGGTCCGCCAGACGGTCATGCGCGTCCAATTCCGCCAAAAGGGCATTGATCCCCCGAAGCTAGGGTGCCCGGAGGTCGCAGGCAATCCTTGTTCGCCGCGACCATTGGGCCCATCCGCCCCCGAACGACCGGGCGGGGCGGCCACTGCAGCCTTGTGCCCCCTTAAAAAAACGCTACAGTCGCGCCCGTCGGTGAGACAATGAAGGCACCCGCGCGGCCGTGACCGGTAAATCGAGCTACACCTACGAAGACCTGCTGTCCTGCGCCCATGGCGAGCTGTTCGGGCCGGGCAATGCCCGGCTGCCGCTGCCGCCGATGCTGATGATGGACCGGATCACCACGATCAGCGACCAGGGCGGCGCCCATGGCCGCGGCGAGGTCGTGGCCGAGTTCGACATCCGGCCGGACCTCTGGTTCTTCGCCTGCCATTTCGAATCCGATCCGGTGATGCCCGGCTGCCTCGAGCTCGACGCGCTGTGGCAGCTGCTCGGTTTCTTCCTCGGCTGGACCGGAGCGCCGGGCCGCGGCCGGGCGCTGGCAACCGGCGAAATCAAGCTCACGGGCCAGGTGCTGCCGAGCGCCAAGCTCCTGACCTACCGGCTCGACCTGAAGCGCGTGATCAACCGGAAGCTGGTGCTGGGCATCGCCGACGGCAGCGTCGCCGTCGACGGCAAGACGATCATGGAAGCCAAGGATCTGCGGGCCGGCCTGTTCACGTCGACCGAAGCGTTCTGACGTACGGCGGAGAATGATCATGCGACGCGTAGTCGTCACCGGGCTCGGCGTCGTCTCGAGCATCGGCAACAATCAGGATGAGGTCACGGCCAGCCTGCGCGACGGGCGGTCGGGACTCGTCGCGGCGCCAGAATACAAGGAGCTGGGCTTCCGCTGCCATGTCCACGGCACGGTCAAGCTCGACCCCGCCGACCACATCGACCGGCGCGTCCTGCGCTTCATGGGGCCGGGCGCCGCCTACAACTACATCGCCATGGCCCAGGCCATCGCCGATGCCGGGCTGGAGGAGAGCGACGTCTCGAACGAGCGCTCCGGCCTGATCATGGGCTCCGGCGGCCCGTCGACCTCGAACCAGGTCGATGCCGCGGACATCACCCGCGAGAAGGGGCCGAAGCGCATCGGCCCCTACATGGTGCCGCGCTGCATGTCGTCGACCAATTCGGCGACGCTGGCGACGCCGTTCAAGATCAAGGGCGTCAACTACTCGATCTCCTCCGCCTGCTCGACCTCGGCGCATTGCATCGGCAATGGCGCCGAGCTGATCCAGTGGGGCAAGCAGGACATCGTCTTCGCTGGCGGCGGCGAGGAGCTGCACTGGACCCTGTCGGTGCTGTTCGATTCGATGGGCGCCTTCTCCTCCCGCTTCAACGATACGCCGCAGACGGCCAGCCGGGCCTATGACCGCGACCGCGACGGCTTCGTCATCGCCGGCGGCGGCGGCACCGTGGTGCTGGAAGAGCTGGAGCACGCCAAGGCGCGAGGCGCCAAGATCTATGGCGAGCTGGTCGGCTACGGCGCCACCTCGGACGGCTACGACATGGTCGCGCCGTCGGGCGAGGGTGCTGTGCGCTGCATGCGCCAGGCGCTGGCGACGGTGGACGGCCCGGTCGACTACATCAACACCCACGGCACCTCGACCCCGGTCGGCGACGTCACCGAGCTGGGCGCGATCCGCGAGGTGTTCGGCGACAAGGCGCCCAAGATCAGCTCGACCAAGTCGCTGTCCGGCCATTCGCTGGGCGCCGCCGGGGTGCATGAGGCGATCTACAGCCTGCTGATGATGAAGCACGACTTCATCGCCGCCAGCGCCAACATCGAGAACCTGGACCCGGCGGCGGAAGGGTTCCCCATCGTGCGGCAACGCATCGACAATGCCGGGCTGACCACGGTCCTCTCCAACAGCTTCGGCTTCGGCGGGACCAACGCGACGCTCGCCTTCAAGCGGTACGCTGCATGACCACGACCTCGACCGAGACCCGGACCACCGGGCTGATGGCCGGCAAGCGCGGCCTGATCATGGGCGTCGCCAACAACCACTCGATCGCCTGGGGCATCGCCTCGTCGCTGGCGCGCGAAGGGGCCGAGCTGGCCTTCACCTATCAGGGCGACGCCTTTCGCAAGCGGGTGGAGCCCCTGATCCAATCGATCGGCGCCAGTTTCCTGGCGCCTTGCGACGTCGAGGACGACGCCTCGATCGCCGCCCTGTTCGACCGGCTGGCGGCGGAATGGGGGTCGATCGACTTCCTGGTCCATGCCATCGCCTATTCCGACAAGGAAGAGCTGAAGGGCCGCTACCTCGACACCACGGCCGACAACTTCAGCCGCACCATGCGGATCAGCTGCTACTCCTTCACCGCGCTGGCGAAGCGGGCGGCGGCGATTATGCCGAACGGCGGCAGCCTGCTGACGCTGACCTATCTCGGCGCCGAGCGGGTGATGCCGAACTACAACGTCATGGGCGTGGCCAAGGCGGCGCTGGAGGCCAGCGTGCGCTACCTCGCGGCCGATCTGGGCCCGCAGGGGATCCGGGTCAACACCATCTCGGCCGGGCCGATGCGGACCCTGGCCGGCAGTGCCATCGGCGACGCCCGCTACGTGTTCCGCTTCAACCAGCAGAACAGCCCGCTGCGCAAGAACGTCACCCTCGACGAGGTCGGCGGCGCAGCCCTGTACCTGCTGGGGCCGCTGTCGACCGGCGTCACCGGTGAGGTGCACCATGTCGACGCCGGCTACCACGCCATCGGCATGCCGCCGGCGCCGCGCAACAGCGAGGCCGCCGAGGTTTAGTCGCGCCAGGGCGGGCTTCCCCACCCGCCCCACGGGAGGAGGAGCCATGGCCAAGCAGTTTCCGGAGATCTCGCCGGCGCTGCAGGAGTTCATCCTGCGGCAGCGGGTGTTCTTCACCGCCTCCGCCGCCACGACCGGGCGGGTCAATGTCTCGCCCCGCGGCACCGATATGCTGCGGGTGCTGGGACCGAATGCGGTCGTCTATCTCGACCTGACGGGCAGCGGCAACGAGACCGCGGCGCATCTGCGCGCCACCGGCCGGCTGACCGTGATGTTCTGCGCCTTCGAGGGCGCGCCGATGATCCTGCGGCTGTACGGCGCCGGCCGGGTGCTGCGCCGCGGCGGCCCGGACTACGCCCGCCTGCTGGCAACGGAATACGGCGGCACGGAGCCGCTCGGCGCCCGCCAGATGGTGCTGCTGGACATCGATCTGGTCCAGACCTCCTGCGGCTTCGGCGTGCCGCTGTTCGACCATGCGGGCGAACGGCCGACCCTGGCGCGCTGGGCCGAGGCGAAGGAGAAGCAGGAGGGGCTGGAGGCCTATCGCCGGCAGAAGAACACCCGCAGCATCGACGGGCTGCCGACCGGCCTGTTCGAGGAGGACCCGGTTCCGGTCGGGTGACGTTCCCGCAGGTCGGGTTCGCAATTGCGAACCCGACATCGATCCGTCGGCAAGACGTTGGGTTCGCAAGGCGAACCCAACCCATGTTCACCCCAGGCTCGCCGCCAGCGCCTGGGTCAGGTCGGCGATCAAATCCTCGGTGTGCTCGATGCCGATCGAGACGCGGATGGTGGCGTCGGAGATGCCGATCCGCTCGCGCGTCGCCTTGGGCACGCCGGAATGCACCGTGGTCGCCGGGTGGCAGACCAGCGATTCGGTGCCGCCCAGGCTGACCGCCAGCTTGAAGATCTGCAGCGCGTTGAGGAAGCGGAAGGCCTCGGCCTCGCCGCCCTTGATGTCGAAGGAGAAGGTGGTGCCGGCGCCGGTGCATTGCCGTTCGAACACCGCCCGCTCCGGGCTGCCCGCCGGCAGCAGCGAGGGGTAGTAGACCTTCGCCACCTGCGGATGCTCGTGCAGGAACCGCGTCACCGTCTCGGCGCTGCGGCAGGCCGCGTTCATGCGCAGCGACAGGGTCTCGAGCGACCGCGCGATCATCCAGGCCGAATGCGGGTCGAGCTGGGTGCCGATGGCGCCGCGCAGCAGCTTGACCTGGCGCACCTGGTCGCGGCGGCCGAGCACCGCGCCGGCGACGAGGTCGCTGTGGCCGCCGACATATTTGGTCAGTGAATAGACCACGATGTCGGTGCCGTGCAGGATCGGCTTCTGGAAGATCGGGCCCAGCAGGGTGTTGTCGCAGACGATCACCGGCATATGGCCCTGCTTCGCCCCGATCTCGTCGGCGATGCGGCGCATCAGGTCAAGGTCGACCAGGGTGTTCAGCGGGTTCGACGGCGACTCGACCAGGATCACCGAGACCCGGCCCTTGGCCATCGCCGCCTCGGCGCCCTCGCGCACCACCGCCTCGTCGACCCCATCGGCGAAGCCGATCGCGTCGATCTGGAACGGCAGCAGGGTGCGCGCGATCAGCGTCTCGGTGCCGCCATACAGCGGCTGGCTGTGCAGGATCACGTCGCCCGGCCGGGCGAAGGCCAAGAGGGTGGTGGCGATCGCCGACATGCCGCTGGAGAAGATCCCCGCCGCCTCGGCGCCCTCATGGATCGCCAGGCGGTCCTCGACGATCTCGCTGTTGGGGTGGTTGAAACGGGTGTAGACGAGGCCGGCATCGGCGCCCGGTTTCGGCTCGCGCCGGCCTGCCGTGTAGTCGAAGAAATCCCGCCCGTCCTCGGCCGATTTGAACACGAAGGTCGAGGTCAGGAACACCGGCTGCTTGACCGCCCCTTCGGACAGGGTCGGGTCATAGCCGTATCCGAGCATCAGCGTCTCAGGATGCAGCTTGTGGTTGCCGATGCGGTCCTTGCGGTAACCCGATCCGGCCATGGTTTCTCTCCTGAAAAGGCGGCGTTGGCGCGGAGACTACCCTGGCCGCCGATTCCGCAACAGCGGATCAGTGATAGCCGTCGCCCGACTTCACCTTGCCGCGGAACACCCAGTAGGAATAGGTGGTGTAGGTCAGGATCAGCGGGATCAGGAACAGGACGCCGACCAGCAGGAACAGCTGCGACGAGGCCGACGACGCCGTGTCCCAGATGGTCAGGTTCGGCGGCACCAGCTTCGGGAACAGGCTGATGGCCAGGCCGGTGTAGCCGAGCACGAACAGCCCGAGCGTATAGAGGAACGGCGCGTAGTCGGAGCCGCGCTGCAGCGACAGCCACAGCCGCCAGGCCAGCAGCACCACCAGGATCGGCACCGGCACGAAATACGCGATGTTGGGCCAGGTGAACCAGCGCTCGGCGACGCTCTGGTCCAGCAACGGCACCCACAGGCTGACCACGGCCATGGCGGCCAGCACGGCGAGCAGCACCCCACCCATGGCCCGGCGGGCCCAGGCCTGCAGCGTACCTTCGGTCTTCATCACCAGCCAGCCGGCGCCGAGCAGCCCGTAGCCGAAGATCAGGGCGACGCCGGTCATCAGGCTGAACGGCGAGACCCACAGGAACGAGCCGCCGGCGTAATGGGTGCCGACCGTGGGGAAGCCCTGGACGAAGGTGCCCAGCACCACGCCCTGGAAGAAGGTCGCGAACAGGCTGCCGCCGCTGAACGCCACGGTCCACAGCCATTTGCTGCTGTGGGCCTTGAACCGGAATTCGAAGGCGACGCCGCGGAAGATCAGCCCCATCACCATGAAGGTGATCGGCAGGTACAGCGCCGGCAGGATGATCGAGAAGGCCAACGGGAAGGCGGCGAGCAGGACGACCCCGCCGAGCACCAGCCAGGTCTCGTTGCCGTCCCAGATCGGCGCCACCGACCCCATCATCAGGTCGCGGTCCTCCTCGCTGCGGGCCCAGGGGAACAGGATGCCGACGCCGAGGTCGAACCCGTCCATCAGCACATACATGAACACACCGCCGGCGGCGACCGCCGCCCAGATCAGCGGCAGGGCGGTGGCGATGGTCCAGACTTCCGGCATCATGGCGTCACTCCCCGGATTCGAGAGAGGCGTCCGGCAGCGAGAACGGCCGCGCCGGGGTCTTGAAGGTTTCCTCGCGGTCGGCCTCCGGCGCTTCCGGCCCGATCCGGATCAGCTTGACGATGTAGTAGACGGCGGAGCCGAGCAGCATGGCGTAGATCAGCACGAACAGGACCACCGACAGCAGCACGCTGCCGCCGCCGACCGGCGAATGCGCGTCCTCGGTGCGCAGCAGGCCCTGCACCACCCAGGGCTGGCGCCCGATCTCGGTGGTGTACCAGCCGGCGATCACGGCGACGAAGCCGGACGGGATCATCGCCACCATGATGCGCTGGAACCAGCGGCTGTCATACAGCCGGCCGGTGGCGCGCAGCACCAGGCCGAGGACCCCGGCGCCGAGCATCAGGAAGCCCAGCCCCACCATGACGCGGAAGGTCCAGAACACCGTGGCGACCGACGGCCGGTCCTGGGGCGGGAAGTCCTTCAGCCCCTGCACCGAGCCACCCCAGCTGTGGGTCAGGATCAGCGAGCCGATATGCGGGATCTCGATGGTGAAGTCGTTCTTCTCGCCGGCCTGGTCGGGCCAGGCGAACAGGATCAGCGGCACATCGCCGCCGGTCTGCCAATGCGCCTCGATCGCCGCCAACTTGGCCGGCTGGTGTTCGCGGACCTCCAGCCCCGACTGGTCGCCGAAGAAGATCTGCAGCGGCGCCAGCACCGCGATCAGCCACAGGCCCATCGAGAAGGCGCGGCGCGATTCGAGCACGGCGCGGCCACGCAGCAGGTACCAGGCCGAGACGCCGATGATGACGAAGGCCGTGGTCAGGTAGGCTGCGGTCACCGTGTGCAGGAAGCGGATCGGGAAGGATGGATTGAACACGATGGCGAACCAATCGATCGGCTCGACCACGCCGTTCACCAGCTCGTAGCCCGCCGGGGTGTGCAGCCAGGAATTGGCCGACAGGATCCAGAAGGCCGACAGCGCGGTGCCGACGGCCACGGCGACGGTGGCGGCGAGATGGACGGCGCGCGGGACCTTGTCCCAGCCGAACAGCATGATGCCGAGGAAGCCGGCCTCAAGGAAGAAGGCCATCACCACCTCATAGCCCAGGAGCGGCCCGAGGATGCTGCCGCCGATCCGCGACAGCTCGCTCCAATTGGTGCCGAACTGGTAGGTCATGACGATGCCGGTGACGACGCCGACGCCGAAGGACACGGCGAAGATCTTGATCCAGAACTTGTACAGCGTGCGGTATTCCGCGTGGCCGGTCTTCAGCCACAGCGCTTCCAGCACCGCCAGCCAGCTCGCCACCCCGATGGTGAAGGCCGGGAACAGGAAGTGGAACGACATGACGAAGCCGAACTGGAACCGCGACAACAGGACCGGATCGAGATCCATGGCGCTTCTCCTCTGAAACCGGCTTGGCGGGAACCGGCCTGGCAACGGTTCCTGTATTTCTCAGGTCGGGAAAGAATATGCCATAGACCGATGGTATCGCTCACGCGCCTTCGCGCGTGCCATAAGGCCCCAGCCGGTCGACACGCCGCAGCGCAACGGGCTCGCGGATCATGATAGACGCCGCTATTCTGCGGCGATGAGCTTTACCGACGCCCAGATCAAGCGCTATGCGCGGCACATCCTGCTGCCCGAGGTCGGCGGCAAGGGCCAGCAGAAGCTGCTCTCCGCCCGTGTGCTGGTGATCGGCGCCGGCGGCCTCGGCTCCCCTCTCCTGCTCTACCTCGCCGCCGCCGGCATCGGCACCATCGGCATCCATGACGACGACGTGGTCGAACTGAGCAACCTGCAGCGCCAGGTGGTGCACGACACCACGACGCTGGGCCAGCTCAAGGTCGACAGCGCCATCGTCCGGCTGCAGGCGCTGAACCCCGAGGTGCAGGTCGAACGCTTCGCCGACCGGCTGACCGCGGCCACGGCGCTGGACCGCATCGGCGCCTTCGACATCGTGGTCGACGGCAGCGACAACTTCGCCACCCGCTACCTGCTGAACGACGCCTGCTACCTCGCGGGGCGGCCGCTGGTCTCGGCGGCGATGCTGCGCTTCGAGGCGCAGCTGTCGACCTTCAAGGCGCATCTCGGCGACCCGCACCCCTGCTATCGCTGCCTGTTCCCGGCGCCGCCCGAGCCGGGCACGGTGCCGACCTGTTCGGAGGCCGGGGTGTTCGGCGCCCTGCCCGGCGTGCTGGGGTCGATGCAGGCGATCGAGACGATCAAGGAGATCCTGGGCATCGGCGAGGGCCTGTCCGGCCGGCTGCTGCTGTATGACGCGCTGGAGGCGCGGCTGCGCGAGATCGCCCTGCCGCGCGACCCGGGCTGCCCGCTGTGCGGCGACCATCCCACGCTGACCGACCTGGCGCATCACCATGGCACGGCCCATGACTGACGGCCCGGCCGGCATCGGCGCGCTGTCGATCGTGGTGTTCGACGGCCGCTTCGACCGGGTGCACTACGCTCTGGTGCTGGCCAGCGCCGCGGTGGCAACCAACCGGCCCGCCACCCTGTTCTTCACCGGCCAGGCGCTGCGGGCGCTGCTGCCCGAGGGCTGGCGGCGGCTGGACGGCGACGCCGAGGCGCGGGAGGCCGATTTCGCCGCCCGCCGGGTCGCCACCTTCGCCGAGCTGCTGGACGCCTGCCGGGCCCTGGGGGTGCGCTTCATCGCCTGCGAGATGGGCTTGCGCGCACTCGGCCTCGCCGCCGCTGACCTCGCCGTCCCGGCCCAGATCGCCGGCGTCGTCACCCTCCTGGCCGAGACGCCGCGCGACAGCCAGCTGCTGTTCGTCTGATCATCGGGAAGGGGCACCGGTCCAAGATCGCAGGTTCACCGGAAGGCTGAACTGGAACGAGGGTATGTCGGTCATCCGGTCGGTCGGGCTGCCGAGCGCGCGGTTGATCGACAGCCGCAGCCACCGCGCCCGCCGATCGATCCCGCCGACAAAGACCAGCTTTCCCGCGAGATGCGAGGCCGGCGGAATCCAGATCTCCGGGTTGTCGATCGGTGGCAGGAAGGAATAGGCGCCGCCGAGATCGTCGAACAGTTGCAGGCTGCCTGATGGGTTGAGCAGGTTGCGCGCCGCAGCCGGGTTGAAGATCTCGATCTCGACCACGACGCTCCGCGGCAGGTACGTTATGGTCTCGACCGAAATCGTCACGCCGTTCGGATGCGTCTTCCGCTGCTGCACGCGCGTTGCGACGGTCCCGGCCGGATCGACCGGCGGGGCGGCCGGCGCCGGCTGCCCGATCCTGGGTTCCGGCGGCGGCAGCCCCGGCTTGACGATAGGGTATGTCGGGGTCGGGGTTCCGAGCGTATGGAATTCCGGGATCGAAACCTCGGGTGAAGGCTGCGCCCATGCCGAGCTCGCCAGAACGGCAGCTAGCATCGCGGCGGCACCCAGCGGCATCCTCGTGATCCGGGATTGTCCTCCGCGGCAGGCGAAATCGGTCATAGCGACCCAATCTCCGCCGCCGTGACCGGCACTCGCAATTTGGCGAATCGGGTGAGCCCACCGTCATCCGACCGATGGACGCCGTCGCGCGCGCAGCCGCCGCGTCTAGGACACCGGCATCCGGAACAGGAACAGGGGGGCCGCGGTCAGCCGGTCGACCCGGCTGCCGATCTGCCCGTTGGTCGCCAGCTGCACCGACCGGGCTTCGGCGTCGATCGGCCCGACGAAGACGAAGCTGGCCGAGACCTGCGATTGCGGGGCGATCTGCACTTCCGGATTGTCGGTGGGCGGCACGAACCGGTAGCTGCGGCCGAGGTCGTCCGCCAGCGACAGGGTGCCATTGCGGTTGAGCCAGGCGGCCCGGCCGGACGGATTGAGGATGCTGGCCGCGACCACGATGCTGTCGGCCCTGAACGTGATGCTGGTCAGCGTCACCACCACGCCGTTCGGATGGACCTGGCGCTGATCCAGCTGGATGATGCGGCCGGGCCCTTCCTGCCCGCCCAGATTGGCGGCCGGCGCCGCCGGAGCCGTCAGCTGCGGCTCCGGCCGGGACGGCAGCCCGGGCGCGATGAGCGGCTGCGCAGGAGTCGGGGTCGAGGGCTGGACCGTCGGCGGCAGCCCCGGCTGGTTCAGCAGCCCCTGCGCCTGGGCACTTGCCGCGGCGGCCATGACCGCCATCGCGACCAGGCTCGGCCGAAGTCTCATCGCACGTCTCCCCAGATCTCGTTCATCCATCAACCCGCGGCCGGCCCGACTGTTCCGCAACCAGGCGCTTCGCCCGGGCCAAAAGAGTGATACCGTGCGGGAAAGCTGTGCGAATCATGTGGAATACTGTTCGGAATACTGCATAGGCGGCGCCGCCGAACCAGAGCCCAAGGAGACAGGCCAGTCATGTCGGGATCCCGGACAACACGGCAGTATCGCGGGCTTCTCGCCGCATCCCTGGGCCTTCTCCTGCTCGGCGCCTGCAACGAGTCGGGCGACAAGCAGACCGGGGCGCCGCAGATGCCGCCCCCGGCGGTCGGCGTCGTCACCGCGGCCAAGCGGCCGGTGACCGAGGGCACCAGTTTCATCGGCCGGGTCCAGGCGATCAACAAGGTCGACCTGGTGGCCCGGGTCGAGGGCTTCCTGAAGCAGCGCAACTACACCGAAGGCCAGGAGGTGAAGGCCGGCGACCTTCTGTTCGTGTTGGAGAAGGACACCTACCAGGCCGCGGTCGACCAGGCCCAGGCCAACCTCGCCAGCGCCCAGGCCACTGCCGACAACGCCAAGGTCCAGGCCGACCGCGCCCGCGAGCTGGTCAAGAACCAGAACGTCTCCCAGGCCACGCTGGACGACCGCGTGGCGACCGAGAAATCGTCCGCCGCGGCGGTGCAGCAGAACCAGGCGGCGCTGGAGCAGGCGCAGATCAACCTCGGCTACACCCAGATCGCCGCGCCCTTCGACGGCCGGGTCGGCATCTCCACCTACAGCGTCGGCGCGTTGGTGGGGCCGAGCACCGGTGCCCTGGCCACCATCGTCAGCCAGGACCCGATCTACGTCACCTTCCCGGTCAGCGACCGCTTCATCCTCGACGTCCAGGCCCGCGCCGGCAAAGGCGGCGTGGCGCCCGAGGACGTGGTGGTCAAGCTGACCCTGGCGAACGGGTCGGATTACGGCCATGACGGCAAGATCAACTTCACCGACGTCAAGGTCGACCAGAACACCGACACGCTGAACGTGCGGGCGGAATTCCCCAACCCCGAGCGGCTGCTGATCGACGGCCAGTACGCCCGGGTGACGGCGGGACCCAAGGACCCGGTCGAGGCGCTGGCGATCCCGCAGCGCGCCATCCTGAGCGACCAGAGCGGCAACTACGTTCTGGTGGTCGGCGAGAGCAACAAGGCCGCCACCCGCCATGTCACCACCGGCTCGACCCAGGGCGCCGACGTGGTGGTGACGGAGGGGCTGAAGGATGGCGACGTGGTCATCGTCGACGGAGTGCAGAAGGTGCGTCCCGGCCAAGTGGTGAACCCGGCGCCGGTGGTGGACACGCCGACCGACCAGACCGCCGGCGCCAAGGGCGCGGCGACAGCCCCAACCCCAGCACCGGCTGCCGCCCCAGCCGCGCCGGCCAAGCCGGCGGGGAACTGATCCATGCTGTCCTCGATCTTCGTCGATCGGCCCCGCTTCGCGATCGTCATCGCCATCGTCATCACCCTGGCCGGGTTGATCGCGATGAGCGCGATCCCGATCGCCCAGTTTCCCGACATCGTGCCGCCGCAGGTCTCGGTCAGCGGCGCCTATCCCGGCGCCAGCGCCGACACCGTCGAAGCCACCGTGGCCCAGCCGATCGAGGCCCAGGTCAACGGCGTCGACAACATGCTGTACATGTCGTCGACCAGCGGCAGCGACGGCTCCTATTCGCTGAACATCAGCTTCGCCGTCGGCACCAACCCCGACATCAACACCGTCAACGTCCAGAACCGCGTCGCCCTGGCCGAGCCGAAGCTGCCGGCCGAGGTCACGGCCCAGGGCCTGACGGTGAAGAAGCAGTCCTCGGCGATCCTGCAGCTCGTGACGCTGTATTCGCCCGACAAGACCCAGGACGACCTGTTCCTGAACAACTACGCCATCATCAACCTGGTCGATACCCTGGCCCGGGTGTCCGGCGTCGGCCAGGCGTCGCTGTTCGGCACCCAGAACTACGCGATGCGGATCTGGTACAACACGGACTCGCTGACCAGCTTCAGCCTGACCCCGAACGACATCATCAAGGCGGTCCAGAGCCAGAACATCCAGGCGGCGGTCGGTCGCATCGGCGCCCAGCCGATGCCGGACGACCAGCAGATCCAGATCAACCTGCAGACGCTGGGCCGGCTGACCGACCCAAAGCAGTTCGAGAACATCATCCTGCGCGCCAACCCCGACGGGTCGGTGGTGCGCCTGCGCGACGTCGCGCGGCTGGAGCTGAACGCCCAATCCTACGACACGGTGGGCCGGCTGAACGGCGCGCCGGCCGCGGTCATCGGCGTCTACCAGTCGCCCGGCTCCAACGCCGTCGACGCCGCCGCCGGCGTGCGCAAGGCGATGGAGGCGCTGAAGCAGCGCTTCCCGCAGGGCGTCGACTACAAGATCACCTACGACACCACGGTCTTCGTCAGCCAGACCATCGACGAGGTCATCAAGACCCTGGCCGAGGCCTTCGTCCTGGTGGTGATCGTCGTCTTCATCTTCCTCGGCAACCTGCGCGCCACGATCATCCCGACGATCGCCGTGCCGGTGTCCCTGATCGGCACCTTCGCCGTGCTGCTGGCGATGGGGTTCTCGGCCAACACCATCTCGCTCTTCGCCATGATCCTGGCCATCGGCATCGTCGTCGACGACGCCATCGTGGTGATCGAGAACGTCGAACGGGTGATGGAGGAGACCGGCCTGCCGGCCAAGGAGGCGACCAAGCTGGCGATGCGCGAGATCACCGCGCCGATCCTCGCCATCACCATGGTGCTGCTGGCCGTCTTCGTACCGGTCGGCTTCATCCCCGGCATCACCGGCGAGCTGTATTCGCAGTTCGCCGTCACCGTCTCGGTGGCGATGCTGATCTCGGCGCTGAACGCGCTGACGCTGAGCCCGGCGCTGTGCAGCATCTTCCTGAAGCCGCACCAGCCGGGGCACAGCAAGGGGCTGTACGGCCGGGCGATGGCCAGGATGTCCGCCGGCATCGACAAGGTGCGCGACGGCTATGCCTGGATCGTCACCCGGCTGGTCCGCGTGGCCGTGCTGTCGGTGCTGCTGGTGGCCGGCTTCGGCGGCCTCGCCTATGTCCTCAACTCGGTGACCCCGACCGGCTTCCTGCCGGAAGAGGACCAAGGCCTGTTCTTCATCGAGATCAAGCTGCCGCCCGCCGCCTCGGTCAGCCGCACCACCCAGTCGGTGCAGCAGGTCGAGGATCTGGTCAAGGACATCCCCGGCGTCGGCGACATCACCGGCATCATCGGCCGCAGCTTCATCGACGGTCTGGCCGAGCCCAATGCCGGCTTCCTGGTGGTCGCCCTCAAGCCCTTCGAGGAGCGGACCGCGCAGGGCATCACCGTGTTCGACGTGATCCGGCAGGTGGCGGTGCGCACCGCCGGCGTCCGCGACGCCCTGGTGATCCCCCTGAATCTGCCGCCGATCATCGGCCTGGGGTCCTCCGGCGGCTTCCAGTACCAGCTCGAGGACCTCGAGGGCAAAACCCCGAACGAGCTGGCGGCGGTGGCCCAGGGCCTGGTGGTGGCGGCCAACCAGACGCCGGGGCTGGCCCAGGTGTTCACCACCTTCAACGCCAACACGCCGCAGATCTACCTGAACCTGGACCGCGAGAAGGCGCAGACCCTGGGCGTGCTGGTCAGCGACATCTTCAACGCGCTGCAGGCGACGCTGGGCGGGGCCTACATCAACGACTTCAACCTGTTCGGCCGCACCTGGCAGGTGATCGCCCAGGGCGAGGCGAAGGACCGGCGCACGGTCGACGACATCTACCGCATCTATGTCCGGTCGAGTTCCGGCCAGATGGTGCCGATGCGGTCGCTGGTCGAGGCCCAGCTGCAGCTCGGGCCGCTGTTCATCACCCGCTACAACAACTACCGGTCGGTCAGCATCCTCGGCAGCGCGGCACCCGGCGCCAGCTCCGGTGACGCGCTGGCGGCGATGAGCCGGGTCTCGGCCCAAACCCTGCCGCCGGGCTACGGCTTCGAATGGACCGGCACCGCGCTGCAGGAACTTGAGGCGGCCGGCCAGACTGGCTTCATCCTCGGCCTCGCCGTGCTGTTCGCCTATCTGTTCCTGGTGGCGCTGTACGAGAGCTGGTCGATCCCGATCGGCGTGCTGCTGTCGGTCACGGTCGGCATCGTCGGCGGGCTGGCGGCGCTGTGGATCGCGGGGCTGTCGAGCGACATCTACGCCCAGATCGGCATCATCGTGCTGATCGCCCTGGCCAGCAAGAACGGCATCCTGATCGTGGAGTTCGCCAAGGCCAAGCGCGAGGAGGGCCTGTCGATCACCGACGCCGCGATCCAGGGCGCCAAGCTGCGGTTCCGGCCGGTGATGATGACCAGCTTCGCCTTCATCCTCAGCCTGGTGCCGCTGGTGACGGCGGTGGGCGCCGCCTCGGCCAGCCGGCGCGGCGTCGGCACCTCGGTGTTCGGCGGCATGATCGCGGCCTCGGCGATCGGCATCTTCCTGATCCCGATGCTGTACGTCACGCTGCAGCGCGTCCGCGAATGGGTGCATGAGAAGCTGCTGGGCGGGTCGATCGCGCCCAAGCCCCCGGCCGAGACGCCGGCGGCGCCCGCGGAATAATGAAGGGCGGCTCCCTCAGGAGCCGCCCTCTTCCTTCTTGGGCCACTGTTCGTCTTCCGGACGCAATGGGGTGCGGTACCAGTCGAAAGCTTCGAGCAGCGCTTTCGCGTCGCCGTCGAAGGCCGCGCGATAGTGGTGCTCGTGCTCGAAATCTACCCCTGGCCTGCCCTCTCGGAATCCCAACCCGCGCAGCACTGTCACGAAACGGTCGGTGGGGCCGTAGGCCCAGATCAGGTTGTGCCGGTCCCAGACCACCGTCGCCTTGTCATCCGCAGAGCGGACCCAGAGATCAAAGCGGCTATCGTTCCGGAGATAGTCACCAAAGCGTTCCAGGAAATCGCGGAACTGGTCCTGCGAGATGTCGGGACTCATATAGCGACCGGTTTCGCCCTCGCCCCGCGGCGTATGCAGAACGTAAAGCAGCAAGGGCGGCATCAGACAGCCAACCAGCGATCGAAAAATCGTCGGATCGCCGCCCGGCGCGGTAGCGGTCAGGCGGGGCGGCCCATCCTCGGCCTCTCGCAGTTCGAGTATCGGCGGATGGGAATGTTCGATCCACTCCCCTTCGACGCAATGGGAAAGCTTCGACATGATCCGATCGACCGCCGCCCGCTCTTGATCCAGATCGATTGCGCCAGAAGCGGACCTGGATGTCGAGGTGGCGCTGAAGGCAACCATGCCCCGACGCAGGGCTAACCCGTTCGAGAGACAGCCCGATTCCCGACAAATTCATATAATATCAGGCCAGTCATGGGGTCTCGGGAGTGGGAAATGGCAAGAACCGGATCGGAGCGGGGCGGCAGGATCATGAGACCGGTGGCGATCGCCGCCCTGGTTCTCTGCGCTCTGATCGGGTGGGTGTCGCCCGGCGTCGCCCAGACCACCGGCACATCGAACCCCTATGCCGCCCCGACCGATCCCGCGGCCCTGGAAGACCTGCTGAATGTGCATGAGAAGAAGCTGCTGCAGGAAGGCCTGATCTGGCTCGGCTTCTACAATGGCTGGGCGGACGGGGCCTTCGCCCGCGGCACCCGGGACGCGATCTGGCGGTGGCAGCAGGAGAACGACGCAACGCCCACCGGCCATATCGACGGGCCCCAGGCCCTCAAGCTCGCCGGCGTCGCGCTTTCGATCCGGGACAGCCTGGGCTGGGAGGATCTGTCCGACTCCAGAAGCAAGATCACTCTGTCCTATCCTTCCAAGCTGCTGGTGAAACGTCAGGATTCCGACAATGGCGGGCTGCTGCTGGACAGTTCGGACGGCGGCATTTCGCTGATGACCCTCCGGCTGACCGACATCAAGCCGGGCCAGATCGACAACCTGTACAATTCCCTCGCCAATGATGAGAAGTCGCAGGTCACCTACAACTTCAAGAAAACCGATCTGTTCATCATCAGCGGCAATCGGGGCACAGGCAAATTCTACGCCCGCTATGAGCAGCGCGGCTCCGAAATCCGCGGCTACGACCTGATCTGGGAAGGCGATCGCGACAAGGACATGGGTCCGATCTCGGTCATGATCTCGAACAGCTTCTATCCGTTCGGTTACGACGAGCCGCAGGAAGACCCGACCTATCCGACCCTGCAGGCCCTGCTGCAGAACGAGGATCAGAAGCGCGGAACCGAGCGAACCTCGCAGTCCGGCGGGTCGGCCCCCCGACAGCAGCCTGCCGAGGGCCAGGGGAGCGGGCAGGCTGCCGGGGCCACGGACCCCCGGAAGGGCGGGACCGTGTTCACCTATGACTACCAGCCGCCGAAAAGCCCGGAGCTGCAGCGCGCCTACGAGTTCGTGAAAGAGACCGACGCCCTGCGGCAGATCCCCGAGATCAGCGCCATGGACGGCATGTTCAAGATGCCGCGCCCGCTGCAGTTCGTCGCCGGCGAATGCGGGACGGTGAACGCCTTCTACTCACCCGACAATTCGGCCATCGTGCTGTGCTACGAGATGGTGGATTCCCTGGTGCGGGAAGGCCATGCCCTGGCCAAGAAGACCGGCGGCGGCTCCGACTTCCAGACCGCCTATGTGAAGCAGAATCTCCGCTTCATCATGCTGCACGAGACCGGTCACGCGCTGATCGACATCCTGGCCCTGCCTTCGACGGGTCGGGAGGAGGACGCGGTCGACCAGCTGGCGGCGGTGGTGATCATGCTGAACAACTGGGACCAGGAATCGACGGACCAGGTCGTCGCCAACCTCAAGCTGGTCGCGCTGTGGTTTTCGCTCCAGGGTGGCGGGGGCCAGGACGACGGCATGGCGCGCTACGCCGACGAGCATTCGCTGAGCGAGCAGCGCTACTTCAACCTGCTGTGCATCCTGTACGGGCGGGACCCGGAACGGTATGCCGAGATCGTGCAGAACGGACTGCTGCCCGAGGCGCGGGCGGGGCGCTGCCGCGCCGAGACCGTCAAGATCTTCGAAGCCTGGAGCACCCTGCTGATCCCGCATTTCGCCTCGGGCGTCCAGGGCGACACGGCCGAAGCGCAGCCCCAGCAGGAGGCTGAGCCGGAAGACCCGTACAAGACGCTGGGGAAGTAGATCCCCAGCCCGACAGTCCTACTGTCCATGCAAGGGCGGCTCCCGCAGGAGCCGCCCTTTTCATCGGTACGGGTAGCGACTGGTTACCGGTGGCCCCAACGGTCATGATCGGTGAACCAGGGACGACCATGATAGTGGTCGCCCCAGTAATGGCCGAAGTCGAACGTGATCAAGGGCACCCCGATCTGCGGGGCGACCTCGACCAGGCCACGGCGGCGGCTCTGGAAATCGGCCTGCAGGAAGCGTCCGGATACCCAGCCACGATCCGGCCCAACGCCGATGTCGCACCAGTCCCAGCCTCGCTGGCAGCCGAAGATCTCGACCGGCGTACCGGGCCGCAACCTCAGGACCGCCGGGTAGTCCCGCCCGGGGCCGGCCCGCAGGCTGAGCGAGGTTGTCGTGTATCCAGGCGCCGCATTCGCCGCCGGCGCCGCCAGGGCGGCGACGGCCAGCCCGGCAGCGGCGGCCAGGGCAAGCTTCCATCTCATCATTCGAACTCCAGGGATGGGATATCCCCCTTCGTTCGTCACAACGCAGCAGGACGCCGATCCGGTCGCCGGGAACTGCGGACGCGGCGCCTTGCCTCACCCTGCCCGCCCGGCCCTTTGGGCCGGCCAGTCGAATCAGCAGTCGGGCCGGTCAACCGGCTCGCTTGGCCGCGTCCAGGCCGCGGGACAGGTCGCGCTCGAGATCCTCGACCCCCTCCAGCCCGACCGACAGGCGCACCAGCCCTTCGGTGATGCCCATGGCGGCGCGGTCCGCCGCCTCCATCGCCCGGTGGGTGGTGGTGGTCGGGTGGGTGGCGAGCGACTTGGTGTCGCCGAGGTTGTTCGAGATGTCGACCAGCCGCAGCGCGTCGAGGAAGGCGAAGGCGGCGGCCTTGGTGCCGAGGTCGAAGGCGATCAGCGTGCCGCCGTTCTTCATCTGCCGCCGCGCCAGCGCGTGCTGCGGATGGCTTTCCAGCCAGGGATAGCGCACCGACTTCGCGCCGGGATGCGCCTCGACCAGCCGGGCCAGGCGGTCGGCGTTGGCGACCTGGCGCTCGACCCGCAGGCCCAGCGTCTCCAGCCCCTTGACCAGCACCCAGGCGTTGAACGGCGACATCGCCGGGCCGGTGTGCCGGTAATAGGGCAGGAAGTCGTCGGTCAGGAACTTCTTGTCCGACAGCACCGCGCCGCCCAGCACCCGGCCCTGGCCGTCGATGTGCTTGGTGGCGGAATAGATCACCACGTCGGCGCCGAGTTCGAGCGGCTTCTGGCCCAGCGGCGTGGCGAAGACGTTGTCGATGAAGACGCGGGCGCCGCCGGCATGGGCGATCTTCGACACCGCAGCGACGTCGACGATGTCGAGCGTCGGATTGGCCGGCGTCTCCAGGAACACCGCCCGGGTGTTCGGCCGCATCGCCGCTTCCCACGCCGCCAGGTCGCCACCGTCGACGAAGGTGGTGGTGATGCCATAGCGCGGCAGGATGACGTTGAGGATGAAGAAGCAGGACCCGAACAGCGCCCGGCTGGCCACCACATGGTCGCCCCCGCGCAGATGGCAGAACAGGGCGGTGAACACCGCCGACATGCCGCTGGCGGTGACGTGGCAGCCCTCGGCGCCTTCCAGCAGCGCCAGCCGCGTCTCCAGCACCTCCAGCGTCGGGTTGGCGTAGCGCGAATAGACGAAACCCGGCTCGTCCCCGGCGAAGCGCGCCTCGGCCGCGCCGGCGGACTCGTAGACGAAGCCCGAGGTCAGGAAGATCGCCTCGGAGGTCTCGCCATACGGCGTTCGTCGGACGCCGCCGCGGATCAGCGCGGTTTCCGGTCCGAATTCGTCTTCGGGCAGCTGCGGGGCTTGGTCTCGATCCATTCACCGACTCCTCGACTCGACCGGAGGCGGTGCGTGCGGGATCTGCGCGCAACCGACCTTTTAGCGAAGATTAGCGTGGCCGCAAGCCGGTCGGCTCAAATCACCACGGCCGTCCCGAAAGACGGCGAACCCAAGACTTATCGGCAAATCGGCGCCCGGGCAATGCGTTTCGCAGAACACCGTTGCGGCGACCGGACGCAGCCCGAGACCTAGGCGCCTGCCCTTTCCCTGCGCCGACACGCGGCGACCAGGATGACGAGCGCGGCGACCGCCACGGCGAGGTAGGCCAGCCCGATCGTCATGGCGCTCGAGCGGCTGCGGCAGGTGAGCACCGTGACCGTCGCGCTGCCGGAGTATTCCGCGGCGGTGGGAGTGTCCCAGGGGCTGACGGTGCCTGGGACGCAGTCACCGATCGCGAAGGCCGCCGCCCCCGGCAGCGCCGGTTCGACCATAGCGGCCGGATTGCCGGGGTCGGCCGGCGTCCAACCCCGGAGGTCATGCCGCAGGAACAGGACGGCCGCGGTCAGCACGAGGCCGATAAAGGCCAGCACGCCCCATGTCTTCATCGTCCTATCCCCCGCGCCACGAGACGGTAGCGGTGCCGCCCTCCTCCGCCTGCACCGTCAGCTCGGCCCCCACCTGTACCAGGCGCGGCCAGTCCTCGGCCGCGACCACCGCGATCGGCACCACCAGGCCGTACAGCTCACGCGCCACGATGGCGCCCAGCGCGATGATCAGGTCGCGCTCCAGCATCACGATCGCGGCCGGCCCGGTGCCGTTGCGGATCGCCTCGGCCAGCACGCTGCTGCTGGAGCTGGAGCCCTTGGCGCGCGTCATCAGCAGCACCCGGCCGCGCAGCGATGTGCCGCGGTCGGGGTGGCTCTCCTCGACGATCACGCCCTTGGCGGAATCATAGCCGCCCCAGAAGCTGAGCGGCGCGGACAACGCCAGCGGCAGCCCCCGCGCCTCTCCGGCCTCGACCGTCGCGGCCGGGATGCGGATCACCGGGTCAGTCATCGAAGACCACCGTGCCGCGCCGGGCCGAGGCGACGCATTCGGCCATGCTGCCATAGGCCACGCGCACGCCGATATTGGCCGGGGCGTAATGGGCCCATTTGCCGGAATTGGTCATCGCCACCCCGCCGACCTGGCGCAGGATCGGGGTGATGTAGGTGCAGGTGTCGATCACCAGCTGCACGCCCCGCGCCTGCAGCGCCGCCAGGCGGCCGGACCGCTCCAGCGCCTGCAGCACGAAGCGGCTGGTGTTGACGTAGAAATCGCAGCGCAGCGGCCCGGGATGGGCATCCAGCAGCCGCCCCAGCGTGTCGAACTCGGCTTCGGAGAAATGCGGCGTGCCGAGGCAGACGGCTGACAGCCGCTCGCCGCTCTGTGCCGCGCTGAGCTTGCGCCGCATCGCCAGCAGCTCGGCCGGTTCGACCCGCACGGTGCGCTGCGGCGCCCGGCCGCCCAGGGCCGCGGCGAGGCTGGGCGCCTCCGGCGTCACCCCGACGGCGTGGAACAGCGCCACCGCACCGGCCGAGGCGGCGGCCGCGCCCAGCGCCTTCAGCTCGTCCTCGGTGCTGTCGGCGGGCAGGCCGGTCAGCACCGGGATGGCCGCGCCGGTGGCGCCGCCGACCACCAGCCCGGCCAGGGCGAAATAGATGTCGCGGCCGACGCCCACCGCGGCCGGATCCGGCAGCTCGAACACCGCCTGGCCGAACCGGTTCGCCGCGACATGCAGCCCGGCATGCGGCGCCCGGCCGGTCAGCGCGGCGCAGAGGTCGACGAAGTCGCCATAGCGGTTGGTGCGGGCGCCGAGCACCGAATTGGCGAAGACGATGGCGTTGGATTCGGCCCAGGCGATCTGTTCGCCCAGACCCGGGCGATGGTGGTGCTGGTAGGGGGCGCAGGTGAAGGTCGGCTCGCAGCCCAGCGCCAGATGCGCCTCCATCAGCCGCCGCCCGGCCGTGCCCAGCGCCGCGTCGCCGCGGAACAGCTCGGGGTGGATCAGGTCGAGCGAGCCGACATTGAGGGTGGTGGGAATGCGCACCTTGCCGCCGGCACCGACCAGGCGGTCGACGAAGTCCAGGCTGGCCCGGCCGTGATACAGGCAGCCGTCGATATGGGCGCGGGTGACGTCGATCAGCTCCGTCGCGCCCATGACGGCGGCGGCGCGCGACAGGATCCGCATCGCCAGGGCCGCCGCATCGCCCTCGGCGCCGTCCAGCATCGCCCGGTCGGATTGCGAGAGGACCAGGCGATCCGTCACGCCGGGCATCCGTCCCGTTCGAGCGCGTAGAGCACGAAGGGCAGTTCGATACCCTCATAGATCCGGCGGTGGCCGCGGCACAGGTGGAAGCCGCGCGCCTCGTAGAAGCGGCGGGCGCGGTCGTTGTCGGCAAAACTCTCCAGCGTGCGGCAGCCGCGCGCCACGGCGTCGGCCAGCAGCGCCGATCCCACCGCCCTGCCCTGCGCCGCCGGGTCGACGAACAGCATGTCGAGATGGGCGCCGGTCATCAGCGAGAAGCCGAGCGGCGGCCCGTCTTTGCCGGCGACGGCGATGCGCAGATCGGCCAGGCGCGCGGCGAAGCGGCAGGCGAAATCCTCCGGCCGCTTGCGGTCCAGGATCTCGGGCGGAAGGATCGGGGCGAAGGCGGCCCGGGTGCTGCGCCACGCCACCTGGGCCAGCGCCGCCAGGTCGGCCGCCACCGGCGGCCGGATCGTCAGAGCCTCTGCCTTGGACGTTACCCCCGCCTTGGCCGTCACCGATGCATCCGTCATTCGCTGCCCCGCAGCCTGGGGTCGAGCGCGTCGCGCAACCCATCGCCGAGCAGGTTGAAACCGAAAGATGCCAACAGGATGGCAAGGCCGGAGAAGATCGAATCCCAGGGGCTCAGCAGCAGGTAGCTCCGCGCCTCCGCCAGCATCCGGCCCAGCGACGGCGTCGGCGGCTGGGTGCCGAGGCCGAGGAAGGACAGCGAGGCCTCAACCAGGATCGCGGTCGACAGCGCCAGGCTGGCCTGGACCAGGATGACGCTGGCCAGGTTCGGCAGCACGTGACGGTGCAGGATCCGCACCTCGCCGGCGCCGATGGCGCGGGCGCCGAGCACGTACTGGCTGCTGACGATCACCAGCGCCGGGCCGCGCAGCAGCCGGGCGAAGACCGGGACGTAGACGATGCCGATCGCCAGCGCGGTGGTGGTCGCGCCCGGCCCCAGCACCGCGACGATGCCGATCGCCAGCAGGATGATCGGGAAGGCGAACAGGATGTCCATCAGCCGCATGCCGATGCGGTCGACCAGCCCGCCCCGCAGCGCCGCGGCCACGCCCAGCCCGCCCCCGACCAGCAGCGCCAGCAGCACGGCGCTGGCGGCGGCGGCCAGCGAGGCGCGGTAGCCGTAGAGGATCCGCGACAGCACGTCCCGGCCGAACTGGTCGGTGCCGAGCCAGGCGGCCGCGCCCGGCCCCTTCATGCGCTGGATCACATGCTGGGCCAGCGGGTCGTCCGGCGCGATCCAGGGCGCCAGCACCGCCGCGCCGACCTGCAGCAGAACCAGGATCCCGCCGATCCAGACCAGGGGATGGCGCGGTGCGGCGATGCGGCGGCGCGACGGCGGAGCCAGGGTCTCGGGCAGGGGCGCGGTCATCTCAGGCCGATCCTGGGGTCGAGCACCGCATAGAGCAGGTCGGTGACGAAGTTGATCACCACGAATCCGGCGGTGACCAAGAGGATGGCGGCCTGGATCAGCGGGTAGTTGCGTTCCGCGATCGCGCCCAGCATCAGCCGGCCGAGGCCCGGCAGGGCAAACACCTGCTCGACCACGATGGCGCCGCCGAACAGGTAGCCGGCGGAGATGCCGAGCGCGGTGACGAAGGGGATCATGGCGTTGCGGAAGGCGTGGTGGAACACCACCGACCGCTCGCTGACGCCCTTGGCCCGGGCGGTGCGGATGTAGTCCTGCCCCAGCGCGTCGAGCATGGCGGAGCGGACGATGCGCGACAGCGAGGCCAGCACCGGCACGGCCAGCGCGATGGTCGGCAGCAGCATGCGCTGCAGGTTGCCGGCCGGGTCGTCGGCCAGCGGCACGAAGCCGATCGCCGGGAAGGCCGGGAAGACGCCGTGGAACAGGTAGATCAGCAGCGCGCCGAGCCAGAAGGACGGCACGGTGACGCCGGCGATGGTGATCACCCGCACCAGGTAGTCGCGGGCCGAGTTTCGGAAATAGGCCATCAGGCAGCCGGCCGGGATGGCCAGTGCCACCGAGACCGCCAGCGCCAGCACCGTGATTTCGATGGTCACGCCGATCCGCCCGCCGATCTCGCCCAGCACCGGCCGCCCGGTCCACAGGCTGGTGCCGAAATCGCCGGTCAGCAGCCCGCCGAGCCAGCCGAGATACTGGGTCACCATCGGCTGGTCGAGGCCGAGGCGCTGGCGCAGCGCCTCGATCCGGTCGGGCGTCACCTCGCTGTTGGCGCCGAGCATGATCTGCACCGCGTCGCCCGGGATCAGCCGGATCATCAGGAAGGCGACGATCGAGACGCCGAACAGCACCACCAGCAGGTCGACCAGCCGGCCAGTCAGGAAGCGGGCCACGGCGATGCCTCCTGAGCTCGGCGGATTGCTTTCATTCCTGTCATTGCCCGGCTTGACCGGGCAATCCAGGGGCCATCAAGAGCCGCTCTGGCCGCCCCTGGATGCCACGGTCAAGCCGTGGCATGACAAAGAAAGGACGGTCGCGCACCTTCATCTTCACTGCCCCACCCCATCACTGCGCCAGCGACGTCTGGCGCAGCGAGCGGGTCGAGCGGTTGCCGACGATCTGGTAGCCGGTGACGCCGTCACGCACCGCGGTGAACAGCTGGCCATAGACCAGATGCGCGATCGGCCCGTCGCAGGCCAGGCGCTTCTGCAGATCGGCGTAGATGTCGCGGCGCTTCGCCGGATCCAGCGTCGTCCGGCCATCGTCGAGCAGCTTGTCCACGGCCGCATCCGAATACTTGAACACGTTGGTCGACCCGGCGGTGTGGAAGGTGCGGAACAGGTAGCCGTCCGGGTCAACGCTGCCGCCATTGACCGAGGCGAAGATCTGGAAGTTGGAGTTGCGCCAATCCTGGATGAAGCTGCCCTGCTCCTGCACGTTCAGGGCGATGTCGAAGCCGGCGGCGTTGAGCTGGGCCTGCACCACCTGCGCGACGTCGACCACGTTCTGGTTCGACCCCAGCACCTTCATCTCCGCCTTCAGCGGCAGGGCGATACCCGCCTCGGCCAGCAGCGCCTTCGCCTTCTCCGGATCCGCGGCGTAGCAGGGGTAGTCGGCGACCGGCACCGCCCAGTCCTTCAGGGCCGGCGACAGCGGCCCGCCCGGCTGGCCCTTGCCGAAATAGGCGGCCTGGACGATCTGGGCCCGGTCGATCGCGGTGTTCAGTGCCTCGCGCACCTTCGGGTTGTCGAAGGGCGGCTTCGACACGTTCATGCCGACCAGGGTGTAGGACAGGTCCGGCGTTTCCAGCAGCGTGACGCCGGCCGTGCCGTCCAGCGTCGCCGCCGTGGTCGGGTCAACATTCGGCAGCATTTGGTAGGTGCCGCCGGAGATGCCGACCTGGCGGGTCGAGGCTTCGGGCACGATGTTGAACTTGACCGCGGCCAGCTTCGGCAGCCCCGCCTGCCAATAGGCGTCGTTCTTGGCCAGCAGCAGATAGGTGTCCGGCACCCATTCCTGCAGCTTGAACGGGCCGGTGCCGTCCGGCTTGCGCTGCAGGTCGACCCCGCCGGTCACCGCCGCGGCCGGCACGATCGAGATCTGCGGCAGGTTGGCGAGGAAGGGCGCCGAGGGCGTCGACAGCGTCACCGTCACCTGGCGGTCGCCGGTGGCGGCCACGTCCTTCACCATGTCGATGCGGCTGGCATAGGGCGAGCCGGTCTTGGGGTCGCGCACCCGGGCGAAGCTGGCGGCCACGTCGGCCGGCGTCACCGCCGACCCGTCATGGAACTTCGCCCCCGGCCGCAGGGTGAAGACATAGGTCAGCCCGTCGGCCGAGACGGTCCAGGATTCGGCAAGGTCGGGAACCACCTTGAGGTCCTTGTCGACCCCGGTCAGCCCCTCATAGATCACGCTGTTGACCAGCACCGTGGCGAAGGAGGTGGCGACATGCGGGTCCAGCCCGACCGGCGACTGGTCGGTCGCGATCTCCAGCGTCTGCGCCCGCGCCGCCGGAACCGCCATGATCGCCGCCGCGGCCACGGCCGCCAGAACCATCCGACCCATTTCCCTGCCTCCCCCGAATGCTGATTTCGAGCCAGTAAGGCGGGTTCGCCCGGCAAGGTCAACGCCCCGCCGGGAACCTTCCCTCTTCTAGGCCGCCCGCCTTCGGCGCTATCGTCGGGTGAATCGAGCGAGGAAGGCGAACACCATGACCGCAGCCCGGCGAATCGCGATCGGCCTGATGAGCGGCACCTCGATGGACGGGGTCGACGTCGCGGTGATCGAGACCGACGGCGACACCGTGTTCGCGCGCGGCGCCGCCTCGACCACGCCCTACACCGACGATGTCCGCAACGCCCTGCTGGCGGTGGCGCGCGACCCGGCGCGGGCCGAGCACGAGGCGCTGGCCGAGCTGTCCGCCGCGGTCACCGACCTGAACCTGGCCGCCGTGCGCCGGTTGCTGGACGAGGCCGGGCTGAAGCCGGAGGCGGTCGACGTGGTCGGCATGCATGGCCAGACCGTGCTGCACCGGCCGGAGCGGCGCTTCACCCGCCAGCTTGGCGACGGCGCCCGGCTGGCCGCGGCGCTGGGCATCCCCTGCGTCAACGACTTCCGCTCGGCCGACGTCGCGGCCGGCGGCCAGGGCGCGCCCTTCGCGCCGCTGTACCACGCCGCCCTGGCGAAGGGCCTGCCCCGGCCGGTCGCGGTGCTGAACCTGGGCGGCGTCGGCAATGTCACGGTGATCGAGGACGGCGCGATCACCGCCTTCGACACCGGCCCGGCCAGCGCCATGATCGACGACTGGGTGCAGCGCCACACCGGCGCCCGCTACGACGAGGACGGCCGCATCGCCGCCGGCGGCACGGTGGCTGAAGACCGTCTGGCCGCGCTGTTGGCCAACCCCTATTTCGACGCCCCGCCGCCGAAGTCGCTGGACCGCAACGACTTCCCGCTGGGGGCGGTCGACGGGCTGTCCCTGGCCGACGGCGCCGCCACTTTGGCCGCCTTCACCGTGGCCTCGGTGGCAGCCTCGCGCCGGCATTTCGCCGCCGCCCCGAAGCGCTGGCTGGTGACCGGCGGGGGCCGGCACAATTCGACGCTGATGGCCGGGCTGCGCCAGGCCCTGGGCGTGCCGGTCGACCCGGTCGAGGCGGTGGGCTGGGACGGCGACGCGCTGGAGGCGCAGGCCTTCGCCTTCCTCGCCGTGCGCTCGCTGGACGGGCTGCCGCTGAGCCTGCCCACCACCACCGGCGTGCCCCGGCCGATGACCGGCGGCGTGCTGCACCGCCCCCTGCCCCGCGCGGCGTGACCCTGCCCCACCAGTTGGACCGCACCGAATGACCCTCGCCGCCGCGGCCGATGCCGCCTTCGCCCTGGTCGACGAAGCCATCGATGCCGGCCGCATCCCCGGCGCCGTGCTGGGGCTGGTCACACGCGAGGGCGACCGCGCCATCCGCTTCGGCGGCCAGGCCGCCCTGGTGCCGGACCGGGCGCCGATGGCCGAGAATTCCCTGTTCGACCTGGCCAGCCTGACCAAGGTGATCCTGACCACCACCGAGGTGCTGCGGCTGGTGCAGGAGGGGCGGGTCGACCTGTCCGACCCGCTGGCGCTGCACCTGCCCGACCTGCGGCAGTACCAGCCCGACCATCCGGTGCGGCAGATCACCATCCGCCAGGCGCTGTCCCACCGCTCCGGCCTGCCGGCGGTGGAGCCGCTCTACACCTGGGGCAGCGACCCGGAGACGCTGAAGGCGCTGGTGCTGCAGAAGGACTGGGTGCTGGGCGCCGACCTCTATTCCGACGTCAACTACGTGCTGCTGGGCATCCTGGTCGAGCGGCTGCGCGGCAAGCCGCTGCGCGACCTGCTGCCACCGGGCGACTTCGCCGTCAGCCCCGGCCCGTCTTCCCGTGCCGTCGCCACCGAGCGCTGCACCTGGCGCGGCCGGGTGATGCGTGGCGAGGTGCATGACGAGAACGCCTTCGCCCTGGGCGGCATCGCCGGCCATGCCGGGCTGTTCGGCAGCGCCGCCGCGGTGCTGGACTTCGCCGAGGCCTTCCTGGCCGGCAAGGTGCTGCGCCCAGCCACGGTCGCCGAGGCCAGCCGCAGCCAGGGCGGGCCCCGCGGGCTGGGCTGGGAGGTGCGGTATGACGGCTGGTCCGGCGGGTCGTTGTGTTCGCCCGACACCATCGGCCACACCGGCTTCACCGGCACGGCGCTGTGGATCGACCTCGACCGCGGCCATGCCTGGACCCTGCTGACCAACCGGGTGCACCCGTCGCGCCATGTCGAGACCGGCATCCGCACCCTGCGCCGGTCGGTGTCGAATGCGATGGCGGCAGCCTGGCCGTTCTGAGAGACCGAGGCTGCCGCCCGGGCGCCGCCCTCGATTACAGCACGAAGTCGGCGGCGACCAGGGTCAGGGCGCCGGTCAGCGTCACGCTGAAATCGGCCACCCCGTCGCCATTGACGTCGCCGGCGACGGTGGTGACGGCGCCGGCCACGGTCGCCCGCAGCTCGCCGGCATGGTGGGTGAAGGCGGCCGCGCCGATGAAGGCGAAGGCCTGGTCGCCCGCCAGCGTGGTGTTGGCGTCGATCCCCGCCAGGTCGATGCGGTCAACCTGGGCATGGCTGAAATCGGTGATCAGGTCGGCGCCGGCGCCGACCGGGCTGTCGCCGATCGCGGCGTAGACGAAGCGGTCGGCCCCGATGCCGCCCGTCAGGCTGTCCTTGCCGCCGGCCCCGGTCAGCACATCGGCGCCGTCGCTGCCGAGCAGTGCGTTGGCCCCGGCATTCCCGACCAGCACGTCGTTGCTGCGGCTGCCGATCAGATTCTCGATGTCGGTCAGGGTGTCGCCCTGGGCATTGCCGCCGATACCGGTCCCGGTCGTCAGGTTGACTGTCACCCCGAGGACGCTTTCGCTGTACATCGCCAGATCGGTGCCGATACCGCCGTTCAGCACATCGGCGCCAACGCCGCCGCGCAGGGTGTCGTCGCCGAGCCCCCCATTCAGGACATCGTTGCCGTTGCCGCCGTCGATGCGGTCGGCGCCGTCGAGGCCGTTGACGGTCTGCCCATCGGCGACGCCGGTCAGGACGACCGTGTCGGCGCCGGAGGAGCCGCGGATCTCGTCGATGCCGGTGACCACGGCGCCGGTCAGGTCCACGGTGCCCGGGGCCGACAGGATCAACCGCTCGGGGCCGAAGCCGCCGATGATCCGGCTGAAGCCGTCGAGCTGCGCCGCCGTCAGGGTGACGTCGTTGCTGGCCAGGTCCAGCTCCTCGACATTGGCGATGATGGCCAGGCTGAGATTGACCGGCCCGCTGGCGCCGTTGACGGTGAAGTCGATCCGGTCGATATCGGCGCCGCCGTCGATGCGCTCGGCCAGGCCGCTGATGTCCGAGACCTGATGGAAGGCGAAGACGTCGTAGCCGACGCCGCTGCTGAGCGTGTCGGCGCCCTGGCCGCCATCGACGGTGTCGTTGCCGTTGCCGCCCGCCAGCGTGTCGGCGCCGTCGCCGCCGCCGAGGACGTCGTTGCCGTTGCCCCCCGTCAGCACGTCGTTGCCGGCCACGCCGTTGACGATCTGGCCGTCGGCGACCGCCGTCAGGGTGATGACGTCGTTGCCGGCCGAGCCGCGGATCTCGTCGATGCCGCCGATCGCGGCGCCGGTCAGGTCGGCGGTGCCGGCCGCCGACAGGATCAGGATGTCGGCCGCGAAGCCGCCGGTGAGGGTGGCGAAGGCACCCAACTGCGCCGCCGTGAGGGTCACGGTGTTGCCGTTGCCGGCGGTGTCGAGCTCCTCGATCCCGGTCAGCACCGCGAGGCTGAGATCGACCGCGCCGGAGGCGTTGAAGGCGGCGAAATCCAGCCGGTCGGCATCGGCGCCGCCGTCGATGTGCTCGGCCAGGCCGCTGATGTCCGAGGCCTGCTCGAAGGCGAAGCTGTCGGTGCCGATGCCGCCGGCCAGCGTGTCCGCCCCCTGGCCGCCACGGATGGTGTCATTGCCGTCGCCGCCGCTGATGCCGTCGACCCCGGCGCCGCCGACCAGGGTGTCGCCGCCCACGCCGCCCACCAGGGCATCGTTGCCGTCGCCGCCATTGAGGCTGTCGGCGCCGTCGCCCCCGGTCAGGCTGTCGTTGCCGCCGACGCCGTTGACGGCCTGGCCGTTGGCGACGCCGGTGAGGATGACGACGTCGTTGCCGGCGGAGCCGCGGATCTCGTCGATCCCGCCGATCGAGGCGCCGGTCAGGTCCGCGGTGCCCGCCGCCGACAGGATCAGCCGCTCGATCGCGAAGCCGGCAGTGATGGTGGTGAAGCCGCCCAGCTGCGCCGCCGTCAGGGTGACGACGTTGTCGTTCAGCGCCAACTCCTCCACGCTGGTCAGCGTGGCGTGGCTGAGGTCGATCGGGCCGCGGGCGCCGCCGACGGCGAAGTCCAGCCGATCGATGTCGGCGCCGCCGTCGATTTGCTCCACCAGGCCGTCGATCTCCGACGCGGCCTCGAACGCGAAGACGTCGTAGCCGACGCCGCCGCTGAGGTTGTCGGCGCCCTGGCCGCCGAAGATGGTGTCGTTGCCGCTGCCGCCCGAGATCGTGTCGACGCCGTCATCGCCATAGATCAGGTCGTTGCCCTCGGCGCCGGAGATGATGTCGGCGGCGGTGGTCACGCCCGTCACCTCATGGCCGCCATTGCTGATGTGCCCGTCGCCGGCGCGATGAATGAAATCGCCGGCGGAAGTCCCCGTTACGGTCGCCATGTCGAAATCCTTTCAAGGGCTATATTGCCGTCATCGGGAAATCGAGGGATTCGGCAAATGGCCGACGGCCCGCATGGTCGATGTCCCGAAGGTGTCTCGACCATAGCCGCCACAGTAATTGCGAGCAAATCGGCCAGATGTCCTAAGACCAGTCCTAGGACCCGTGACACCAGCAATCTCTGCACAATGGGAACAAGATCAAATAGCGTGCATTTTAAATCTTTCGTCTAAGAATTGCTTGTGGTCCACAGCGAGTAGATGGCGGCGATCCCGCCCGGACCGAATCACCCTGAGCCCGGTGAAGATTTTCCTCCTACGAATCGCCGGAGACCCGCCCCTGCCCTGGCCCGGCGACACCGCGATTGACACCCGATTCCGGCAGCTTCTTCCATGGGGACAATCGAACCGGCGCCTGGAGAAAGCCGGGTTTTTGTCCTGAATTGACCGCATCGAAGGGGGAACGTCGCATGAGATCCCGTCTCCTGACGGCCGGCACCGCCGCCGCTTGTCTGCTCTGGAGTGCGCATGCCATGGCCGACACCAAGACACCCACGCCGGACGAGGCCCGAGCCTTCGTGGCCAAGGCCGAGACCGATCTCGCGACCCTGGGCGAATACCTCAACAAGGCCTCCTGGGTCCGCGCCACCTTCATCACCGACGACACCATGTGGCTCGAGGCCAAGGCCAATGGCGAATGGACCGAGAAGACCACCGCCTTGGCCGAGGAGGCCTCGCGCTTCGACAAGGTCACGCTGGACCCGGTGACCCGGCGCAAGCTCGACATCCTGAAGCGCAACCTGGTGCTGCCGGCGCCCG
The DNA here is from genome assembly GCF_052115705.1 of Inquilinus sp. 2KB_23. NCBI lineage: Bacteria > Pseudomonadati > Pseudomonadota > Alphaproteobacteria > Rhodospirillales > Rhodospirillaceae > Inquilinus > Inquilinus sp. 2KB_23. Next base: position 45,188 of record NZ_JBFRHF010000018.1, on the reverse strand, counting down.
ACCGGCCGGGCGCCGCGCGCGAGCTGGCGGAGCTGAGCACCAAGCTCGACTCCACCTATTCGACCGGCGCGTTCCCCTACCAGGGCAAGACCCTGACGCTGAGCGACGCCGAGGACATCCTCGCCGCCTCACGCGACCCGGCCGAGACCAGGGCGGTGTGGGAAGGCTGGCACAGCATCTCGCCGGTGATGAAGCCGGACTACGCCCGGCTGGTGGCCCTGGCCAATGAGGGCTCGAAGAGCCTGGGCTATGCCGACACCGGCGCGCTGTGGCGGTCGGGCTACGACATGCCGGCGGACGACTTCGCCGCCGAGACCGACCGGCTGTGGGGCCAGGTCGAGCCGTTCTACCAGAACCTGCATTGCTATGTCCGCGGCCGGCTGAACGCCAGGTACGGCGATGCGGTGCAGCCCAAGACCGGGCCGATCCGCGCCGACCTGCTGGGCAACATGTGGGCCCAGTCCTGGGGCAACATCTACGACCTGGTGGCGCCGAAGGACGAGGCCTCGGGCTACAGCCTGGACAAGCTGCTGGTCGACCACGGCTACGACCCGACCAGGATGGTGAAGACCGGCGAGGCCTTCTACACCTCGCTCGGCCTGCCGCCGTTGCCCGACACCTTCTGGAAGCGGTCGCAGATCGTGCGGCCGGAGGGGCGCGACGTGGTCTGCCACGCCTCGGCCTGGGACCTCGACGACCGCGACGACATCCGCATCAAGATGTGCACCAAGGTGAATGGCGAGGATTTCTACACCGTCCACCACGAACTCGGGCACAACTTCTACCAGCGCGCCTACAAGGATCAGCCCTACCTGTTCAAGAACGGCGCCAATGACGGGTTCCACGAGGCGATCGGCGACTTCATCGGCCTGTCGGCGCTGACCCCGACCTACCTCAACCAGATCGGCCTGCTGGACAAGGTGCCCGGCGCCGAGGGCGACATCCCGTTCCTGCTGAAGATGGCGCTCGACAAGATCGCCTTCCTGCCCTTCGGCCTCTTGGTCGACCGCTGGCGCTGGGAGGTGTTCGCCGGACAGGCGACGCCGGATCATTACAACGACGCCTGGTGGGCGCTGCGCCTGAAGTACCAGGGGCTGGTGCCGCCGGGGCCGCGCCCGGCCGACGCCTTCGACCCCGGCGCCAAGTACCACATCCCCGGCAATACGCCCTACACCAGGTACTTCCTGGCGGCGATCTACCAGTTCCAGTTCCAGCGCGCCGCCTGCAAGCAGTCCGGCTGGACCGGCCCGCTGCACCGCTGCTCGACCTACGGCCAGGCGGAGGTCGGCAAGCGCTTCGCCGCGATGCTGGCGATGGGCCAGTCGAAGCCCTGGCCGGACGAGCTGGAGGCCTTCACCGGCGAGCGGAAGACCGATGCCAGCGCCGTGGTCGAATACTTCACGCCGCTGAACGACTGGCTGACGGAACAGAACAAGGGCCAGAGCTGCGGCTGGTGATCCTCCCGCAGCCTTGCGATCGCCGTTCCTTTTCCTGTCATTGCCGGGCTTGACCCGGCAATCCAGGGGCCACCAAGAACTGCTCTCGAAAGCCCCTGGATCCTCGGGTCAAGCCCGAGGATGACAGAGAAGGACGGCGGGGGCTCTCGCCCCCTCACACCACCTTGACGTACCAGTCGAAGTCGAGCGGTGGGACCTGGGCGTTGAAGCGGCGGTATTCGGCCAGCTTGATCTTGGCGAAGGCGTCGACGAAGGCGTCGCCGAGATAGTCCCGCATCAGCGCCGAGGCGCGGAAGTCGCGGATCGAATCCAGCCAGTTCGGCGGGATGTCCGACGCCGGCGTCCCGTAGCCGTTGCCGGTCACCGGCGGTCCCGGATCGCGCTGGTCCAGGATGCCCCGGTGCATCCCGGCCAGTGCCGCCGCCAGCGCCAGATAGGGGTTGGCGTCGGCGCCTGCCACCCGGTGCTCGACATGCTTCGCTGCCGGCGGGCCGATCGGCACGCGCAGCGCCACCGTGCGGTTGTTGACGCCCCAGGTCGGCGCCAGCGGCGCGTAGCTGAGGGTCTGGAACCGGCGGTAGGAGTTGGCGTTGGGCGCGAACACCAGCATGCCGTCCCGGATGGTCGCCCCCATGCCGCCGATGGCGTGGCGCAGCAGGTCGTCGCCGCCCTCGGCCGCGAAGCGGTTGTTGCCCTCGCCATCCGCCAGGCTGATGTGCAGATGGGTGCCGTTGCCGGATTCCCCGGCATAGGGCTTGGCCATGAAGGTGGCCTCCATGCCATGGCGGCGGGCCACGGCGCGGACCACGCGCTTGTACATGATGGCGTCGTCGGCGGCGCGCAGCGCGTCGGGGCGGTGCTTCAGGTTGATCTCGACCTGGCCCGGCGCGTATTCGCTGATCGCGGTGTCGGCCGGCAGGCCCTGCACCGCGCAGCTGGCGTAGAGGTCGGCGAGGAAGTCGCCGAGTTCGTCGAGATCGGCGATGCCGTAGGCCTGCTTGCCGGTGCTGGAGCCGCGCGGCGGGATCGGCCGCCCGGTCTCGCGCCACGACCCGTCGAACAGGTAGAACTCGAGCTCCACCGCCACCACCGGGTGCAGGCCGTCCGCCGCCAGCCGCGACACCACCCGGGCCAGCACCTGGCGCGGGTCGTAGGCCGACGGCCTGCCGTCGAGTTCGAACAGGGTCAGCAGCACCTGGGCCGAAGGCTCGGCCTTCCACGGCACCGGCACCAGCGTGCCGGGGATAGGCCGGGCGCTGCGGTCGGCGTCGCCGTCCTCCCACACCAGGCCGGTCTCCTCGACATCGGCGCCGGTGATGTCGAGGCTGATGATCGAGCCGGGCATGAAGCGCCCGCTGCGCCAGATTCGTTCCAGCTCGCCGACCGGGATGCGCTTGCCGCGCTGCACGCCGCAGGCATCGGTCAGCAGGATGTCGACGAAGCGGATGTCACGGTGCCGGGCCAGAAAGTCGAGGCATTCCTGGGCGGGATCGGCGGCGCTGGTCTTCGAGGTCGCGTCGGGCATGGCCGATCCTCCCTCAGGCGTGGCCGGCCAGCGCCGCGGCGCAGGCGTCGAAGGCGTGCAGGAAACGGGCGATCTGCTCCTCCGTCGTGGCCGGGCTGGTCAGCATCATGTTGTGGAACGGGGCGATCAGCACGCCGCGGTTGATCAGGAACAGGTTCACCAGCTGCTCCAGCTCGGGCCGCATCGCCGCCGCGGCCTCGCCGCCGTTGCGGTAGGGGGCCGGGGTGAAGTGGAACTCGACCCGGGCGCCGATCTGGGTGACGTGCCAGGCCAGGCCATGGCGGGCGATCGCCGCCTCCAGCCCCCGGGCCAGGTGCCGGGCCAGCGCGACCATGCCGGCATAGGCGGCATCGGTCATCACCTCCTCCAGCATCACCCGCAGGGTGCGCATGGCCAGGGCGTTGGCCGACAGGGTGGTGCCCATGCCGCTGTGGCCGTGCGGCACGCCTGCCTGGACATGGCGCATCCGCGATTCGACCGCGGCGGTGAAGCCGTAGACGCCGCAGGGGATGCCGCCGGCGATCGGCTTGCCGAGGGTCAGGAAATCGGGCTCCAGCCCATGGGCGCGGGTCCAGCCGCCGGGGCCGGTGGAGATGCTGTGGGTCTCGTCGATCACCAGCAGCGTGCCGTGCCGGCGCGTCAGATGGCGCAAGGCGGCGTGGAAGCCCTCGTCGGGCAGCACCATGCCGATATTGGTCAGGGCCGGTTCGGTCAGCACGCAGGCGACATCGCCCGGCGCCAGCGCGGCCTCCAGCGCCGCCACGTCGTTGAACTCGACCACGCGGGTGTTGTCGGTCAGGTCGATCACCTGGCCCAGCAGGCCGGGCCGGTGCACCGGACGGCCGTCGACCAGGCGGACGAAGGTCTCGTCGACCGTGCCGTGGTAGCAGCCGTTGAACACCAGAATCCTGGACCGGCCGGTGATGGCGCGGGCCCAGCGCAGCACGAAGCGGTTGGCGTCGGTGGCGGTGGTGGTGACCTGCCAGAACGGCAGGCCGAAGCGGCTGGCCAGCGCCTCGGCGGCGGCGATCCCGTCCTCGGTCGGCAGCATGGCGGTGACGCCGCGGGCGATCTGGTCGGTCACCGCGCGCACAACGGGTTCCGGCGAATGGCCGAACATCGACCCGGTGTCGCCCAGGCAGAAATCGGTGTAGCGATGGCCGTCGGCGTCGACCAGCTCCGCGCCCTTGGCTTCGGCCATGAACAGCGGAAAGGGCGTGGCCCAGTCGCGCATCCAATGCAGCGGCACGCCGCCGGGAAAGGCCTCTGCCGCCCGGTCTGCCAGGCGCCGCGAGACGGGGTTCGCCGCTGTGTAGCGATCGAGCTCCGCCCGCATCAGGCCCTCGATCACCTTGCCCGCATGGTTCATGTCCTGCCTCCCTCCTCGGTGTGTTGGCGCCGGAGAGATTAGGGGGAGGCGGGGACGACCGGAACCACCCCATGGCGCGGGACGGCCACAGCTTCGGCTGCATGGCTCCGCCGCCCGCCATGCGGGAATCACCGGCGTCCTGCGGCACGCATCGAATCAGGGGTGAGGGCTGGAGCGGGTGAAGGGAATCGAACCCTCGTCGTAAGCTTGGGAAGCTTCTGCTCTACCATTGAGCTACACCCGCAGCGCCGTCGGTTATAGGCGAAGCGCCGAGGACGTTCAAGGCGGGAACTCCACGACTTCGCGTTGCCTCTCGCGCGTGGCGGGAGAGGTCGGACACCGTTAGGATGCCCGGGTGAGGGCCGGCACCGGCCCGGACAGCCATGGGATTGGGATGAGCGGCGAGATCGCGGTGATGATGGACCTGCTGGCGCGGCTGCCGGGGCTGGGGCCCCGGTCGGCCCGCCGCGTCGCGCTGCACCTGCTGCGCCACCGCGACACGGCGATGCGCCCGCTGGCGGCGGCGCTGGACGCCGCGGCGCGGGCGATCGTGCCCTGTTCGATCTGCGGCAACCTGGACACCAGCGACCCCTGCCCGATCTGCACCGACCCCACACGGGACATCGGGGTGATCTGCGTGGTCGAGCAGGTGGCCGACCTGTGGGCGCTGGAGCGGGCGCGCGCCTTCCGTGGCCGCTACCACGTGCTGGGCGGCACGCTGTCCGCGATCGACGGTATCGGGCCGGACGACCTGTCGGTGCCGCAGCTGGTCGCCCGCGCCCGCGAGCCCGGGGTGACCGAGGTGATCCTGGCGCTGAACGCCACGGTCGACGGCCAGACCACGGCGCACTACCTGGCCGAGAAACTGGAGGGCACCGGCCCCGCCGTCACCCGTCTGGCCCATGGCGTGCCGGTGGGCGGCGAGCTGGACTATCTCGACGACGGCACCCTGGTCGCCGCCCTGCGCTCGCGCCGAGGGCTGTAGCCCGCCGGTCCGTCAGGCGGCCGCCGAGGCGCGCCGCAACTCGACGTCCAGATTGCCGAGCATCTCGGTCCAGCCGGCCTTGTGGTTCTCGGGCAGGTCGTGGCCGTCGAGGAAGGCGCCCTGTTCGGTGAAGACCAGGCGGCAGCCGGCACCTGCGGGGTGGAACTCCACGGTGGCCAGCCCGGCGAACAGCCGCTTGTCGCCGCAGGTCATGGTGTCGGCGGTGACGATGCGGCGACCCGGCACGATGTCCTGGTAGCGCGCGTCGTTGACATAGACGTCGCCGCCGGCCGGGCCGAAGCGGCAGATATTGCCGCCGCCGACCCGGAAGTCGAAGCGGTCGAAGCCGACCTGCCAGCCCTCGCCGGGGGATCCCCAGCGCAGCAGCGCCTCGGCCGTCGACCAGGCGGCGAAGACCCGGGCCGGGGTGGCGTTGTAGGTCCGCTCCAGGACGAAGGTGGAATGGGTGACGGATCGTTCGGTCATGGCGTGCTCCCTTGCTTGGGGTCTTCCGGGGTTTCGTCGAGAAAATCGCCGAGGCGGTCGAGGCGGCGCTCCCACAGCGTCCGCCGGTCGCCGATCCAGGATTCGGCCGTGCGCAGCGCCGCCGCCTCGATCCGGCAGGTGCGCACCCGCCCGGCCTTCTCGGACCGGACGAGGCCGCTGGCCTCCAGCACCGCGAGGTGCTGCATCACCGCGGACAGGGTCATCTCCAGCGGCTTGGCCAATTCGCTGACCGAGGCCGGCCCGCGGCACAGCCGCTCCACCATCAGCCGCCGACCGGGATCGGCCAGGGCCTGGAACATGAGATCGAGCGGGGCGGTTGATTGGTAAAGCATATCCTTAAGTATCATGGTCGGCGGCGACCCGACAAGAGATAGTTTAGAGATTGCTTTAGTGTTCAACGACGGCAATCGACGCCTTAATCGCCTGGGGCACCCGTCCTAGGGCCGGATCAGGCGAAAGCCCTGCCGGGGACACAGAGAAGCCACCATCGGCCGATAATCGAGGACTTGTGTCCGATCAAGACGCATCCCGGCCCAGGGCCGTGGCGGATGCGCGCCGCAGCGACGGCAGCGGGCTGACCTGTCCGCCTCGCGAATTGCCCGCGGGTCGGACGTGCGTCACATTCACCTCAAATGCAATGGAGGGGACCAAGCATGACGACCTACACTGGCACCGACAGTTCCGACACCTTCGTCGGCGGCGCGGGCAACGACGTGTTCATCGGCCGCGGTGGCAACGACACCCTGACCGGCGGCGGCGGCAACGACGTCTTCGTCTATGACACGCGGGAGTTCGGCAGCGACCGGATCACCGACTTCAACGCCGGCGACAAGCTCGACCTGTCGTTCCTGAAGGTCGCCGACCTTGCCAGCCTGGCGCCGTTCATGACCCAGGACGGCTTCGATACGGTGATCACCCTCGGCTACGATTCCTCGACCGAAATCATCCGGCTGGTCGACGTAAACATGAACTCGCTGACCGCGGCGAACTTCGTGTTCAACACCTCGGCCACAGCGCTGAACCTGACCGGCACCGGCTTCCGCGACGTGCTGTTCGGCGGCAACGCCGCGGACCGCATCGCCGGCGGCGACGGCAGCGATACGCTGGTCGGTGGTGCCGGCAACGACCAGATCATCGGCGGTGGCGGCCAGGATGTCCTGTATGGCGGCGTCGGCAACGACACCTTCATCTACACCAACGTCCGCGAGTTCGGCGCCGACACCATCAAGGACTTCACCCTCGCCGGCGACAAGATCGACCTGTCGGGCCTGAATGTCGCCGATCTCGCCAGCCTGCAGCCGTTCATGACCCAGGACGGCTTCGATACGGTCATCACCCTCGGCTACGATTCCTCGACCGAGATCATCCGGCTGGCCGACGTCAACAAGAACCAGCTGACTGCGGCCAACTTCGTGTTCAACACCTCGGCGACGGCGCTGAACATCACCGGCACCGGCTTCCAGGACGTGCTGTTCGGTGGCAACGCCGCGGACCGCATCATCGGCGGCGAGGGCAGCGACACGCTGGTCGGCGGCGCCGGCAACGACCAGATCGTCGGCGGCGGCGGCCAGGACATCCTGTATGGCGGCGTCGGCAACGACACCTTCATCTACACCAATGTCCGCGAGTTCGGTGCCGACACCATCAAGGACTTCACCCTCGCCGGCGACAAGATCGACGTGTCGGCCCTGAATGTCGCCGATCTCGCCAGCCTGAAGCCGTTCATGACCCAGGACGGGGCCGACGTCCTCATCACCCTGGGCTACGATTCCTCGACCGAGAGCATCCGGCTGGTCGGCATCAACATCAACCAGTTGACCGCGGCGAACTTCGTGTTCAACACCTCGGCCACGGCACTGAACGTCACCGGCACCGGCTTCCAGGACGTGCTGTTCGGCGGCAACGCCGCGGACCGCATCGCCGGCGGCGAGGGCAGCGACACGCTGGTCGGCGGTGCCGGCAACGACCAGATCACCGGCGGCGGCGGCCAGGACACCCTGTATGGCGGTGTCGGCAACGACATCTTCGTCTACAACACCCGCGAGTTCGGCGGCGACACCATCAAGGACTTCGCCGTCGCCGCCGACAAGATCGACGTGTCCGGCCTGAACGTCGCGGACCTCGCCAGCCTGCAGCCCTTCATGACCCAGGACGGGGCCGACGTCCTCATCGCCCTCGGCTACGACTCCTCGACCGAGAGCATCCGGCTGGCGGGCGTCAGCCTGGCCCAGCTGACGGCGGCGAACTTCGTGTTCAACACCTCGGCCACGGCGCTGAACCTGACCGGCACCGGCTTCCGCGATGTCCTGTTCGGCGGCATCGGCGCGGACAAGCTGTCCGGCGGGTCCGGCGACGACAACCTGGCCGGTGCGGCGGGCAACGACCAGCTCACCGGGGGCGACGGCAACGACCGGCTGTTCGGGGGCGCCGGGGCGGACATCCTCAACGGCGGCATCGGAACCGACACGGCCAGCTATGCCACCAGCGGCGCCGGGGTCACGATCGGCCTCGCCGGCGCCGCCGGCATCGGGGGCGACGCCCAGGGCGACACCCTGACCGCGATCGAGACCATCGTGGGCAGCCGGTTCAATGACATCCTGACCGGCGACGCCGGGGCCAATACCCTGACCGGCGGCGACGGCAACGACGTGCTCCGCGGCGGGGCCGGGGCCGACCGGATCGAGGGCGGGGCGGGCACTGATTCGGTCCAGTATTCCGAGAACACCGTTGGCATCGGCATCAATCTGGGCACCGGCGTCGGCATCGGCGGCACCGCCCAGGGCGATATCGTGACCGGGATCGAGAACGCCTATGGCGGCAGCGGCAACGATTCGCTGATCGGGTCCGGCGCCAATGACGGCCTGGTCGGCGGCGCCGGCAACGACGTGCTCAATGGCGGCGGCGGCGCGGACACGCTGATCGGCGGGGCCGGGGCCGACCGCTTCGTCTATGGCAGCGTCGGGCAAAGCCCGGTCGGGGCCGGGGCCGACCGGATCACCGATTTCAGCCATGCCCAGGCCGACCGCATCGATCTCGCCGCGATGGACGCGAACTCCACCGTGGCCGGCAACCAAGTCTTCGCCTTTATCGGCACGACCGCCTTCACCCACCATGCCGGCGAGATGCGCTTTGCCGTCTCCGGCGGCAACACCATCGTCTCCGGCGACGTCAACGGCGACGGCGTCGCCGACTTCAACATCGTCCTGACCGGCGCCATCACCCTGCAGACTTCGGATTTCATCCTGTAGGACCGGCGACACAAAAAAGGGGCCGGCATGCCGCCGGCCCCTTCCGTCTGGACGCCGGCGGACCGGCTATTTCATCCCCTTGTCCCAGGCCGCATGGGTCCAGGCCGCATCGCCCGGATCCTTGGTGATGACCGGGTCGCTCTTGCTCGACAGCAGCACCTGCACCGTGCGCTTGTAGGCCTCGGGGTCCAGCCAGCCGATCTTGTCGTCCGACACCGTGATCAGCTTGGCGATGTTCTCGGCCATCCGGGTCTGGACCTCGTCGGTGGTGGCGCCGGATGCATCGGCCTCGGCCACGATCTTGCCGGCCTCGTCCGGATGCGCCTTGGCATAGGCCCAGCCCTTGGCCGAGGCCTTGAGGAACCGCCCCAGCCGGTCGACATAGGCGGGGTCCTTCAGCTTGGAGTCGAGGGCGTAGAGCCCGTCCTCCAGCGTCGCCACGCCCTGGTCCTCGTAATAGAAGGTGATCAGGTCGCTCTCCGGCACGCCGGCGTCGATCACCTGCCAGTATTCGTTGTAGATCATGGTCGAGATGCAGGCCGCCTGGTTCTGCAGCAACGGGTCGACGTTGAAGCCCTGGCGCAGCACCTTGACGTCGGGGTTCGAGCCCGAGGTCGACAGCCCCAGCTTGCCCATCCAGGACAGGAACGGATACTCGTTGCCGGCGAACCAGACGCCGAGGGTCTTGCCCTTGAAGTCGGCCGGCGACTTGATGCCGCTTTCCTTCTTGCAGGTCAGCATCATGCCGGAGCGGTTGAAGATCTGCGCCACATTGACCAGCGGCACGCCCTTCTCACGCGCCGCCAGCGCCGCCGGCATCCATTCGACGATGACGTCGGCCCCGCCGGCCGCGGCCACCTGGGGCGGCGCGATGTCCGGCCCGCCCGGCTTGATCGTGACGTCGAGCCCGGCATCCTTGTAGAAGCCCTTGTCGGCGGCGACGTAATAGCCGCCGAACTGCGCCTGGGTGACCCATTTCAGCTGGATGGTGAAGGGGTCCGCCGCCTGCGCCGTGCCCAGCCCGGCAAAGATCGCCGCGGCCGCAGCCAATCCCAGAATTGCGTGTTTCACGTGAAACCTCTCCCGTTGGTTCGACGCCCTGTTGGTCAGTACGTCGTTTCCCGCATCGAAGGATGCCAGAAGGTGGTCGCCCGCTCCACCAAAGCGAGCAGCCCGTAGGAGGCGGAGCCGGCGATGGCCGCGACCAGGATGGTGGCCCAGACCATGTCGACATTGAGCCGCGCCACCTCGGTCGAGATGCGGAAGCCCATGCCGTAGATCGGCGTGCCGAAGAACTCGGCCACGATGGCGCCGATCAGGGCCAGGGTGGCGTTCAGCTTCAGCGCGTTGAAGATGAAGGGCAGCGCCCCGGGCAGCCGCAGCTTCAGCAGCGTCTGCCGGTAGCTGGCGGCGTAGGACCGCATCAGGTCGCGCTCCATCGCCCCGGCGGATTCGAGGCCGGCCAGCGCGTTCACCAGCATCGGGAAGAAGGTCATGACCACGACCACCGCGGCCTTGGAGTGCCAGTCGAAGCCGAACCACATGATCATGATCGGGGCGATGCCGACGATCGGCATGGCCGAGACGGCGGAACCGAGCGGCAGCAGGCCGCGCTGCAGGAAGGGCGACCGGTCGATCGCCACCGCGGTCAGGAAGCCGGCGCCGGAGCCGATGACGAAGCCGGGGATGGCGGAGCGGATGAAGGTCTGGAAGAAGTCGACCCACAGCGTGTCGAGGCTGCCGATGAAGCGGGCGCCGATCATCGATGGTGACGGCAGCAGGATCTGCGGCACCTGGAAGCCGGTGACCAGCACCTGCCACAGCCACAGGATCAGGGCGCCGAACAGCACCGGCACGGCGATGCCGGTCGCCCGGCCCGGCACCGGCGACAGGCCGGCCAGGGCCAGCCAGACCGCGGCCATCGTGGCCAGGATCGGCAGCGCGATCCAGGCGGTCGCGGCGGTGAAGACGCCACCGTCGCCGATCCATGACAGGACGAAGCCGGCCAGGACCAGGGCGAGCACCAGCCAGCCGAGACTGCGGAGAACGGCGCGGTTCATCCCCGCCCTCCCCGGCTGGCGATGACGGCGCGTTCGGTCAGGGTGACAGCGGTGACGCAGAGCAGGGCCAGGATCGCGGCCATCACCAGGGCCGACCACAGCTGGATCATCTGGCCGAAATAGGAGCCGGTCAGCAGCCGCGCCCCGATGCCGGCCTGGGCGCCGGTCGGCAGCTCGCCGACGATGGCGCCGACCAGGGCCAGCGAGATGCCGATCTTCAGGCTGGGGAACAGGAACGGCACCGCGGCCGGCCAGCGCAGCTTCCAGAACACCTGGGCGCCCCGCGCCGAATAGGTGCGCATCAGGTCGAGCTGCAGCGGGTCGGGCGAGCGCAGGCCCTTGACCATGCCGATGGTCACCGGGAAGAAGCTGAGATAGGCCGAGATGATCGATTTCGGCACCACCCCGGTCAGCCCGATATTGCCCAGCACCACCACGATCATCGGCGCGATCGCCAGGATCGGCACGGTCTGGCTGGCGATCACCCAGGGCATCAGCGACCGGTCCAGCGTCGGCACATGGACGATGCCGACGGCGAGCAGGATGCCGAGCAGGGTGCCGAGCACGAAGCCGACCAGGGTCGAGCTCATCGTCACCCAGGCGTGGTAGATCAGGCTGCGGTTGCTGGTGACCGGGCGTTCGACCGTGCTTTTCCACAGGTCGACCGCGACCTGGTCCGGCGTCGGCAGCAGCGGCCGGTCGAGCGCCCAGATCGAGCCGACGAACTGCGAGGTGGTCCAGTCCGGCCCGGCGCGGTTCAGCCGCTCCACCGCCGCCGGCGCGTTGAGCCAGAGCGACCCGAGATACCAGATGACCAGGACCACGCCGAGCACCGTGGCCAGCGGCAAGGTCCGCCCCGCCTTCAGCCGCGCCCAGGCGCCAGGCCGCGCCGGCAGCGGTTCGGCCAGGGCGGTCATCGGGCCCTCCTGAAGCAGAGAGCCTGCCTATCCGAGTCCCCCCTCCCCTTGCGGGAGGGGGGTAGGGGGAGGGGGTTGCCGATCGAAGGGCGGAGGACCGGCCGACCGACGTTATTCACCTTCGCCCGAAAACCCGATGCCGGCGCTTGCGGCTGGAACCCCCTCCCCCTACCCCCCTCCCACAGGGGGAGGGGGGACAAGAAAGAGGACGTCCTGCGCAGAAGGGGATTCATTCGTAGGAATGCCCGGCGCGCAGGCCTTCGCGGACCTGCTGGGCGATGGCGAGGAATTCCGGGGTCTCGCGGATGTCGAGGTCACGGTCGCGCGGCAGGCCGCTGTCGATCACGTCGAGGATCCGGCCCGGCCGCGGCGACATCACCACGATCTTTGACGACAGGAACACCGCCTCCGGGATCGAATGGGTGACGAAGATCACGGTCAGGTTGGTGCGGTTCCACAAATCCAGCAGATGGACGTTGAGGTTGTCCCGCGTGATCTCGTCCAGCGCGCCGAAGGGTTCGTCCATCAGCAGCAGTTTCGGCTGGAAGCCCAGCGCACGGGCGATCGAGGCCCGCTGCTGCATGCCGCCCGACAGCTGCCAGGGGAACTTCTTCTCGAACTGGCCGAGCCCGACGGTGGCCAGCGCCTGGCGCGCCCGGTCCTGCCGCTCCGCCGCCGGCACACCCATGATCTCCAGCGGCAGCTCGACGTTGCGGCGGACATTGCGCCAGGGGTAGAGCGCCGGCGCCTGGAACACATAGCCATAGGCGCGGGCCAGCCGCGCCTGTTCCGGCGTCATGCCGTTGACGGTGACCGACCCGGAGGTCGGCTGCACCAGGTCGGCCACCACCCGCATCAGCGTGGTCTTGCCGCAGCCGGACGGGCCGATCAGCGACACGAACTCACCCTCGCCGATGGTCAGGTCGATGTCCTGCAGCGCCACCACCGGCGCGTCGGCGGTCTGGAAGGTCAGGCCGAGGCGCCGGGCCTCGACCACCGGCGGCGCGGCGGAGGCCGCCTGCGGGGACTGTCGGACCGCCGACACCACCATGCCTCAGGCCGCCTTTCCGGGCTGCTCGAGCGAGCGGTCGTAGTCGAGCACGGCGCGCAGCAGCACATTGGCCCCGGCGGCAGCGTGGTCGAACTCGATGCTCTCCTCCTCGTTGTGGCTGATGCCCTCGCGGCACGGCACGAAGATCATCGCGGTCGGCGCCACCCGGGCGATATAGGCCGAATCATGCCCGGGGCCGGAGACGATGCGGCGATGGCTGAAGCCGTTGGCCTGGGCCGCGGCCTCCACCGCATCGATGCAGGCCGGGTCGAACTTCACCGCCGGCGAATCCCAGATCGCGTCGAGCTTGACCTCGAGCTTCAGCTCGGCCGCGATCCGTTCGATCGCCGCCCGTGCCGCCGTTTCCATCACCCCGATCTTCGCATCATCGGGATGGCGGTAGTCGATGGTGAAGAACACCTCGCCCGGGATCACGTTGCGGCTGTTCGGCCGCACCTCGACCAGGCCGACCGTGGCGACCGCATCCGCGGTGGCGTCGCCGACCGCGATCACCGCCTCGATCATCCGGGCGGCGCCGCGCAGCGCGTCGCGCCGCAGCCGCATCGGGGTCGAGCCGGCATGGCTCTCACGGCCGGTCACCGTCACCTCGTACCAGCGCATGCCCTGCACGCCGGTGACGACGCCGATCACCTTGTCCTCGTTCTCGAGGATCGGACCCTGCTCGATATGCAGCTCGAAATGCGCGCCGAGCTGGCGCTGGCCGACCGGGACCGGGCCGCGATAGCCGATGCGGTCCAGCTCGTCGCCGAAGCGCAGGCCGTCGCGGTCCTCGCGGCTGTAGGCGTAGTCCTTGGTGAACACCCCGGCGAAGACGCCGGAGGCCAGCATCGCCGGCGCGAAGCGGGAGCCCTCCTCGTTGGTCCAGTTGATGACCTCGATCGGGGCGTTGGTCTCGTAGCCGGTGTCGTGCAGGGTGCGCAGCAGCTCGAGGCCCGAGAGGACCCCGAGGATGCCGTCGAACTTGCCGCCCGTCGGCTGGGTGTCGAGATGGCTGCCGATGCAGATCGGCGGCAGCGAGTCATCCCGGCCCGGCCGGCGGGCGAACATGTTGCCGATTTCGTCCACCGTGACGATGCAGCCGACCGCCTCGCACTGTTGCCGGAACCAGTCCCGCACCTGCTTGTCGAGATCGGTCAGGGTCAGGCGCTTGACCCCGCCCTTGGCCGTCTTCCCGAACTCCGCGGTTTCCATGATCGCGTCCCAAAGGCGCTGCGGGTCGATCTGGATATTCTGCTGCATCGTCACTCCTTGGACGGATCGCCGCGATCAGGCCGGCTTGCGGATGAATTCACCCTCGATGGTCGAGGCCGGCTGGCCCGCCACTTCGCGGGTATAGGCCAGCTTCAGATGGGTGCCGTCGACCAGGGTGCGGCGGTAGAGCTGGCGCTCGACCTTGCCGTCCTGGGTGGTGCCGACGACCTCGACCGTCAGGGTCGGGCCGGCCAGGCTGGCGGTGGCGTAGGCGCGGTCGGCCGGGACCGTGGCGGTCCAGAAGTTCGGCCGGGTCGAGGCCTTGAAGGCCAGCTCACGCTCGCGGAACTCGAGACCCTCGCCGGGCTTCTCCCCGGCCTGGACGTTGCGCCAGAACAGGCGGAAGCCGCCATCGGCATGCGCCTCCAGGATCACCGCCGCGGCCCGCTGGGTCTCCTCCTGGCTCGACCCGATCCAGGATCCCGCGAAATCGTCGATCTTCGCTTCCGCCACCGGCGTGTTCGCCGGCCCCTTGCCGGCACAGCCGGCCAGCGCCGCGGCCATAATCCCCACCAGCACCGCGCGTCGCTTGAAAGCCATCATACCCCTCGCCTCATCGTGTCGAATGGTCGGAAAAGGGGGCCATCATGACCGATCACCCCCATGCCGACGAATCCAAATCGTATCAAAGTGAAGGGGCTATTCCGCAGCGTCCTTACGCATCGGGTTGTTGGGGTGGTGCTGCCAGTTCAGATAGGGCCGGCCGGTGTCCACCGTCTCCATGGTGATGCAGTCGTCGACCGGACAGACATGCATGCACAGGTTGCAGCCGACGCACTCTTCCTCGTTGATCTCGTAGCGCCGGCCGCCCTCAGGCGTGCGCAGGGCGAAGATCGACTGGTGCGAGGTGTCCTCGCAGGCGATGTAGCACTTGCCGCACTGGATGCAGGCGTCCTGGTTGATGTTGGCGACGGATTTGAAGTTGATGTTCAGATCCTGCCATTCGACGAAGTTCGGCACCGCCAGGCCCTGGAAGGCGCGGGTGCCGGCATAGCCCTTCTCGTCCATCCAGTTGGCCAGGCCGGACGACATGTCCTCGACGATCTTGAAGCCGTGGGTCATCGCCGCGGTGCAGACCTGGACGTTCGTGGCGCCCAGCGCCATGAACTCGGCCGCGTCGCGCCAGGTCGAGATGCCGCCGATGGCGGAGATCGCCATGCCCTGGCATTCCGGGTCGCGCGCGATCTGGCCGACCATGCGCAGCGCGATCGGCTTCACCGCCGGGCCGCAATAGCCGCCATGGGTGCCGCGGCCGTCGACCGTGGGCGTCGGCGCCATCAGGTCGAGGTCGATCGAGACCACGGACTGGATGGTGTTGATCAGCGACACCGCGTCGGCGCCGCCGCGTTTGGCCGCCCGCGCCGGCCCCAGGATGTTGGTGATGTTCGGCGTCAGCTTCACGATCACCGGCATGCGGGTGTACTGCTTGCACCAGCGCGCGACCATCTCGACATATTCTGGCACCTGGCCAACGGCGGAGCCCATGCCGCGTTCGGACATGCCGTGCGGGCAGCCGAAATTCAGCTCGATCCCGTCGGCGCCGGTGTCCTCGACCAGCGGCAGGATCGCGCGCCAGCTCTCCTCCTCGCAGGGCACCATCAGCGACACGATCATCGCCCGGTCCGGCCAGTCGCGCTTGACCTGCTTGATCTCGCGCAGGTTCAGCTCCAGCGGCCGGTCGGTGATCAGCTCGATGTTGTTGAGGCCGGCGACCCGGGTGCCGTTGTAGCTGACCGCGCCGTAGCGGGAGGAGACGTTGACCACCGGCGGATCCTCGCCCAGCGTCTTCCACACCACGCCGCCCCAGCCGGCGCGGAAGGCGCGGACAACGTTGTATTCCTTGTCCGTCGGCGGCGCCGAGGCCAGCCAGTACGGGTTCGGGGAGCGGATCCCCAGGAAATTGTTGGTCAGATCGGCCATCACAGCCTCCAGCTGGTGTTCCGCGGCTCTGCCGGCCGCTTGTAAAATCGTCATCCGACCGGCGGTGCCGGCCGGGTCAAACCGTCAACAGCGCCTCGATCTCGTCCGGCAGTTGCGCACCCCGGAAGGGGTTGCGCACGGTGACGCCGCCCAGCGCCACGCCGTCCACCATGTCCTCGCTCAGCAGCGTGGT
This sequence comes from Inquilinus sp. 2KB_23, assembly GCF_052115705.1. Taxonomy (NCBI): domain Bacteria; kingdom Pseudomonadati; phylum Pseudomonadota; class Alphaproteobacteria; order Rhodospirillales; family Rhodospirillaceae; genus Inquilinus; species Inquilinus sp. 2KB_23. The sequence continues at coordinate 28,684 of NZ_JBFRHF010000018.1, read as the reverse complement.
GCAGCCATGGCTGTCGGCCGTCGCCAACATCATGGCGTCCCAGTAGCCGAACCGCTTCGCGGCGGCTTCCCGCGCGGCCGTCACGACAGTCAGCTCAACCGAAGCAGCCGTTGCGAACAGCTCCACCCAGTCGCCGATCTGGGCCGCGGCGTCGGCCGCCGGCAGCAGGCGGCGGCGCTGCGAGGTGACGTAGAACTCCCCCAGCGCCTGGAGCGTCAGGACGCAATCGGCCCGGGCCGCGCGCTCGACGATCTCCCTCGCCCGCCGATGCTTGTCACCTTCGGCGCTGTCGATCGCATAGACGAGGATGTTGGTGTCCAAGGTGAACCGCCTATCGGTCATGCAGCGCGTCGCGGTCGAAAGGCTCCGGCGATGCGCTGCGGTAGCCATGGGCCATGCGCGCCCGGGTTCGCTCCAGCGCTGCCTCCTGGGACGGGGTCAGGACGCGCCGGCGCGACATCGGCACGACCCGCGCCACCGCCTGGCCCCGCCGGGTGATGACGAATTCCTGGCCGGATTCGACCGCGCGGATCATCTCGGCGAAGCCCTGGTTGGCCTCGCGCAGCGTGATGGTGGTGCTCGATCCATCGCTCATCGCATCACTCCTCCGAATGCGCTACTAATGTAGCACATTCAGCGCCGCAGCGCCCGGTCGATCGACAGCGCCGCCAGCTTGCCGTCCTGCACGGCGCTGACGGTCAGGTCCTGGCCCGGCACGCAGTCGCCACCGGCCCAGACGCCGGACAGCGAGGTCTGCCGCTCTTCGTTCACCGCGATGCGGTTGCCGGCCATATCGAGCGTCTCAGCTTCATTCGCGAATGCAGACGGCACGAGGTACTGGCCGATGGCGGTGAAGACCTGGTCGGCCAGCACGGTGAAGCGGTCGCCGGTGCCGGCCAGCCGGCCCTGGGCGTCGAGCTGGGTGTGCTCGAACTCGACCTCCTTCACCGACGGACCGCGGCCGTTGGCCGGCCAACCCAGGATGCGGCGCGGCTGCGCCCAATGCCGGACGGTGACGCCGTTGACCTGGGTCCAGTCCTGCTCCTTCCAGGTCGCGGACATCTGTTCGGCGCCGCGGCGGTAGACGAGGGTGACCTCCTCCGCCCCCAGCCGCTTGGCCTGGGTGGCGGCGTCGATCGCGGTGTTGCCGCCGCCGATCACCACGACGCGCCGGCCGACCGGCACCGAGGCCTTGTCGTCGGCCTGGCGCAGTCGGGCGATGAAGTCGACCGCGCTCTCGACCCCGGCCAGCGCCTCGCCGTCGCAGCCCAGCGCGTTGACCGCATTGTGGCCGAGGCCGAGGAAGACGGCGTCGAAATCCTGCCGCAGCTGGGCCAAGGTGACGTCGCGGCCCAGCATCACGCCGGTGCGGATCTCGATGCCGCCGATCTCGAGGATGTAGGCCAGCTCGGCCTGGGCAAAATCATCCGCCATCTTGTAGGCGGCAAGGCCGTATTCGTTCAGGCCGCCGCCCTTTTCCTTCGCCTCGAGGACGACCACGTCATGGCCGAGCACGGCGAGGCGATGGGCGCAGGCGATGCCGGCCGGCCCGGCGCCGACCACGGCGATCCGCTTGCCGGTGGCGGGCGCCCGGCTGAACAGCTGGATGTCGCGCTGGAACACATGGTCGGTGGCGTAGCGCTGCAGCGCGCTGATCGTCACCGGCTTCTCTTCCTGGTGGTTGCGGACGCAGGCCTCTTCGCACAGCTCCTCGACCGGGCAGACCCGGGCGCACATGCCGCCCATGATGTTGGCGGTCAGGATGGTCTGCGCGGCGCCCTTCACATTGTCGGTGGCGATGCCCTTGATGAAGGCGGGGATGTCGATCCCGGTCGGGCAGGCCTCGATGCAGGGCGCGTCGTAGCAGAAATAGCAGCGGCTGGATTCGATCAGCGCGGTGCGCCGGTCCAGCGGCGGGTGGATTTCCGCGAAGTCGTCGGCGATGCGGTCGGCGCCCAGGCGTCCTGCCGCGATGTCGGATCCCGTGGTCATCCGTCAGTCTCCCCATGGCCGCCGGTTCCGGATTCCCGGATTCGATCGTCGGCACCGCCTCTCCTGGCCTCGACGGTATCGAGAACCTGACCAAATGGTCAACTCAATTTTCAATTGATAGTCACTCTCATTATCGATTGTTGCGCAGCGGCGAATCGTGCTAAGAACGTTTCAAGAACGATGAGGAGTGGGCACATGGACCGACATGTCCGCTGGGCGCCGGCCGAGGGCACCGGGCTGGAGCATCTGCGGCTGCACCGCAGCGGCGCCTGGATCCAGGCCGACAGCGTCGTGATCGGCGGCGATGCCGACCACCCCGGCGGCGGCGTGCAGTGGGCGCTGACCTACACCATCGTGCTCGACGCCGAATGGCGGGTGCGGTCGGTGGCGGTGACCGATCATGCCGGCGACCGCCGGCTGCGGCTGATCGCCGATGGCGGCGGCGCCTGGACCACGGGGGACGGCACGGCCCTGCCCGACCTCGACGGCTGCATCGATGTCGACCTGGTGGCGACACCCTTCACCAACACCCTGCCGATCCGGCGACTGCGGCTGGAACCCGGCGAGTCCGCGGTGGTCAAGGTTGCGTACCTGCCGCTGCCCGACCTGGTGCCTTTCGCGACCGAGCAGCGCTACACCGCCCTGGCGGCGCGGCGCTGGCGCTACGAATCGCTCGACGGCAGCGGCTTCAGCGCCGAGATCAGCACCGACGCCAACGAGCTGGTGCTGGACTATCCCGGCCTGTACCGCAGGGTGGAGTAAGGGGCCGTCACAACTCCAGCTCCCAGGTCTCGCCGATCATCTGCGGCCCGAAGTCGAGATGCGGCCGGGCATCGACCAGGCGGAAACCGGCGGTCTCATAGATCCGCCGGGCCGAGACCAGCACCGCGTTGGTCCACAGCGTGATCTTGGAATAGCCGGCCAGGCGGGCGAAGCGGATGCATTCGTCGACCAGCCGGCCGCCGATGCCGTGGCCGCGTGCCTTCGGCTCCACCAGCAGCAGCCGCAGCTTGGCCACGCTGTCGGACTGGCGCACCAGCATCACCGAGCCGACCGGTTCGCCGTCCAGCTCGGCGATCCAGCAATGCTCACGCCGGGGGTCGTGCCCGGCCAGGAACTGCGACGCGATCTCCGCCACCAGCCCCTCGAAGCGGTCGTTCCAACCGAAGTCGCGGACATAGAGCACGGCGTGGCGCTGGACCATCCAGCCCAGGTCGCCCGGACGGTGCGACCGCAGCAGGGTGGACGCGCCGCGCTCGCCGGCGCTGTCGAGCAGCCCTTCCACGGTGCGGAACGCCTCGCTCAGCCGGGCCTGCTGCGGCGACGTCAGGCCGCGCAGCAGCCGGCCGATGGCTTCGCGCGAGCGATCCTCGAGCGGCTCCAGCACCGCCCGGCCCGCCGGGGTCAGGGCCAGCAGGCTCTGCCGCCCGTCCTGCGGCGACGGGCTGCGGGCGATCAGTCCCTGGCGTTCGAAGCCGCCGAGGATGCGGCTGAGATAGCCGGGGTCGAGCCCCAGCGCCCGGCCGAGATCGCTGGCGCTGGGGCCGTCGCGATGCGCCAGCTCGTACAGCACCCGCAGTTCGGTCAGCGAGAACGGGCTGCGCAGCAGCCCTTCCTCCAGCACGCCGATCCGCTGGGTGTAGAAGCGGTTGAAGCGCCGCATCGCGACGACGTGATCCGCCAGGTCGATTTCGGCCATGTCATCCTCATCGAGAGGATGGCAACGTCAAACAATTGATTGACGGAGTCAATTAACTGCGATCAGCCTTTCCCTGGCGAAATCGCCGCACCTCGGCGGCCGGTGCCGCAATCGCCCATCTGGCACCAGCCCCGGCCGCCACGGCGCAGCGGCCGCCGGAACCTGACCGGATCCGCTATCGACGTGGCCGGTGTTCCGACCGATGATGCCGGCATGAACGACGCCGAGACGCTGGACCAGCCGGACGAGACCGACGAGACCCTGGGGTCGCTGTCGCGGCCCGGCGCGGTGTCCGGCGGCCGCCTGCGCCGGGCCCGCGAGGCGCAGATCCTGGACGCGGCGGAGGGCGTGTTCGCCGAGGCCGGCTTCTCCGGCGCCACCATGCAGGGCATCGCCGAGCGCGCCGGCCTGCCCAAGGCCAACCTCCACTACTATTTCGGCACCAAGGAGACGCTGTACCGCGCCGTGCTGGCCCGCATCCTGGACCTGTGGGTCGACGCCTTCGACCATCTGGTGCCGGAGCGCGACCCGGCCGAGGCCCTGGCCGCCTACATCCGAGACAAGATGCGCTGGTCGCGCACCCGGCCGCTGGCCTCGAAGGTCTTCGCCAACGAGATCATCCACGGCGCGCCGCAGGTCGCCGACTACCTCTCGGGCAAGCTGAAGCGGACGCTGGACGAGAAGGCGCGGGTGATCGAGGGCTGGATCGCCGCCGGGCGGATGGCGCCGGTCGACCCCCGCCACCTGGTGTTCACCCTGTGGGCCGCGACCCAGACCTATGCCGATTTCGAGGCCCAGATCCGGGCGGTGCTGGGGCGCGAGGCGATGGACGACGACGTCTTCCTGGTTGCCAGCCGGCACGTCACCGGGCTGATCCTGCGCGGCTGCGGCCTGAAGCCGCCGCGCGGCTGAACCGCCCGGCCTTGTCGCCAAGACGCCACGCGTCGATGGCGGGACGCGCCGCTTTGCGCTAAGGAAAGGCCATGCTGCTGCGCGCCATCCCCCCGCTGGTCCTTCTCGCCCTCGCCGCCTGTGGCGCAGAGCCGCCCCAGGCCGCCCTGCCGCCGCTGGTGCTGCAGGATGCCGCCGCGCCCGGCCAGGCCGGATTCGACCAGAGCCGGGGCGAGGCGCTGCTGGCCCAGGCCAAGGCGGCCGAGGCCCGGAACCCGGCCCAGGCCAAGGACCTGTACCGGCAGGCCGGGCTGGCCTGGCCCGACCTGACCGACGCCTGGGACGGGCTGCGGCGCGTGGCGCTGAAGCAGAACGACATGCCGGAGGCCCAGGCCGCCGGCTTCATGTCCGAGCGGGTGAAGCTGTATCCCGGCACCGCCATCGCCTCGCAGCGCGAGGTCAACATGGCGTTGCAGAGCTATGTCCGGGCCCAGACGCAGCAGCCGACCGACGGGCCGCAGCAGGTGGCCTATGCCAAGCGGCTGGGCGAGTACTACGACGCCCAGTACGCCCGTGCCGGCTTCTATACCCGCGAGAAGGACATCGGCAACATCGAGGCCCACGACCTGCCCGGCGTGGTGCTGATGGGCGGCGGCATCGGCGGCTACGCCGTCAGCCTGGCCACCAAGTTCGAATAGCGCGGGGGGGGCGGCGCCCGCCCGCTACTTGATGTCCTTGGCGCCGAGCCTGGGCCAGTTGGCGCTCGCCTTGTCGATGTTGCCCTTGATGTCCTTCGCCCAGGTGTCGCGGACGCCGAGGTCGTAGTTGAGGTAGAGGCGGCCGTCGACGATCGACCAGGCCTCGGGCTCGATCTTGACCAGGTAGCCCCGCGACGTGCCGTAGGCGCAGAAGCCGCCGAAGGCCGGCAGGTACTTCTCCGGATCGGCCTCGAACAGCGCCTTGTGCTCGGCGCTGGCGAACCACCAGGTCGCGCCGTCCTGCTGCGCCGCGAATTCCGGCTTGCCCTGGCGCGGCCCGCCATCGGTGAAATAGGCGACCGGGTCGTAGCCGCGGATCGCGACATTGTCGGTCGAGCCGAGGGTGTTGACCGGGTGCGGCGGCGCCTCGGCCGCCACGGCCGGCAGCGCCGGGACGGCCAGCAGGCCGATCAGCAGGAGAAGGGTGCGGCGGTCGAGCATGGGTGGGCCTCCCGGGGAGCCACGGATGGTTGTCCTGTGACTCCCCTACGCAGGGGAGGCGCCGTCCGTTACAGCGCCGCCGCCCGATTCAGCCCAGCCGCTCCTGCGGCGTCACCGTCGCCTCCTGGGTCCGGCCGTCGCGCAGCAGGCGCAGGGCGGTGGCGATGCCGACCCGCTCGACCCCCAGCAGCCGGTGCAGCGCATCGACGCCGTCGACCGCATGCCCGTCGATCGCCAGGATGACGTCGCCGACCCGCAGCGCCGCGGCCCCGGCGCCGCCGGCCAGCACCTCGGCCACCCGCACGCCGGCGGCCTCGGGCAGGCCCAGCGCCAGCTGCATCGGCCGCGGCAGCCGCACCGTCTGGGCGGCGATGCCGAGCGAGGCCCGGCGCACCCGGCCATGGCGGATCAGCTCCGACGCCACCACCACGGCGGTGTCGCTGCCGATGGCGAAGCACAGGCCCTGGGCGCCGGCGATCATCGCCGTGTTGATGCCGACCACCCGGCCGGCGGCGTCGACCAGCGGCCCGCCGCTGTTGCCGGGGTTCAGCGCAGCATCGGTCTGCAACACGCCGTCGATCTGGCGCCCGGACAGGCCGCGCAGCGACCGGCCGAGGGCGCTGACCACGCCGGCCGTCACCGTGGCCTCGAAGCCGAGCGGGTTGCCGATGGCGACCACCAGCTGGCCGGCCTGCAGCGCGGCGGAGGACCCGAACGGCGCCCAGCCGGGCACCACGTCGTGCAGCCGCAGCACCGCGAGATCGGTGTCGGGATCGTCGCCGACCGGCCAGGCGACGACGACGCGGCCGTCGCTGAGCGTGGCGGTGATCGAGGCGGCGCCGCGGACCACATGGCTGTTGGTCAGCACGAAGCCGTCGGGGGTGAAGATCACGCCCGAGCCGCTGCCGCGCGGCACCGGCGTGCCGTCCGGCCCCTTGCCGGAGACGCGGAGATGGACCACGGCGGGCGCGGCGGCGCGCACCGCGTCGATCACGGTGCGGGAATAGGCGTCGAGTGCACCAGACCCCGCGGGAGCATTGGCAGGGGCGGATGGTGTCGAGGCCTCGGGCCCCGGCGCCGCGGCGTCGAGGAGGAAGCGGGTTTCGTATCCGGGCATGACTGGACCTTGGGGTGGAAGGGGCGGCCACCCGGCGCGCCCCGCTTCCAAGATGTGGGCATGCCGGGATGAGAACCCAAGGGGAACACCGTGAGGTGGGCGCAGGGCTGACGAGGACGGCGGTCCGACGTATGGTTCGGGCGCGGCATGCGCGATTCGCGCAGCGCCGGCTTCGGGGACGACCGGATATGGCGACAGACGCGCTGGATGCCTTCGACTGGCGGATCCTGGCCGCGCTGCAGGACGATGCGCGGATGAGCAACATCGCTTTGGCCGAGCAGGTGCTGCTGTCGCCGTCGCAATGCGCCCGCCGGCTGCAGCGGCTGGAGGAGGCCGGGGTGATTCGCGGCTATGCCGCGCTGCTGGACCCCGACCGCATCGGGCTGGCCGTCGCAGCCTACATCTCGATCACGCTGGAGAAGCACGGCGCCTTCACGGCCGAGGCCTTCCGCGAGGCGGTGCAGCGCCACCCCGAGATCGTCGAATGCTGCGCCGTGACCGGCGACGCCGATTACGAGCTGCGGGTGGTGGCGCCGGACCTGAAGGACCTGTCGCGTTTCATCATGGACACGCTGATGCGGATCGACGGCGTCTCGGCCATCCGCTCGCGCATCGTGCTCGACACCATCAAGGACAGCCGACGGCTGCCGCTGCGCCCCGCGCCCTGACGGCGCCGGATCTGGGCCCACATGCCGCACCGGGTTGTCTCGCGGCCCGACCCGTGCTTGTCTGCGCCACCTTTCGCGACCCGTCCGGAGCGCCCAGCGCATGACGCGTTTCTTCAAACTTCTCGGGAGTCTTCTCCTCGCCATGACCATCGCCAATACGGCTTCGGCCCGCGATCTCGAAAACACCCTCTACCTCGACCTGACCTATGGCCGGGTGGTGATCGAGCTGCGCCCCGACCTCGCCCCCAAGCATGTCGCCCGCATCAAGGAGCTGGTGCGCCAGGGCTTCTATGACGGCATCGTGTTCCATCGCGTGATCGAGGGCTTCATGGCCCAGACCGGCGACCCCACCGGCACCGGCATGGGCGGCTCGGGCCAGAAGATCGACGCCGAGTTCAGCAAGGAGCCGTTCAAGCGCGGCACCCTGGGCATGGCCCGGTCGCAGAGCCCGAACAGCGCCGACAGCCAGTTCTTCATCATGTTCGCCGCCGGCGACTTCCTGAACGGCCAGTACACCGTCTGGGGCCAGGTGGTGGAGGGCATGGAGTTCGTCGACAAGATCAAGCGCGGCGAGCCGCCGGCGAACCCGGACAAGATCGTCAAGATCCAGGTCGCGGCCGACGTCAAGTAAGACCGGCACCGATCGATCGACACGAAGCCCGGCCCCGCCTTTCAAAGGTGTGGCCGGGCTTCTTTCGTTTCAGCGGAAGCGGAAGGCGATCAGCGGCATCTTGTAGGTCTCGCGCACCTCGGAGATCGGCTTGCCGTCCTGGCGCAGCACGATGGCGCGGTTCTCGAACAGCGAGGTCGCGGGGTCGTAGGCCAGGGCCGGCGCGGTGGCGGCCCAGGCGGCCAGCTGGCCGGACGGCTGGCGCTCCCACCCCTCGGGCAGGGTCTGCCACAAGAGGGTCGAGGCCAGGGTACGGCGCGACGGGACCAGCGGCCGGATGGCGCGGCCGAACGGCGTCTCGGTCTCGGTCAGCTGTTGGTTGATCTCGGGGGTCAGCCGGTTCGGCAGGTACCAGTTGTCGGCCTCGGACAGCACCTGGTCGCCGCAGGTCAGCTGCACCCGGCGGTAGACCACCGGCTCGCTGGCGTCGATCTCCAGCCGCGCCCTCTGCTCCGCGGTCAAGGGCACGTCGCCGGGCACCCGCTTGGCGACGATCTTCCCCACCGGGGCCAGGCCGTAGCGGCCGCACCAATCCTCCAGGAACAGGGTGGCGCTGTCGGTGGCGCCGAGGCCGGCGCGCAGCGACTGGACCAGGGCGGTCAGCGCCAGCCGGTCGGACAGGCCGGCGGCGCCGGGGTCCTGGGCCTGGGTGACTTCGGCCTGGGCGCCGACCAGCGGTGCGGTCAGCGCCAAAGCGGCGGCGGCGAGGATCGGCAGGCAGCGCAAAACGGGTCTCCATCTCCGGGCCGGCCGGTCACGGACAGCCCGGCGCAGCATGGTGACATAGCGGCCGGAAGGCACCACGGCAATCGGCCGCAGGGCCGATCGGGCTTGACCGCGGCGGCGGCGCGGAGTGGGCTGGACGGATCCCGGTGACCGGAGCCCGCCATGCCCGCCGATGCCATAGCGCCCGATGCCAAGGCCCTGCTCGACCGCGTCTTGGTGTGGGACGCGCACAGCTGCCTGCCGCTGCGGCCCGACGCCGATGTCTCGCTGCTGGCCCGGCACAAGGCGGCGGGGATCGACTACGTCTCGATCAACATCGGCATGGACATGACGCCGCTGGCGCAGGTGGTGCGCACCATCGCCCATTTCCGCGACTGGATCCGCCGCCACCCCGGCGACTACGCCCTGGTCGGCAGCATCGCCGGGATCCGCGCCGCCAAGGCGGCCGGGACGCTGGCCGTGAGCTTCGACCTGGAGGGATCGCTGCCGCTGCTGGGCGACCTCGCCATGGTCGGGCTGTACCACGACCTCGGGGTGCGCCAGATCCACTTCGCCTACAACCGCAACAACTCCGCGGCCGGCGGCTGCCACGACCAGGACATCGCCCTGCCGGCCTTCGGCCGCGCCCTGGTGGCCGAGGTCAACCGCGTCGGCATGCTGATGGACTGCTCGCATACCGGGCACCGCACCAGCCTGGACATCATGGCGGCCTCGACCCGGCCGGTGGTGTTCAGCCACGCCAATCCGCGTGCCTTGGTCGACCACCCGCGCAACGTCACCGACGAGCAGATCCGCGCCTGCGCCGCCACCGGCGGGGTGGTGGGCATCAACGGCATCAGCCTGTTCCTGGGCGACGCCAGCAGCGAGACCGTGGCCCGCCACATCGATTACGTCGCCCAGCTGGTCGGCGCCGTGCATGTCGGGATCGGCCTCGACTTCCTGTTCGCGCCGGAGGTGGACGACGCGCCGCCCGGCCGCGACCGCGATTACTGGTGGCCGCCCGCGGCCGGCTACGGCACCGCCCACAGCGGCATCGCCCTGGTGCAGCCGGAGCAGCTGCCGGAGCTGGCGGAGATCCTGCTGCGCCGCGGCTATGGCGAAGCCGACGTCACCGGCATCCTGGGCGGCAATTTCCTGCGCGCGGCCGAAGCCGCCTGGGGCTGATCACGCCGCCCGGGCGTGGCCGTGATCGCAGGGATTCACTTCCACCGTCACATGCGACAGCCCTGAAAGGCCGCCGAGCCGGGCCTTGTATTGGGCCGGCGGCAGCGGCCGGTCGCTGACGACGGAGACGATCGCCGCGGCATGGCCGGGGCCGACGCGCCACAGATGCAGGTCGGCGATGCGGTCGCCGTCGGTCTCCAGCCGGCCGCGGATGGCTTCGGCGAGATCGGGGTCGGGCACCGCGTCCAGCAGCACCGCCCCCGAATCGCGCAGCAGGCCCCAGGACCAGCGCGCGATCATGATGCCGCCAACGATGCCCATCAGCGCGTCCATCCAGGCCCAGCCATAGAACCGGCCGGCGAGCAGGCCGAGAATGGCGCCGACCGAGGTCACGGCATCGGCCAGCACATGCAGGTACGCGGCGCGCAGGTTGTTGTCGCGGCCATGGGCGTGGTGCCCATGGTCGTGAGCATGGCCATGGTCATGAGCGTGGTCGTGGCCATGGTGGTGATGACCGTGGTGATCGTCGTCGCGCAGCAGCCAGGCGCTGGCGATGTTGACGGCGAGGCCGACGACCGCGATGACGATCGCCTCGTCATAGGCGATGGCGACCGGGTTCAGCAGCCGCACCACCGATTCCCAGCCGATGCCGACCGAGACCACGGCCAGGACCAGGGCGCTGGCGAAACCGGCGAGGTCGCCCAGCTTGCCGGTGCCGAAGGCGAAGCGCGGGTCGCGGGCGTGGCGGCGGGCATAGCGATAGGCCAGCGCCGCGACGCCGAGCGCGCCGGCATGGGTGGCCATGTGCAGCCCGTCGGCCAGCAGCGCCATCGACCCGAAGGCGAGGCCGCCGGCGATCTCCGCCACCATCATCGCCGCGGTCAGCACCACCACCCAGCGGGTGCGGCGTTCGTTGCGGGCGTGGTCGGCGCCGAGGAACAGATGCTCGTGCCGCCAGGAATCGAGGGAATGGCTGTGCATTCGGATCTTCCGGAAGATCAGTGCAGCAGGGCCGGATGCCCGGTCCAGTCGCGCACCTCGCGCGCCGCCAGCTCCACCGGCACGTCGGGGTGGTTGTGGCGGTACAGGGTCAAGGCGGCATCGAAGGCCCATTCCGGCGGTTCGGCCCGGGCGCACAGCTCGCGATAGACCCGTTCGACGGCGACACGGCAGCACATGGCAGTCTCAACGAAATTGGGGGCTCAACGAAATTGGGGGCTCAACGAAATTGGGGGCTCACAGATACTTGGTGATCTCGCGCAGCGAGGCCAGCCGGGCATCACGGTCTTCGGCCGCCATCCGGGCATCGCGGCCCTCGCCCGCGCCGTTGCTGAGATGCGCGACGCAATGGTCGACATGGTCGAGGATCAGCATGGTCTTGGCCTTCTCCACCGCCTTGACCACGGCCTGCAGCTGCTGGGCGATGGCGAGCCCGTCGGTGCCGGCCTCGACCATGCGCAGCGTGGCGGCGAGATGCCCCTGCGCCCGCTTCAGCCGGCCCAGGATCTCGGGGTTGTTGGCATGACTCATGAGACGATCCTATCCCCCTGGAGGGGATAGGGCAAGGGACGACGAGCCGCGAACCGAGCGAGGGGCCTTCGGGGCCTTCACGTCAGTTTGTCATTCCCGCGAAAGCGGGAATCCCCATCAGCACGAGCGGCGACAAGATCCCCGCTGTCGCGGGGATGACGGAAAGGAGAGCAGGAATGAAACCTTCAACTGCTGTCCGGCGTCCATGGCTTCGGCAAAGCCCGGCCGGCGGCGGGCTCATCCGGCGGCCGAGGCCAGGCTTCCGCGGATCGGCGTCCGGCGATCCCCGCCGGCGAAACCTCGACAGCCGTCGCCTCGACGCCGTCGTCCCAGCCCTGCGGCAGCCACGCCGGATCCGGCGGGCGGCCGATCTTGCGGCAGACGGCCCGCACGAAATCCTGCGGCGACAGCATGTCGATCTGCGCGTCCAGGACCTCGTCCTCGGCCAGCGTCTCCCGCACCATCGACCGCATGGTGTCGGCGTCCTCGACATCGCCGGGCTGCGCCATCGCCGCGGCGGCGGAGTCGACGGCCTGCTCTCGCCGCTTCTGGCGGCGCTCCTGCTCGCCCGACTCCTCCCGCCCGTCCCGGCGCGCGAGATAATCCGCCCGGATCCGTTCGGTCATCGCGATCGACAGCCGAATCGACCGGGACAGGCGCGACTGCATCAGCGCGTAGTCCGGCGTCTCCGGCTCCGCCGATCCCCGCGACTGCTGGTCGGCGGTCATCCGCTTGGTGCGGCTGTCGATCTCGACCGCCTCACGCAGCCGGTCCAGCGCCCATCCCGTCCATTTCAGGTCGGGGTCGGTCGGCCGGATCTCGCCGGAGTCGGATTGCGTCATATCCATGGAACGTATCATGAACAAAAAACGCGGATTAAACTATATACATCGTGTTTACGCACCATCGGAGCTTGCGCCGGCCTTTCTCCCGCTCGCCGACCTGCCTGCGCTACCGGACCGAGTGGGACCATGCCATGGTGGCGTCGGACCGGCAGCGACGCGCAGAGATGGGGGCTTCGGATGGGACTGGCGGATTGGTTCGGGCTCGACGGCAAGCGGGCTCTCGTCACCGGCGCGAGCCGCGGCCTGGGCCGCGAGATGGCGCTGGCCCTGGCCGAGGCCGGGGCGGATGTCATCATCACCGGGCGCACCCAATCGACGCTCGATGCGGCCGCCGCGGAGATCCGCGCGCGCGGCCGCCAGGCCTGGACGGTCAAGGCGGAGATGGCGGTGCCGGAGGAATGCCAGTCGGCCTTCGAGCGCATCCTGGCCGAAACCGGGCCCGTCGACATCCTGATCAACAATGTCGGCAACCGCGAGGTGAACGTCCCGATCGAGGCCGAGACGCTGGAGACCTGGCGCGAGATGATCGACCTCAACCTGACCAGCTGCTTCCTGGGCACCCGGATCATCGGCACCGCCATGCTGGCCCGCGGCCAGGGCGGCCGGATCATCAACATCGCGTCGATCAGCGCCCTGATCGCCAATCGCGACATCGGCGGGCGTCACTACGAGACCGGCAAGGCGGCGGTGCTGCATTTCACCCGCTGCGCCGCGGCCGATTGGGCGCCGCACGGCATCACCGTCAACGCCATCTGCCCCGGCCTGTTCATGACCGACGCCAACCGGGCCTGGAACGAAACGGCGCCCGAAGTGATCGAGACCTTCGTCCGCAACGTGCCGATGGGGCGGCCGGGCAACCCGCCGGAGATCGGTCCCCTGGCCGTCTACCTGGCCAGCCCCGCCGCCGCCTATGTGACCGGGGCGGCCTATGTCATCGACGGCGGCTACACCCTGTGGTGACCGGCGGCCGGTGACGGCCTATGCCGCCACCGGCTCGGCCTCGCGCGCCGCCTTGACCCGGGTCACGCTGCGGCGGCCGTCGATGGCCACCGGCACGTCGCCGGCGATGGTGGCGCGGCGCACCACGCGGCGCTGGTCGCCATAGTCGTTGACCGCGTAGTGCTGGGTCGCGCGGTTGTCCCAGATCGCCACGTCGCCCACCCGCCAGCGCCAGCGCACCGTGTTCTCCGGCCGCGTCACATAGGCCTGCAGCGCCGTGAACAGTTGCGCCGATTCATTGGCCGACAGGCCGAGGAAGCGGCGCACGAAATGGCCCAGCACCAGCGTCCGCTCGCCGGTCGCCGGATGCACCCGCACCACCGGATGCTCGGTCTCGTACAGGGTCGAGGCGAAGACCTCCCGGTGGTAGCGCAGCCGCTCCGCCGTCGCCTCGGGATGCGAGGCGGCATAGTCGTAGTCGTTGCTGTGCAGGGCCCAGAGCTGGTCGGCCAGGCTGCGCAGCGGCGCCGGCAGGTCGAGATAGGCGGTGGCGGTGTTGGCCCAGATGGTGTCGCCGCCGAACTCCGGCAGCACCACCGCCCGCAGGATCGAGGCCTGGGGGTAGGCGTCGACGAAGGTGACGTCGGTGTGCCAGGAGTTGGCGCGTTGGCCGCGGGCGGAATCGAGCTCGAGCAGGAAGTCGGCGCCGCCGGCCACCGGCTGGGTCGGATGCGCCACCGGGTCGCCCAGCGCCCGGGCGAAGGCCTCCTGCCCGGCATCGTCGAGCCGCTGGTCGCGCAGGAAGACCACCTTGTGCCGGTGCAGCGCCGCGCGCAGCCCGGCGAGGGTGGCGGGGTCGAGATCGCCCGACAGGCGGAGCCCGCGGATCTCGGCGCCGATCCGGCCGGCGAGGGGGTGAAGGTCGAGGCCGGACTCGGCCGCGCGATCCTGGCTGGGGTCGCCCATGCTGCACTCCTGTTGATCTACGTATCGGTCCCGCATTGAATTTTAATAATACATTTATCAGGAGATCAATTTTATAATAAAACACAAATTATGAGCTATTTAAGATTGCGATGCCGGATTTGGACTGCACCCGGATCTCAGCCTTCGCGCAGGCTCGGCCCGCCATCTGCCGCACCGGTCGGCAGCGAAGCCCTTGCCCCCGGCCGAGCCGCGGGACAAGCTCAGCCCATCCGGACCTCTGGCGCAGAGCGAACAATGGCGCGATTGCTTTCAGTCAATGTCGGCCTGCCGCGCGATATCGCATGGCGTGGAAAGACGGTCCGGACGGCCGTCTGGAAAGAGCCGGTCCAGGGCCGGCGCATGGTGCGGCGCCTCAACATCGATGGCGACGGCCAGGGCGACCTCGCCGGCCATGGCGGGGAGCATCGGGCCGTCTTCGTCTATCAGCTCGACTCGTATCGGCACTGGCGGAAGCGGCTCGGCCGGGCCGAGCTGGGCTACGGACAGTTCGGGGAGAACTTCACCGTCGACGGCCTGTCCGACGACGATGTCCGCATCGGCGATCGCTATCGCATCGGGCAGGCGGTGTTCGAGGTGACCCAGCCGCGCGTCACCTGCTACCGGGTCGGCATCCGCCTCGACGAGCCGCAGATGGCGGCCATGCTGGTCGCGGAGGGCCGGCCGGGGTTCTACCTTCGCGTCATCGAGGAGGGGGAGGTCGAAGCCGGCGACGAGATCGTGCAGCTGGCCGCCGGCCCCGAGCCGCTGACCGTCGCCCAGATCAATGCGCTGCTGTATCTGCCAGGCCATCCGACCGGACAGCTGGAGCAGGCGCTGCGCATCCCGGCCCTGAGCGCGGGCTGGCGTACCTCGTTCGAGGCGCTGCTGCGGCAGCGGCAGGAGGGCGGCGGGACCGCGGCGGGCAATCCCGGGCTGGGTCCGGCAACCGCCCCGCCCCCGGCTTGGCCGGGGTTCCGGCCGCTGCGGGTGGCGGGCAAGATCCGCGAGAGCGGCAGCGTGACATCGCTGGTGCTGGAACCCGTCGACACCCATCCGCTGGCGCCGGCATCGCCCGGGCAGTTCGTGGTGCTCCGGCTCAAGCCCGCATCCGGCGCCGCTCCCCTGCTGCGCAGCTATTCGCTGTCGGGCGAGCAGGGCACTTCCCACTATCGCGTCAGCGTCGGCGTCAACGCCCATGGCGTGGCGGGGAGCTATATCGACAGGCAAGTCCAGATCGGGGATGTCGTCGAGGTCAGCGCCCCGCGCGGCAGCTTCGTGCTGCAGCCGGGCGACGGCCCCGTCATCCTGGTGAGCGCCGGGATCGGCGCCACCCCCGTCCTCGCCATGCTGCATGCCCTGGCCGCCGCGTCATCCACCCGGGAGGTCTGGTGGATCCAGGGGTCACGCAACGGCGGGGAGCACCCGTTCGCCGCCGAAGTGCGCAGGCTGCTGGCGGCCCTGGCGCATGGCCGCAGCCATATCCGCTACAGCGCGCCCGGCCCCGCCGACCGGCCCGGGCGCGACTTCGATGCCCCTGGCCGCCTGAGCGTGGGCGTGCTGCAGGAGCTGGGCGTGCCGCGCGACGCCGATGTCTATCTGTGCGGGCCGGCCGCGTTCATGAGCGAATTCACCAGCGGCCTCGCGGCCTGGGGCGTGGCGGCCGGCCGCATCCACACCGAGGCGTTCGGGTCCGGCCCCTCGATGACGCCGGGCGTGGCCGCCGGTGCGAAGCGCCCGCCGCACCTGCCGGATGGCCCCGCGGGCACCGGGCCGCAGGTCACCTTCGCGCGCAGCGGCCTCGCCGTCCGCTGGCGGCCGGATGTCCACAGCCTGCTCGAGCTTGCCGAGGCGTGCGATGTCCCCGTCCGGTGGTCGTGCCGGACCGGCGTCTGCCACAACTGCCAGACCGGGCTGGTCGCCGGCACCGTCGACTACCAGCCCACGCCGATCGATCCGCCGGCCGACGGCACGGTGCTGATCTGCTGCAGCCGCCCCACGGAAGACCTCGTGCTCGATCTGTGAGGACACGGTTCGCGCTCACGGCTTCAAGTCCCGCTCGCCACCTTCCCGGCGATGAAGCTCCTGCAGTGCGAACATCAGGTCACCGCAGAAGGAGACGCCCGACAGGCGGCCGTCGACCTCCTCAGCGATGCCGAACTCCTCCTCTACGTCGTCGAAGAACACAACGAAGCGGGCGCCGCGCGCGACAATGAAGGCATTCTCTTCCTTGCCGAACCGCATCAGCAGCGCGGGAGACGGCTCCACAAGGTAGTGACCGAGTCACGACTGGAGGACAGGATCGGCGCCAGTCCAATCCCTCCGGAGCGCCTCTTGGACGTCCTGTCTGGTTGCCGGCGTCCATTCCATGCGCCTCTCTCCCCTTTGGGGAAAGGATAGCCTCCTATCTTCGCGCTGAACAACGACCGCAACGGCGCTTCCCGCCCCTGCCATTCCGTCGTAAACGACCGAGGGAACGGAGGGGCGCGTGGGGCTGTCGGAAATCATTGCGGCATCGAGGCAACGCCTCGCCGGGCGGCCGGTGCTGGCCAGCTTCCTGGCCGCCCTGGTGCTGTGCCTGCTGCTGGTCGCCTTGGTCGACCGGCCGGCGGCGCTGTGGTTCGAGGCCCATCGCCGGTCGGCGGCGATCGCCGCGATCAAGGTCTTCACCGATATCGGCCTGGGGGTGTGGTGGTACGCCCTGGCGATCCTGGGCTGGCTCGGCTGGCGCGTCGCCGCCTTCCTGGCCGCCTATGGCGACGTGCGGGCCCGACGGCTGCGGCAAGCCCGCGGCTTCGGCTTCATGCTGGCGGCGCTGGTGGCGACCACCGTGGCCAACTGGCTGCTGAAGGCCGCGATCGGCCGGCCACGGCCGCGCCACCTGTTCCGCCAGGACGCCTTCGCGCCCCACCCCTTCGGCTGGGACCTGTTCTCGAACAGCTTCCCGTCCGGCCACGCCCAGACCATGGCCACGGCGATGACCGCGCTGTGGATCCTGTATCCGCGCTGGGGCTGGGCCTTCGCCGCGCTGGGCGGGCTGGTGGCGCTGAGCCGCGTCGTCGTCACCTCGCACTACCCCGCGGACATCGTCGCCGGCGCCTGGCTGGGCGTGGTCATCGCCCTGGCCGTCCGGCGCTGCGCCGAGGCGACCGGCGGGCCGGTGGCGCCGCGCCGATGATCGCCCTGATCGAAGCCCTGGTCCCGGTGCTGGCCCCGGTCTTCGCCGCCGCCGGGGTCGGCTATGTCTGGGCCCGGTCGCGCCATCCCTTCGACCTCGGCTTCGTCACCCGGCTGGTGACCTATGTCGGGTCGCCCTGCCTGGTGTTCTCGGCCCTGACCAAGTTCCATGTCCCGGCCGGCGAGATCCTGGGCCAGGCCGGGCTGGCCTTCCTGGCGGTGTTCGCCTGCGGCCTGGTCGGCGGGCTGGCGCTGCGGCTGTCGGGCCACGCGGTGCGGCCGTTCCTGCCGACGGTGATGCTGCCCAATGCCGGCAATCTCGGCCTGCCGATCGCCTATTTCGCCTTCGGCGACGAGGGGCTGGCGCTGGCCCTGCCCTTCTCCGCCGCGATGACCATGCTGCAGTTCACCGTCGGCGTCTCCTGCGCCTCCGGCCACAGCAAGTGGACGGAGCTGCTGAAGACGCCGACGATCTACGCCATCCTGCTGGCCATCGCCTTCGCCGCCGCCGACATCGAGGCGCCGCGCTGGCTCGCCAACGCCACCGAGCTGCTGGGCGGCGTCACCCTGCCCCTGATGCTGATCGCGCTCGGCGTCTCGCTGGCCAGCCTGCGCATCGCCAATCTCGGCCTCAGCCTGTGGCTGGCCGGGCTGCGCCTGGCGCTGGGCCTCGCCGCCGGCATCGGCGTGGTCTGGCTGTTCGACATCCCGCACCAGACCGCCAGCGTGCTGATCCTGCAATCCGCCATGCCGCCGGCGGTGTTCAACTACCTGTTCGCCGCCCGCTACGGCGGCCCGGTGCAGGAGGTGGCGGGCGCCGTGGTGGTCGGCACCCTGGTCAGCATCGCCACCCTGCCGGTGCTGCTGGCGGTGCTGATGGGGTAGCGGCCTCAGCCCGCCTCGATCTCGCGCTTCCGGGCCAGATAGGTCGCCTCGTCGATCAGGCCGCGCCGGCGCATCACCTCCAGCGCCGCCAGGGCCTCGCGGCGGTCGTCGCCGCCGGCGGTGCCGCTTTCCGCATCCGCGTCGCCGGTCGCCGCCGCCGGCCCCTTGCGATCCGCCATGTGTCCCCCCTCGATCCGTGCGACGCAGCGCGCCCTTGTGGCTGCGGCCGCGCCGCGCCTATGACGGGGATCATGACGCGAGGGGGAAGACCGGTCGAGATGTGGAAGAAGCGGATCCTGCGCATCCTGGTCCTGGCGGTGCCCGCCATCGCCATCGCCGCCGCCGTGGCCTTCTGGCTGGGCCCCCCGGGCGGGCGCGGCGTGGTCGGCCAGGGCTTCGGCTCGGTCGGCGGCCCGATCGCGCTGGTCGACCCGGCCGGCAAGCCGGTCACCGAGAAGGACTTCGCCGGCAGATACGCGCTGGTCTTCTTCGGCTACACCACCTGCCCCGACGTCTGCCCGACCGAACTGTCCGCCATGGCGACCGCGCTGGACCAGCTGGGGCCGAAGGCCGACAAGGTGGTGCCTGTCTTCGTCACCGTGGACCCGGAGCGCGACACGCCCGAGGTGGTCGGCCAGTACGCCCAGGCCTTCAGCCCCCGCATCGTCGGCCTGAGCGGCACGCCGGAGCAGATCGCCAAGGCGGCGAAATCCTTCCGCGTCTACTACCAGAAGGCGCCGCAGGGCGACGGCGCCACCTATCTGATGGACCATTCCGCCTTCACCTACCTGATGGGGCCGGAGTGGACCGTGCTCGACATCCTGCCGCCGCAGCTGTCGCCGCAGGACATGGCGCAGCGCATCGCCCGGCAGCTCTAGACCCCATTGACTGAAGCGGGGCCGACGGAAGCCGGCTTGCGATCGCGCCGGCCGTGATATCGTGGTCTGAATCTGTCGTCCTGCCCTCGGAGTCGTTGTCCATGTCCCTTCGCCACGCCGTCCTGGCCGGGCTCGCCATCGTCGCCCTCACCGGCTGCGCCGAGCGCGCCGCCCGGCAGCAGCAGGCCCTGACCGCACAGACCGAACTGGTCGGCACCAGCCAGGCCCAGCTGCTGTCCTGCGCCGGCACGCCCAACCGCACCCGCAACGTCGGCAACACCCAGTACCTGACCTATCAGAGCGCGGGGATGAGCGCGGACGAGGCGGCCGGCGCCGGCAGCTTCGGCACCGGCGGCCCGGGCGCCAGCATCGGGGTCAGCCCGGTCAATGCCGGAGTCGGCTTCCCGATCGGCACCAGCGCGCTGGACCCCAACTACTGCGAGGCCACCTTCACCGTGGTCGACGGCCGTGTCGCCGAGGTCCGGTACCGCACCTCCGGCGGCTACCAGCGCACCGCGCAATGCTCCGACATCGTCGCGCCCTGCATGGGCGGCCCGACCTTCGACCCCGGCCTGCCGAAGCCGTAACCTGCCCGCCGTCGGCGGCGGGCTACAAACCGTCGCGGATCGGATGGACCCGGGGCCCGGAATCCGGGTCTCTGTGCGCTATCCGCCCCGGGGCGGTTGCCGATCCCGTCCCTGGGCCCTAAAAGCGTCATACCGCAGCGTAAAAAGCGCCGTCCGATGGAGTGCGAGCCGATGAAGATCCTGGTCCCGGTCAAACGGGTGATCGACTTCAACGTCAAGGTCCGGGTCAAGGCCGATGGGTCCGGCGTCGACCTGGCCAACGTCAAGATGTCGATGAACCCCTTCGACGAGATCTCGGTCGAAGAAGCGATCCGGATCAAGGAAGCCGGCAAGGCGACCGAGATCGTCGCCGTGTCGATCGGGCCGGCGCAGTCGCAGGAGACGATCCGCACCGCCCTGGCCATGGGCGCCGACCGCGGCATCCTGGTCCAGACCGATGTCGAGCTGCAGCCGCTGGCCGTGGCCAAGCTGCTGAAGGCGCTGGTCGACCGCGAGCAGCCGCAGCTGGTGATCCTGGGCAAGCAGGCGATCGACGACGACGCCAACCAGACCGGCCAGTCGCTGGCGGCGCTCTTGGGCTGGGCCCAGGCGACCTTCGCCTCGAAGCTGGTGCTGGAGGACGGCGCCGCACTGGTGACCCGCGAGGTCGATGGCGGGCTTGAGACCATCCGGGTCAAGCTGCCGGCGATCGTCACCACCGACCTTCGCCTGAACGAGCCGCGCTACGCGTCGCTGCCGAACATCATGAAGGCGAAGAAGAAGCAGCTCGACACCATCACCCCGGCCGATCTGGGCGTCGACCCGGCGCCGCGGCTGAAGACGCTGAAGGTGGTCGAGCCGGCGAAGCGCAAGGGCGGCGTCAAGGTCGGCAGCGTCCAGGAGCTGGTCGCCAAGCTGAAGACCGAAGCGCGCGTGATCTGAAGGCGGGGATGAAAGACATGTCGATCCTGATCGTAGCCGACCACGACAACGCCACGCTGAAAGCCGCCACGCTGCACGCCGTCACCGCGGCCCAGAAGATCGGCGGCGACATCCACATCCTGGTGGCCGGGTCCGGCGCCCGCCCCGCGGCCGAGGCCGCGGCCAGGATCGCCGGCGTGACCAAGGTGCTGCTGGCCGAATCGCCGGCCCTGGAGCACCAGCCGGCCGAGACCGTGGCCCCGCTGGTCGCCGACCTCGCCAAGGGCTACGGCCATGTGCTGGCGACCGCGACCAGCGCCGGCAAGAACCTGCTGCCGCGCGTCTCGGCCCTGCTCGACGTGCAGCAGATCTCCGACATCACCGCGGTGATCGGCGCCGACACCTTCGAGCGCCCGATCTATGCCGGCAACGCCATCGCCACGGTGCAGTCGAGCGATCCGATCAAGGTCATCACCGTCCGCGGCGCCGGCTTCGACGCCGCGTCGGCGGAAGGCGGGTCGGCCGCGATCGAGACGGTCGAGGCCAAGGCCGATGCCGGGCTGTCGACCTTCGTCGGCCAGGAGCTGACCAAGTCCGAACGGCCGGAGCTGACCTCGGCCCGGATCATCATCTCGGGCGGCCGCGCCATGGGGTCGTCGGAGAACTTCAAGATCCTGGAAGGCATCGCCGACCATCTCGGCGCCGCGATCGGCGCCAGCCGCGCCGCGGTCGACGCCGGCTTCGTGCCGAACGACTACCAGGTCGGCCAGACCGGCAAGGTGGTGGCGCCGGACCTCTACATCGCCGTCGGCATCTCGGGCGCGATCCAGCATCTCGCCGGGATGAAGGACTCCAAGGTGATCGTGGCGATCAACAAGGACGAAGAGGCGCCGATCTTCCAGGTCGCCGATTACGGCCTGGTCGGCGACCTGTTCAAGCTGATCCCGGAGCTCGAGGCCGAGCTGAAGAAGGGCTGAGCCGGAACGGACGGTTCGACGGGCGCATCCCACCGGATGCGCCCGCTTTTCATGCGGTGAGCGATCGACGGCGCCGGACCGGCGCCGCGACGGTCGACAGGGAGTCCCTCGATGGCGGTGACGGCTGCAATCATCCAGGCCCGGATGGGATCGACGCGGCTGCCCGGCAAGGTGATGCAGCGGCTGGGCCGGCGCACCGTGCTGGAGGAATGCCTGACGCGCTGCCTGGCCATTCCCGGCATCGACGTGGTGTGCTGCGCCACGGTCGACACCGCCGAGGGCGAGGTGATCGCGGAGGCCGCCCAGCGGGTGGGCTGCACCGCCTTCCGCGGCTCCGAGAGCGACGTGCTGGCCCGCTACGCCGACGCCGCCCGCCTGGTGGGGGCCACCCACGTGATGCGGGTGACCTCCGACTGCCCCTTCATCGACCCCGTGCTGTGCGGCGACGTGGTGGCGCTGCAGCGTGAGGCCGGGGCCGACTACGCCACCAACTGCGCCCCGTCGAGCTATCCGCACGGCCTGGACTGCGAAATCATGACCGCCGACTGGCTGTTCCGGGCGGAGCGGGAGGCGACGCTGACCCCGGATCGCGAGCATGTCTCGCTTTATATCCGGCGGCACCCCGATTGCGACCGCATCAACCTGCAGGCCGGGCTGTCCGACACCGGCCACGCCGCGCTGCGGATGACGATCGACTATCCGGAAGACCTGGAGTTCGCCCGCGCCCTGGCCGCGGCCCTGGAAGCGCGGGACGCCCCGCAGGACTGGCATTCGATCGTGGCCGCCCTGGCGGAGACACCAGCCCTCGCCGCGATGAACGCGGCCCGGATCGATCATGCCCGCCTGAGCGCGCCGGCCCCACTCGGCTTCCGCCAGGTGCGCGGCACGCCCGGCCACTTCACCCCTCTCTGACGCCGACGGCAAAAGGCCGGCGCTCTTCGGAGCGCCGGCCCGCCGAGACCCGAGCAGTGTCCCAGCCGCATCAGCCGCCGGATGTGGTGCCGGTGGTCGAGCTGCCGCCCATGGTGCCGCCGGCCGGCGGCGGGGCTTCGGCCTTGCGGCCCTCGAAGGCCGGCAGCGCCTCCAGCTGCTCCTTGGTCATGGCGGTCTTCACGCCCTGGTCCGGACGCGCGCCGATGGTCAGCTGCTCCAGCGGGATGGCGACGGATTTCGAGCCGATGCCGAGGAAGCCGCCGACATCGATCACCACCGCGTCGACCGTCTTGCTGTCCTTGGTGACCAGCACGTCGGAGGTCTTGCCGATCGAATCGCCGTTGGCGTTGGTGACGCTGGCGCCGATCAGGTCGGAGCCGAGGATGTGGCTGTCGGGCAGCGTCTGTTCACCCGCCGTGACCGCGGGGGCGGCCGCCGTGGCCGCGGGCGCCGCGGTGGTGGTTGCCGGCGCCGTCGTGCCGGTCGTGGTCTGCGCCATGGCCGGCACAGCCAGAAGGGCCAAAGCAGAAGCGGCAGCCATCAGGGTGGTTCGCATGATCTATTCTCCTGTCCAGCAAGGCATCTCGCCAGGGATACCTCGACAACAGAAGGTTTCGGGATCGGGTTCCCGAATCTCTACCGCGGTTTCATCGACTTATTGGATTTTGGTGAGGAAAGCGTTTCGCTGCGAATCGCTTCACCTGTGGCCTGAAAGCAGAAAACCCGGCCGAAGCCGGGTTTTCCTTTGGATCTGCAGAACGATCACTCGCCGCTTGGTTCGCTGCCTTCCACCGGCTTGACCTTGCGCGGCCGGCCGGGCCGGCGCTTCGGCGCCGCGGGCGCCTCGTCACCCGCGGTCACGCCGGGCAGGGCCGGCTGGGCCGATGCTTCGGGCGGAGCCACAGGGGCCGGGGCCGGTTCTGGCGCCGGAGCCGGCGCGACGGGCGCCGGAGCTTCGGCCGAGGGTGCGGCGACTTCGGCCGGCGCCACGGCGCGCGGCGGACGACCACGGCGCGGACGGGCGACGATCGATGCCGGCAATGCCAGTTCCATATCGACGCTGCTGCCGACGGTGCTGTCTTCCTGGTCCCGCGGGTCGGCGCCGAAGCTGGCCGAGGCCGGATCTTCGAGCGCGGGCGATTCGAGCGGGCCCGGAACATGCGGCTGCGGCGCGTTCAGGTCGCGCGGCGAGGGCTGCTGCCGATCGTTGCGATAGTCCGGCCGGCCGTCGCGCTGGCCGGCGAAGCGCTCGCCGCGAGGCTGGCCCTGCTGCTCGCGGTTGGGATCGCGGGCGTTCTGGTCGCGGTCGCGCGGCGGACGGCCGTCACGGTCGCGATAGTTCTGCTCGCGCGGCGGCCGGTCGCCGCCCTCGTTGCGCGGCTCGAACTCCCGCCGCGGCGGACGCTCGCCATTCTCGCTGCGCGGCTCGAAGTCCCGGCGCGGCTGCTGCTGGCGATCGCCATTCTCGCCGCGGGCTTCGTATTCGCGGCGGGGCTGGCGGTCGTTGGTCTCGCCGCGCGGTTCGAAGTCCCGGCGCTGCTGGCCATTGTCGCCCCGCGGCTCGAAATCGCGGCGCTGCTGCTGCTGCGGGCGATCGCCACCCTCGCTGCGCGCCTCGAATTCGCGGCGCTGGGGCGCCGGGCTGGTCAGCGGATCGTAATCGGAATCGACGCCCGGCTGCTCGCGGCTGCCGTCCGGCGACGGCTGCTGATGCGGCGGCTGGCCATAGGCCTCGTTCATCGCATTGATGATGCGGACGTAATGCTCCGCGTGCTGCTGGTAGTTTTCGGCCATGACGCGGTCGCCCGACGAATGGGCGTCGCGCGCCAGACCCATATACTTGTCATAGACCTGGAAGACATTGCCGCGGATGCGGATATCCGGGCCGTTGCTGTCGATGGTCTGGTTGCGGTTGGGCAGGCTGTTCGAGCGCCGCTGCGGATTACCACCGCCGCCGCCCCCGCCTCCTCCACCACCACCGCCACCCCCGCCGCCGCCGCCCCCGCCGCTATTTCTGCCGCGCGCACGCCGTGAATTCGGTCCTGGTCTCATCAGCCTTGCTTCTGCAGATCGCTGTTTGCCACGCTGCCGTGCCACAATGCCGCCTGATGCGGCAGGGCCCAGCGTCCTCGTCCCTTCCAACGCCGAATCGGCGGCCGCCTCGTGCGGTCAAGTCCGGAATGAACGGAATAGCTGAACCCTAGCGGCATTCCGACGCCGGGCCAAATTCTTTTTTCGCCACGAGGCAGCGCGGAATGCCTGCGAGATCGTGCGGCGTGGCGGCAATGTCAAGGCCGGCGGCCCGGAACAGCGCCGCCACATCGGCCGCCTGCCCGATGCCCAGCTCGACCACCGCCGTGCCGCCGGGGGCCAGCAGGCCGGGCAGTGCCGCCGCCAGCGCCCGATAGGCGTCCAGCCCGTCGGCGCCGCCGGACAGGGCCAGATGCGGGTCGTGGTCGCGCACCTCGGGGTCCAGCGCGACGATCTCCGCCTCCGGAATATAAGGCGGGTTGGACAGCACGAGATCGAAGCGGGCGTCGAGCGCCGTGGCCCAGTCGCCGACCAGGAAGGCCGCCCGGTCGGCCAGGCCCAGCGCCCTGGCGTTGGCGCGGGCGGTGGCGGCGGCGGCTTCGCTGCGGTCGACCCCGAGGCCGAAGGCGGCCGGCCGGTCGTGCAGCACGGCCAGCAGCAGGCAGCCGGTGCCGGTGCCGAGGTCGAGCACGCGCAGCGGCCGGTCCGGGCAGGCGGCCAGCGCCGCCTCGACCAAAGTCTCGCTGTCCGGGCGTGGGTCCAGCGTCGCCGGGCCGAGCGCGAAATCGAGGCTCCAGAACTCGCGGTGCCCGAGGATGCGCGACACCGGCTCATGCGCCGCCCGCCGCGCCAGGAAGCCGGCATAGCGGGCGGCCGCCGCATCCGGCAGCGCCTCCGCCGCGCGCGACAGCAACCCCGTCCGATCGCAGCCGAGCGCCGCCATCAGCAGGATGCGGGCGTCGGAGACGGCGCTGTCGATGCCGGCTGCGGCCAGCCGGGCGGTGCCGTCGCGCAGGGCCTCGGCGATTCTCACCACTCTCAGGGCTGGTCGGCGAGCGCGGCGAGGCGGGCCGCCTCGTCCTCCGCGATCAGCGCCTCGACCAGCTCGTCCAGCGCCTCGCCCGCCAGCACCTTCTCGATCTTGTAGAGCGTCAGGTTGATGCGGTGGTCGGTGACCCGCCCCTGCGGGAAGTTGTAGGTGCGGATCCGCTCCGACCGGTCGCCGGAGCCGACCTGGCTCTTGCGGTCGGCGGCGCGCACCGCGTCCTTGGCCGCGCGCTCGGCCTCGTACAGCCGGGCGCGCAGGATCTTCATCGCCTTGGCGCGGTTCTTGTGCTGCGATTTCTCGTCCTGCATCACCACCACGATGCCGGTGGCGAGATGGGTGATGCGGACCGCGCTTTCGGTCTTGTTGACGTGCTGGCCGCCGGCGCCCTGGGCCCGGAACACGTCGATGCGCAGATCCTTGTCGTCGATCTGGATGTCGACCTCCTCCGCCTCCGGCAGCACCGCCACGGTGGCGGCAGAGGTGTGGATGCGGCCCTGGGTCTCGGTCTCCGGCACGCGCTGGACGCGGTGGGCGCCGCTTTCGAACTTCAGCCGGGCGAAGACGCTGCGGCCGTTGATCTCGGCCGAGGCCTCCTTGTAGCCGCCCAGCGGCGTCTCGGCGATGTCGAGCACCTCGAAGCGCCAGCCGCGGATCGCGGCGTAGCGCTGGTACATCCGGAACAGATCCGCGGCGAACAGCGCCGCCTCGTCGCCGCCGGTGCCGGCCCGAACCTCGAGGATGGCGTTGCGATCGTCGGCCTCGTCCTTGGGCAGCAGCAGGACCTGCACCCGCCGCTCCAGCCCCGGCAGGCTGTCGCGCAGGGCGAACAGCTCGTCCTGCGCCAGGGCCTTCATCTCCGGGTCGGTCTCGGTCGCGGCCAGCGTCTCGAGTTCGGCCAGCTCGGCCCGGGCCCGGTGCAGCGCCGAGATCTCGTCGGCGATCGGCTCGAGCTCGGAATATTCCTTGGAGAAGGCGGTGAACTGGTCCGGCGTCAGCTTGCCGGTGCCCATGCCGTCGCGCAGCTCCGCGACGCGGGACAGGACACGGTTCAGGTTTTCGTCGAGATGCACGGGATGCTCAAGTCAAGGGAACGGGGCCGGTCGGAGAGGGGACCGGGCCCGCTAGCGGCCGGACAGGCGCCGCATCACTCAGCCGCCTGGGCCGCTGCCGCCTCGGCGATCGCCCGCTCGGCGTCGATCTGGCGGGCCTTGTCCTCGACCAGCGAGACCAGGTGGTCGACGATGCCCTCATCCTTCAGCCGATGATTCGGCAGGCCGTTGATGTAGACCTGATGGGTGCCCTTGCCGCCGCCGGTGAAGCCGATGTCGGTCATCGTCGCCTCGCCCGGGCCGTTGACGACGCAGCCGATCACCGAGACCGTCATCGGGGTGGTGATGTGGGCCAGCCGCTGCTCCAGCACCTCGACGGTCTTGATCACGTCGAATTGCTGCCGGGCGCAGGACGGGCAGGAGATGATGTTGACGCCGCGATGGCGCAGGCCGAGCGACTTCAGCAGGTCGAAGCCGACCTTGACCTCCTCGACCGGATCGGCGGAGAGCGAGACCCGGACGGTGTCGCCGATGCCGGCCCACAGCAGCATGCCCAGGCCCACCGAGGACTTCACCGTGCCGCTGCGCAGGCCGCCGGCCTCGGTGACGCCGATGTGGAGGGGATAGTCGCAGGCCTCGGCCAGCGCCTGGTAGGCGGCGACGGCGAGGAACACGTCCGACGCCTTGCACGAGATCTTGAAGTTGAAGAAGTCGTGGTCCTCGAGGATGCGGATGTGGTTGAGCGCCGACTCGACCATCGCCTCCGGGCAGGGTTCGCCGTACTTCTCCAGCAATTCGCGCTCCAGCGACCCGGCATTGACGCCGATCCGCATCGAGCAGCCGTAGTCCTTGGCCGCCTTCACCACCTCGGCCACCCGCTCCTTCGAGCCGATGTTGCCGGGGTTGATGCGCAGGCAGGCGGCACCGTTCTGGGCCGCCTCGATGCCGCGCTTGTAGTGGAAATGGATGTCCGCGACGATCGGCACGGTCACTTCCGGCACGATGAACTTCAGCGCGGCGCTGGATTCCTCGTCCGGGCAGGAGACGCGGACGATGTCGGCCCCGGCGATCTCGAGCTGGCGGATCTGGTCGATCGTGCCCTGGATGTCCGTCGTCCGGGTGTTGGTCATGGACTGCACGGTGATCGGCGAATCGCCGCCCACCGGCACCTTGCCGACATGGATCACACGGGACTTGCGGCGTTGGATCTGGCGATAGGCGCGGACGGCGCTCATGACAGGACCTTAGGTGATGCGTTCGTTTGGCGGCGAGATGGCGTTTCGCGACAACATGGCCCCATGGCGGCGTTCCTGCAATCCGCGGGGCGCCGCTGCGACCAAACGCATGATAGCCCGGCGCCGGCCGCATCCCAAATCCGATGGGATCCGGCCTGGGTCGAACGAGCGCCGCCCAGGGTCAATTGGGGGTCGCCGGACCACCGCGGAGCTTCTGTGCATCGAGCGCGACGTTGCGCACGACCTGGCCCGGGGCGCCGAGGGCGGTGGCCGGCTGGCCGTCGACCTCGATCTGCAGCCCGCCGGCGTTGCCGGTGGTCAGCCGCTGGCCGTCCTGCGACGGCACGGCATAGGTCTCGCCCGCCGCCATCACCCGGGTCATCACCAGCCCGCCCTGGCGGTCGCGGACCTGGACCCAGCTGTCGGCGGTGGCGCGCAGCACGATGTGGCCGTCGCCCACGACCGGGGCCGGCGGCTCGTTCGCCAGGGCCGCGCCGAGCGGGCGGTCAAAGGCGGTCAGCGGTGCGGCCGGGGCCGGCGGCGCGACGGTCGCGGCCGGGGGCAGCGCCGCGCCCGGGGAC
>NZ_JBFRHF010000017.1:0-185471 GCF_052115705.1 Inquilinus sp. 2KB_23 | reverse complement strand
GGGCGATCCGGAGACCGAGGGCATCATCATGATCGGCGAGATCGGCGGCGACGCCGAGGTGATGGGCGCCGAGTTCCTGAAGGCCAGCGGCACCAAGAAGCCCGTCGTGGGCTTCATCGCCGGGCGCACCGCGCCGCCGGGCCGCCGCATGGGCCATGCTGGGGCGGTGATCTCCGGCGGCCACGACACCGCGGACCACAAGATTGAGGCGCTGAAGGCCGCCGGCATCGCCGTCGCCGAATCCCCCGCCGATCTCGGTCGCACCATGATCCGGGTGCTGCGCGGCGACCGGGCGCTCGATCTGGCCGGCGCGGCGGAATGAACTTGGCCGGATGCTGCGGTGCAGCCACGATTCCGGCTTGTCACCTCGATTGAAACGTTCTTTGGTATGGGAAGTTCTGGATTTGGTATGCCAGAGGGCCGGCGATAACGGCTCCATAGAGAAGAAGACATAAACCGAGGGGAGGGGCAGCCGACAATGTATCGGCACCAGGGACATCAGCACCGCGACCTTCAGGTCCAACGCTGCACTCCCGCAAGCCCCTTCTCGAGGACGATGGCGTCCGTCACGGGCCGTTCTCCTCCGATTCCATGGGGTTGCCTCAACCGACATGCGAAGGACTGGGACGGAAATGCTGACTGAAAACACTGCACAAAGGGTACCGGCCATCAAAGGGCCGCTCGGGGGGCGCTGGCTCCAGCTCGCCATCGGCATCGTCTGCATGGCGATGGTCGCCAATCTGCAATATGGCTGGACCCTCTTCGTCGGCCCGATCGACGCCGCCCATCAATGGGGCCGGGCGTCGATCCAGGTCGCCTTCACCATCTTCGTCGTCACCGAGACCTGGCTGGTGCCGGTCGAAGGCTGGTTCGTCGACAAGTTCGGGCCGAAAATCGTGGTCCTGATCGGCGGCCTGCTCTGCGCCATCGCCTGGGCGCTGAACTCGGTGGCGGATTCGCTGACCCTGCTGTACGTCGCCGCGGCGATAGGCGGCGTCGGCGCCGGCGCCGTCTACGGCACCTGCGTCGGGGCGGCGCTGAAATGGTTCCCGGACCGGCGCGGCCTGGCGGCCGGCCTGACCGCCGCCGGCTTCGGCGCCGGGTCGGCCCTGACCATCGTGCCGATCGCGTCGATGATCAAGTCGTCGGGTTATGAATCGACCTTCATGACCTTCGGCCTGATCCAGGGCGGCGTGGTGCTGGTGCTGTCGTTCTTCCTGGCGGTGCCGGCCAAGGGCGTGCTGCCGCTGGCCAAGGCCAAGGTGGCGCAGACCCGGCGCGACTTCGCGCCGTCGGAGATGCTGAAGAGCCCCGTGTTCTGGGTGATGTACGTGATGTTCGTGATGGTCGCCGCCGGCGGCCTGCTCGCGACGGCGCAATTGGCCCCGATCGCATCGGACTTCAAGATCGGCGACGTGCCGGTCAGCCTGATCGGCCTGACCATGCCGGCCCTGACCTTCGCTCTGTCGATCGACCGGGTGCTGAACGGGGTCACCAGGCCGTTCTTCGGCTGGGTCTCCGACCAGATCGGCCGCGAGAACACGATGTTCATCGCCTTCTTCCTCGAGGCGGTCGGCATCGTGCTGCTGATGGAATTCGGCCGCGACCCGGTGCTGTTCGTGATCCTGACCGGGCTGGTGTTCTTCGCCTGGGGCGAGATCTACTCGCTGTTCCCGGCGACCTGCGGCGACACCTTCGGGTCGCGCTACGCGACCACCAATGCCGGGCTGCTGTACACCGCCAAGGGAACGGCCTCGCTGGTGGTGCCCTTCGCCAATGTCGCGGTCAGCCAGTTCGGCAGCTGGGACGTGGTGTTCATCTTCGCCGCGCTGGTGAATGTGATCGCGGCGGTGATGGCGCTGTTCGTGCTCAAGCCGATGCGCGCCCGGGCGCTCGAACAGTCGCGGGTGGAAGCCGATCGTGCTCCCGAAGGGGAACCACGCCTCGCCAACTGAAACCGGGCCGGGAGGTTCCCGGTGCCTGAGATAACCCCCAGGGAGGCGGGCTCGCTCGCCTCCCTTTTCTGTGTCCGCAAGGCATTACATCGCCCGCGGGAAGCTGGCCCAGGCCGGAGTGGCGGCCTCGGACTCGTCGACAGGGGCGGCACCGCCGAAACGGCCGTCCGGGCGGGACGCCATCGGCGTGGTGCCGGCGTCCGGGGTGGCGAAGCGGGTCGTGGCATAGGCCAGCAGAACGAAGCTCAGGCCGGTGCCAAGGACGAGAAAGGTCAGCATGGTTGCTCTCCTCGGTTCGTGTTGCACTGCACATATGGCAGCGCAACAGCAGGAGCGCAATGGAAACTGGTATACAAAATACTGAAGACAGTTTTGCATTTACGCATGGCTCGACCGTGGCGGGCCGCGCCAGCCATGCCGACGGTTCATGCCTGATGCCAGCCGAACAGTTCCATCGGTTCGGCGAAGCCTTTCAGCGGGTGCTGGCCGATGGAGCGGCTGCCCCGACGACCGAGCAGCGCCGTGAACCGCGGCGACATCAGCAGCGGGTGGCCGGTGGTGGCGCAGACGGTCTGAATCCGGCTGACCAGGTTGACGTCGCGGCCGATCACGGTGAAGTCCAGCCGGCCGCCCGACCCGATGTTGCCGTAGGCGACCTCGCCATGGTGCAGCGCGACGCCGGCGCTGAGCGGGGTGCCGGCCTGCGACACCGCGGCGATGCTGGCCAGCGCGTCATGGGCGGCGTCGAAGGCCGCGGCGCAGCCGGCGGCCGGCCCGTCCTCATGGTGGAAGAAGGCCAGCACGGCATCGCCCATGAACTTCAGGATCTCGCCGCCATGCGCAGTGATGGTCGGCACCACCTGGTCGAAATAGAGGTTGAGCCGGTCGACCATCTGGGACGCGGGCAGCCGGTTCGACAGCACGGTGAAGTCGCGCAGGTCGCACAGCAGCAGCGCGGCCTCCAGCGTCTCGACGTCGCCGCGCCGGATGTGCCCGGCCAGGATGCGCCGGCCGGTGATCGGGCCGACATAGGTGTCGAGCAGCGTCGCCTCGCCCCGGCGCAGCACGCGGACCTCGCAGGCGCTGCGCAGCGCCGGCAGGATGCGCTCGAACGCCGCCCGGTCGGCCGGCGTGAACCCCGACGGTCGCCGGGTGGCGAAGGCCACGGCGCTGGTCGGGCCCTGGCCCATCACCAGCGGCGCGACGATGGCGGCGACCAGGCCGCGGCCCCGGAAGAAATCCAGATCCTCCATCCCGGCCATCTCCTCCGGCGTGCGCAGCGACAGCCAGGCCCGGGCCTCGGTGGCCCGCCGGATGGGGTTGGTGGCGAAGTAGGGCAGGAGCTCGATCGAGATGTCGCGGTCGCGCAGCTCCACCGGCTCGCCCTCGGTCCACGCGGCGGTGCGGGCCAGGATCTGCGGGTGCAGTGTGCGCAGATGCAGGCTCAGCCGGTCGATCGGCACCCCTAGCGCGCGCAGCCGGCGGCCGAGCCCGGCCAGCATGTCGGCGTCATCGGCGTCGTGGCTTTCGTCGCCCGACAGCCATTCGATCAGCTCGGGCAGGCCTGGGGCGGGGTGGGGGGCTGGCTTGGGATCGGTCATGGCGGGCACGGGCGCGGAAGCATGGGCGACTATAAGAGCGCGACCGGGACGGCGGCCATCGTCAATCGAGACAGGGCAGGGGTGGGTATCCATCGGACCATTATTCCAGTTTCTGAAATCGGATCTTACAGAGGCCGATCATTATTCCAGTCGTCAGCGGTCCCTATGTCAGGCGCAGTCGACCCAGAGGAAGCCTAGCCATGACGATTCCTGAAACCACCCCGCGCCGAAGCCGGCGTTTCGCACTCGGCGCGATCGGCTCCGGCGCCGCGGTGCTGTCTGCCCTTGCGAGGACAAGGCCACTCTCTGCCGCCACCCCTTCAGCCACGGGGGCGCCCGTGACCTACGCCACGCAGAAGGTCGGAGACGTCGAGGTGTTCTACCGCGAGGCCGGGCCGGCGGATGCGCCGGTGCTGCTGCTGTTGCACGGCTTTCCCACCGCCGGCCACATGTTCCGCGACCTGATCCCGGCGCTGGCCGACCGTTACCGCGTCATCGCGCCGGACCTGCCCGGCTTCGGCAACACCATCGCCCCGCCGCGCGCGGCCTTCGAGTACAGCTTCGACACGCTGGCCGAGGTCATGGCCGGCTTCGTCGACGCGCTGGGGCTGAAGCGCTATGCCCTCTACATCTTCGACTACGGCGCCCCGACCGGGCTGCGGCTGGCGATGCGCTACCCCGAGCGGGTCACGGCGATCGTCACCCAGAACGGCAACGCCTATGTCGAAGGTCTGAGTCAGGAATGGGAGCCATGGCAGGCCTATTGGCGGAACCCGACGCCGGAGAACCGCGAGACCTGCCGGGCCTCGCTGTCGGATGACGCGATCCGCTTCCAGCACCAGCACGGGGCGCCCGCCGGGCGGGTCTCGCCCGACGGTGCAGCCCTCGACATGCACTACATGCGGCGGCCGGAGGCCGAGGAGGTCCAGCTCGACCTGATCCTGAGCTACCGCACCAATGTGGCGCTGTATCCGGCCTTCCAGCAGTATTTCCGCGACCGGCAGCCGCCGCTGCTCGCCGCCTGGGGCAAGAACGACGCGTTCTTCATCCCGCCGGGGGCCGAGGCCTACAAGCGCGACCTGCCGAAGGCGGAGGTGCACCTGCTCGACGCCGGCCATTTCGCGCTCGAGACCCATCACGCCGAGATCGCGGCCCTGATGCGCGACTTCCTGGGGCGCCAGGGGATCTGACCGGCGACGCAGGGCCGGCTCGGGGAGGGGGCGAGCGGTGGCTCGCCTCCCTTTCGGGTATCGTTGCGCCGGTCGCCGGAATGCCGCCACTTTCATGGCGTAGCCGTCGGGAGATCGGCCGGCGATGCATCATAGTGCTCCCGGCGCCCGGCTTCCCCAGGAGATCCCCCGATGACCGGACCGCGCATCCTGCTGTGCCTGTTGCTTTTGGTCTTTGGCGGTGGCGGTGCCCAGGCAGCGGACGGTTCCGCGCAGGCCTTCCTGATGGCGATCTACCGGCACTATCCCGGCAAGGTCGGGATGACCGGCCTGCCGCTCGACAGCGACGCCGACATCCGCCGCTACTTCGAGCCGTCCCTGGCGACCCTGATGATCGAGGACCGCAAGGCGGCGGCCACGCGCGACGAGCCGCCGACGCTCGACGGCGACCCGTTCGTCGGCGCCCAGGAGTGGGAGATCAAGGACCTCCACGTCTCGGTGGCCGAGGCTGGCGCCGACCGGGCCGTGGGCACCGTCGCCTACAAGAACTTCGACGTGCCGGTCACGATCACGGTCGACCTCGTCCACACCGCCCAGGGCTGGCGGATCGGTGACGTGCATTGGCCCGACGGCACGCTGCACGGGCTGCTGACGGCAAAATAGCTGCGGGTCACCGGCGCGGCAGGGTACGATAAAGGGCCCTTATCAACCGGAGGCCGCGCGGTGGTCATCCGCCAGCTCGAATACCTCGTCGCCCTGGCCCGCGAGAAGCACTTCGCCCGGGCGGCCGAATCCTGCCACGTGTCGCAGCCGGCGCTCTCGACCGCGCTGCGCCAGCTGGAGGAGGAGCTGCAGGTCCCGATCGTCGAGCGCGGCCACCGCTTCCAGGGCTTTACCCGCGAGGGTGCCTGCGTGCTCGACTGGGCCAAGAAGATCCTGGCCGACCGCGACGGCCTGGCGCAGGAGCTGGCGATGCTGCAGCAGGGGCTGGCCGGCCGGCTGCGCATCGGCGCCGTGCCCTCGGCCCTGCCGATCGTATCGCAGATCACCGGGCCCTTCGTCCGGTCCCACCCCATGGTCACCGTCTCGGTGCTGTCGCAGACCTCGATCCAGATCGAGGCGGGGCTGGAGAACTTCGAGATCGATGTCGGCGTCACCTATCTCGACAACGAACCGCTGCGCCATGTCCGCAGCCTGCCGCTGTACCAGGAGGATTACATCCTGCTGATGCCGGCGGACCAGGCCACGGGATCGCGCCGCACCATCAGCTGGGCCGAGGCGGCGGCGCTGCCGCTGTGCCTGCTGACCCCGACGATGCAGAACCGGCGGATCATCGACGGCATCTTCCGTTCGGTGGGCCACACGCCGCGGGCGGCGGTGGAGACCGACAGCATCATCAACCTGTGCTCGCACGTCCGCTCCGGCCCCTGGTCCAGCGTCATGCCGCGGGCGCTGCTGCACCTGTTCGGCGTGCCGGCCGGCACCCGTGCGCTGCGCCTGGTCGACCCGGCGGCGACCCGCACTATCGGCCTTGTCATGGCCGACCGCGACCCGGCCTCGCCCCTGGCCCGCGGCCTGTTCGACACCGCCCGCGAGCTGGATCTCGACGCCGAGCTGCAGGCCACGCCATTGGCGTGAGGACGAGGCGGTTCGCTTGATAAGCGTTGTTTATCAATTCATCCGGCGTTTGAATTTGAATGCCGTATACAAGAACGTCCATCGTTGGCCACAGAGTGTATGGGCGGCAGGGCCGCGCGGACCGAAACCAGGGTGCTGGAAAGGTCCGCAACTCGGCCCGCCATGGTTCGACACCGTCGAGCCGCGGCACGTCGCCGGGTCCAACGAACCCGCAAAGGGAGTGGGACGAATGCCCGAGAGCCGGGGCTGGGACGCCGATCTGGCGCGTGATGTGATCGCATCGCACGGTGCGACCGAAGGGCCGTTGCTGCCCATGCTGCACGACCTGCAGTCGATCTTCGGCCATGTGCCGCGCGCGGCGGTGCCGCTGCTGGCCGACGCGCTGAACATCTCCCGTGCCGAAGTGCACGGCGTCATCACCTTCTACCATGATTTCCGGGCCGAGCCGGCCGGGCGGCATGTGCTGAAGCTGTGCCAGGCCGAGGCCTGCCAGTCGATGGGCGCGCGCGATCTGGTCGACCAGCTGCGCCGCCGCCTCGACATCGGCCTGCACGAGACCACCGCCGACGGCCGCATCACGGTCGAGCCGGTCTACTGCCTCGGCAACTGCGCCTGCGCCCCGGCGGCGATGGCCGATGGCGAGCTGGTCGGGCGGATCGACGCCAAGCGGCTGGACCGTCTGGTCGACACGATGGAAAGCTGGGGGGAGGCCGCACGATGAAGGTCTTCGTTCCCCGCGACGCCGCCGCCCTCTCGGTCGGCGCCGACGATGTCGCCCGGGCGATCGCGGCCGAGGCCGCATCGCGCGGCGTCGAGGTCCAGATCATCCGCAACGGCTCGCGCGGCCTGCTGTGGCTGGAGCCCTTCGTCGAGGTCGAGACGCCGGAAGGGCGCATCGGCTACGGCCCGGTCGAGGCCGAGGACGTGCCGGGGCTGTTCGAGGCCGGATTTGCCGAGGGCGGCGCGCATGCGCTGCGCCACGGCCGGCCGGAGGAAATGCCCTATCTCGCCAAGCAGCAGCGCCTGACCTTCGCCCGCTGCGGCATCACCGACCCGCTGTCGCTGGACGACTACGAGGCGCATGACGGGCTGAAGGGCCTGCGCAACGCCCTGGCGATGGAGCCGGCGGCGATCGTCGAGGCGGTCACCGCTTCCGGCCTGCGCGGCCGCGGCGGCGCCGGGTTCCCGACCGGGATCAAGTGGCGCACCGTGCTGCAGGCCCAGGCCGACCGCAAATACATCGTCTGCAACGCCGACGAGGGCGACAGCGGCACCTTCGCCGACCGCATGATCATGGAGGGCGACCCCTTCCTGCTGGTCGAGGGCATGATCATCGCCGGCATCGCCACCGAGGCGACCAAGGGCTTCATCTACATCCGCTCGGAATACCCAGCAGCGATCGCGGCGATGAACGCGGCGATCGACATCGCCTATCAGCGCCGCGTGCTCGGCCCCAGCGTGCTGGGCAGCGGCAAGCGCTTCGACCTCGAGGTCCGGGTCGGGGCCGGCGCCTATATCTGCGGCGAGGAGACGTCGCTGCTGGAAAGCCTCGAGGGCCGCCGCGGCATGGTCCGGCCTAAGCCGCCCCTGCCGGCGCTGAAGGGCCTGTTCGGCCGTCCGACCGTGATCAACAACGTGCTGTCGCTGACCACCGTGCCGATCGTCCTCGACAAGGGCGCCGCCTTCTACGCGGAATACGGCACCGGCCGGTCGCGCGGCACCCAGCCGCTGCAGCTGGCCGGCAACGTCAAGCGCGGCGGGCTGATCGAGGTCGCCTTCGGCCTGACCCTGCGCCAGCTGATCGAGGATTTCGGCGGCGGCACCGCCAGCGGCCGGCCGTTCCGCGCCGTCCAGGTCGGCGGCCCGCTCGGCGCCTATTTCCCGGACGAGCTGCTGGACACCCCGCTCGACTATGAATCCATGGCGGCGAAGAAGGGCATGCTCGGCCATGGCGGGGTGGTGGTGTTCGACGACCGCGTCGACCTTGCGGTCCAGGCCCGCTTCGCCATGGAGTTCTGCGCGATCGAGAGCTGCGGCAAATGCACCCCGTGCCGCATCGGCTCGACCCGCGGCGTCGAGACCATCGACAAGATCATCGCCGGCCGCGATGTCGGGCGGAACGTGACGCTGCTGGAAGACCTCTGCGAGACCATGCTGGACGGGTCGCTCTGCGCCCTCGGCGGCCTCACCCCGTACCCGGTGCTCAGCGCCCTGACCCATTTCCCCGATGATTTCGACCGCGCGCCGGCTCCGGCGCAGGCTGCGGAATAAGGAACGCTCCCATGGCGCTCGTGACGGAACAGGATTTCGGCACCCCGGCCCGGCTCTCGCCGACCCTGGTGACCCTCGAGATCGACGGCCAGATCGTGACCGTGCCCGCCGGCACCTCGGTGATGCGGGCGGCGGCGGAGGCCGAGACCGCGATCCCGAAGCTGTGCGCGACCGACAGCCTGGAGCCGTTCGGCTCCTGCCGGCTGTGCGTCGTCGAGATCGAGGGGCGGCGCGGCACCCCCGCCTCCTGCACCACCCCGGTCGAGCCGGGCATGAAGGTGTGGACCCAGACGCCGAAGCTGGCGAAGCTGCGCCGCAACGTCATGGAACTCTATATCTCCGACCACCCGCTGGACTGCCTGACCTGCGGCGCCAACGGCGATTGCGAGCTGCAGGACATGGCGGGCGTGGTCGGCCTGCGCGAGGTCCGCTATGGCTATGACGGCGCCAACCACCTGGTCGGCGAGAAGGACACCTCGAACCCCTATTTCACCTTCGACCCGACCAAGTGCATCGTCTGCTCGCGCTGCGTCCGGGCGTGCGAGGAGGTGCAGGGCACCTTCGCCCTGACCATCGACGGGCGCGGCTTCGCCTCCTTCGTCTCGGCCGGCCAGGACGACGGCTTCAAGGAGAGCGAATGCGTCTCCTGCGGCGCCTGCGTCCAGGCCTGCCCGACCGCGACCCTGATCGAGAACACCATCATCGAGGCTGGCCAGCCCGAGCATTCGGTGGTGACCACCTGCGCCTATTGCGGCGTCGGCTGCGCCTTCACCGCCGAGATGCAGGGCACCGAGGTGGTGCGGATGACGCCGTACAAGGACGGCAAGGCCAACCACGGCCACAGCTGCGTCAAGGGCCGCTTCGCCTGGGGCTACGCCACCCACAAGGACCGCATCACCAAGCCGATGATCCGCAAGCAGATCACCGACCCGTGGCGCGAAGTGTCGTGGGAGGAGGCGATCGCGTATGCCGCGTCGGAGCTGAAGCGGATCCAGGCGACCTACGGCCGGGATTCGATCGGCGGCATCACCTCGTCGCGCTGCACCAACGAGGAGACCTTCCTCGTCCAGAAGATGATCCGCGCCGGCTTCGGCAACAACAATGTCGACACCTGCGCCCGGGTCTGCCACTCGCCCACCGGCTACGGCCTCGGCCAGACCTTCGGCACCTCGGCCGGCACCCAGGATTTCGACAGCGTCGACGAGACCGACGTGATCATGGTGATCGGCGCCAACCCGACCGACGCCCACCCGGTGTTCGCCAGCCGGATGAAGCGCCGGCTGCGCCAGGGCGCCCGGCTGATCGTGGCCGATCCGCGCCGCATCGACCTGGTGAAGTCGGCTCATATCAAGGCCGACCACCACCTGCCGCTCAAGCCCGGCACCAATGTCGCCATCGTCAACGCCATGGCGCATGTGATCGTGACCGAGGGGCTGGCCGCGGACGACTACATCCGCGAGCGCTGCGATCTCCCGGAGTTCTCGCGCTGGGCCGCCTTCATCGCCGATCCGCGCCATTCGCCGGAGGCGGTGGAGAGCCTGACCGGCGTGCCGGCGGCCGAGGTGCGGGGGGCGGCGCGGCTCTACGCCACCGGCGGCCGCGCGGCGATCTATTACGGCCTCGGCGTCACCGAGCACAGCCAGGGCTCGACCATGGTCATGGGCATGGCCAACCTCGCCATGCTGACCGGCAACATCGGCCGGCGCGGCGTCGGCGTGAACCCGCTGCGCGGCCAGAACAACGTGCAGGGCGCCTGCGACATGGGCTCCTTCCCGCATGAGTTCACCGGCTACCGCCATGTCTCCGACACGAACACCCGGCAGCTGTTCGAGGCCATGTGGGGCGTGCCGCTCTCGGCCGAGCCCGGCCTGCGCATCCCGAACATGCTCGATGCCGCGGTCGAGGGCACCTACAAGGGCATCTACATCCAGGGCGAGGACATCGCCCAGTCCGACCCCGACGTGAAGCACGTCACGGCCGGCCTGGCGGCGATGGAATGCGTCATCGTCCAGGACCTGTTCCTGAACGAAACCGCCAGCTACGCCCATGTCTTCCTGCCCGGCTCCTCCTTCCTCGAGAAGGACGGCACCTTCACCAATGCCGAGCGGCGGATCAGCCGCGTCCGGCGCGCCATCCCGCCCAAGGCCGGCTATGCCGACTGGCAGGTGACGATGATGCTGTCCGAGGCGCTGGGCTACAAGATGGGCTACACCCATCCGAGCGAGATCATGGACGAGATCGCCCGCACCACCCCGACCTTCAAGAACGTGTCCTACCAGCGGCTGGAGGAGCTGGGTTCGGTGCAGTGGCCGTGCAACGACGCGGCGCCGGAAGGCACCCCTATCATGCACATCGACCGTTTCGTCCGCGGCCAGGGCCGGTTCATGATCACCGAGTTCGTGCCGACCGACGAGCGCACGGGGCCGCGCTTCCCGCTGGTGCTGACCACCGGGCGCATCCTCAGCCAGTACAATGTCGGAGCCCAGACCCGGCGCACGGACAATATCGCCTGGCATGACGAGGACCTGCTGGAGATCCACCCGTCCGACGCCGAGAACCGCGGCATCCGCGACGGCGAATGGGTGGCGCTGCACAGTCGGTCGGGCGAGATCAGCCTGCGGGCCAGGATCTCCGACCGGATGCAGCCGGGTGTCGTCTATACCACCTTCCACCATGCCGAGACCGGCGCCAACGTGGTCACCACCGACTATTCCGACTGGGCCACCAACTGCCCGGAATACAAGGTGACGGCGGTGCAGGTGCGGCGCGTCAACCATTTGTCCGACTGGCAGGTCGGCTATCATGAGATGCGCGAGAAGACGATCCAGATCGAACGCCCGCGCGACGCGGCGGAGTAGGGCATGGCTCTCCCCCCCACCGATCTTCCGGCGACCGATCTGCGGCTGCCGGCGCGGCGTCTGACCCATGACGACCGGGTCACGGCGGTGCAAGAGGCCGTGGCCGCCGAGGTGCCGGTGGCGCTGGTCTACAACGGCATCTCCTATGCCGTGATGATGGCGTCGCCGGCGGATCTCGAGGATTTTGCCCTCGGCTTCAGCCTGACCGAAGGCCTCGCCGACACGCCGGCCGACCTGACGGTGCAGGAGGTCGCGGCCGATGACGAGCGCGGCATCGAGGTGCGGATGGCGCTGCGCGGCGAGCATTTCGCCCAGATGCTGCAGAAGGTGCGGAACATCACCGGCCGCACCGGCTGCGGCATCTGCGGCACCAGCGACCTCGACACCCTGCACGGCCGCAAGCGGCAGAACCCGAAGCCGATCACGGTGGAGCGGGCGGCGATCCGCAAGGCACTGGCCGATCTCGACCGGTTCCAGGACGTGCGCAGTCGCACCGGCGCGGTGCACGCCGCGGCCTGGGTCGACGCCCGAGGCCGGATCAGGCTGGTGCGCGAGGATGTCGGCCGCCACAACGCGCTCGACAAGCTGGTCGGCGCGCTGGCGCGGGGCGGGATCGACGGCGGCCAGGGCTTCTGCCTGATCACCAGCCGCTGCAGCTTCGAGATGGTACAGAAGACGGCCGCCGCGGGCATCCCGCTGCTGGTCGCGATCTCGGCGCCGACCACGCTGGCGATCGACACAGCTCGGGCGGCGGGCGTCACCCTGGTGGCCTTCGCCCGCGGCGACGGCATGACCGCCTACACCGATTTCTCCCCATTGCTTCCAGCCAAGGTCGAGGCGGCATGAGCTCGGACAAGATCATCCGCATGGCGAACCAGATCGCCATCTTCTTCGCCTCCTACCCGCAGGAGGAGGCGGTGGCCGGGGTGCGCAAGCACATCAAGGATTTCTGGGAGCCGCGGATGAAGGAGCAGATCCGCGGCCACGTCGCGGCCAAGGACGCTTCCCTGCACCCGCTGGTGGTCGAGGCGATCGAGACCCTGCCGCGCTGACGCCGCAGGCCTTCGACGGCGCAGGCCGTCTCCCGATCGGACCGCGCGCTCCCTCCCTCTCATGATGCCGGTCGAAGCGACCCGGACCCGTGGTAGCGCCACGGGCCGTTCGGTCGCGTCCGGCCGTTCCCACTCCTGTGCCATGACGTCGGCCGACGGGCATCGGTGTCGGATTGCGTCGGCAGATCGGGGTGCCCGCGAAGCGGGGGCAATATCACATCTGTAATACTTTGAGTTTCAATTGTAACTCTCCCAACAAATTCATTTAAATTGCCGAACGCAACAAATAATTAACAACATAATATTTCCGATTGATGATGGATCTTACTAAATATGACGCAATGCTTTCGATGATCCGTATATTTCCTACCGGGGGTGCCAATGAGTAAAAGCGAGGTGCAAGGGCAGGGCGCCGCCACCTGGCAGGACGCGGCCTGGGCGGCCCTGGAGGTCATCG
Organism: Inquilinus sp. 2KB_23; assembly: GCF_052115705.1. Lineage (NCBI taxonomy): Bacteria > Pseudomonadati > Pseudomonadota > Alphaproteobacteria > Rhodospirillales > Rhodospirillaceae > Inquilinus > Inquilinus sp. 2KB_23. The sequence continues at coordinate 172,470 of NZ_JBFRHF010000017.1, read as the reverse complement.
CCGCTTCGGTCGATGCGGCCACGGGAACCCAGTTCCACGCCAATCAGATCCGGCAGGGCGGCGAGGCCGTCCTCAAGGGCGGGCAGCAGCTGGACAAGAAGAGCTCGATCAAGCCCAACCCCCGCTTCGCCGCCGCCGGCCTCGGCAACGCGCCGAGCCCGGTGACCGCGGCCTATCTGAAGTCGCGGGCGTGGAAGAGCATCGGCGGCACGGTCGTCAGCGCCGCTGGCGGGGCCGCCACCGCCGTCACCGTGGTCAACGCTCCGGGCATTGCGCGGCACGGCAGTTCCCTGGGCTCGACCGGCGCCCATCTGGCGAATATCGGATCGATCGCCAAGGCGTCGATGAATCCCGTCGTCTCGGACTGGTGTAAGGTCATCATGGCGATGAAGTCGGCCAAGCTCGGGACCCGCGCCCTGGAGACCGCGTCTTCCGCGATCCCAGGGTCGATGGTGCCGGTGGCCGGGCCGGTGCTCAAGATCGTCTCGACGATCATGAAGCTGCCGATCAAGCACAAGACGGCGGCGATGTGCTACGCCGCCGCCGTCGAAATCCACTGGTCCGCCTACCGGGAGCAGTATGGCGGCGGCAGCGGTTCATTCCTGCAGATGGGCGGCAAGAAGCTCGACACGGCGGCCGGCACCGCCTCGAAAATCTTCCAGGAGCTGTTCACCCGGCGCGGCATCACGGCCGTCTTCGGGGCCTATGATGTCTCCGCCATCGTCGGCGAACCCGGCGGCTGGCTGGCCCTGGGAGACAAGATCGCGCTGATGTAGCCGCCCCGCGCTCCGAACGACCGCCGCCCCGCCCGCATCCGGGTGGACGCTGGGCCGCGCCGGACTATGATGGCCGCCGGGTCAGCGCCGGGGTCTGAATGGGGTCCATCACCGCGTCGGTCAAACGCTATGAGGTCTGGCTCGGCGAGCAGCTGGGCCGCCAGCTGGTGCAGGCCGACATCGACCGCAAGCACCGCAGGATGGAGGAGAGCGATTTCCTCTTCCTGCGCGCCACCTGCTTCCGCTGGACCGAGACCGTGCACGAGCTGTGCCCCGACCTGATGGACGCTCCGCGCGTGGCCGCGGTGGGTGACGCCCATATCGGCAATTTCGGGCTGTGGCGCGACGCCGAGGGGCGTCTGGTCTGGGGCGTGAACGATTTCGACGAGGCGGCGGAGACGCCCTATGCCTTCGACCTCGTCCGCCTCGCCACCAGCGCGCTGCTGTGGCGTGGCCGCGACCGCTCGATCTCGGCCGACGAGATCTGCGCCGCGGTGCTGGGCGGGTATGTCGAGGGCCTGAGGACGCCGGGCGCCTTCGTGCTGGAGCGGCATCACCTGTGGCTGCGCGACCTGGTGTCGGCGACCGACGAGCGGCGCGGGGAGTTCTGGGCCAGGCTGGAGCAGCTACCGCGGGCGGCCCCGCCGCGCGGCTACCGCGAGGCCCTGGCAGCGGCGATGCCGGAGCCGGATCTGGCCCTGGTCATGGCGCGCCGGGCCGCGGGGGTCGGCAGCCTCGGCCGGCCGCGCTGGGTCGCCATCACCGATTGGCGCGGCGGCCCGGCGGCGCGCGAGGCCAAGGCGCTGCTGCCCTCGGCCTGGTCGCTGATCCAGGGCGGCGACCGCAAGAGCCGCTTTGCCGAACTCACCTCCGGCAAGTACCGTGTGCCCGACCCCTGGCTCAAGGTCAGGAAAGGCATCATCGTCCGCCGCCTGGCGCCGAACAGCCGCAAGCTGGATGTCCCGGAACTTGGCGACCTCGGCCTGGTTCGACGGCTGCTGTCCGCCATGGGGGTCGAGCTCGCCAACCTGCATTCCGCCCGCCGCTCCCGCGCCCGCGCGATCGCCGCCGATCTCGAAAGCCGCAAGCCGGCCTGGCTGCGCGACGCGGTCTGGCGGGTCGCCGAGGCCACCCGCCAGGACCGCGTCGCCTGGCGCGCCCGGCGCTGACGGTGAAGAGGCCCTGCCGTGACGGCCTCGCTCCCTGCCGGCGCCAGCGTCGAGGCAGGCCCCGGCGGTGATCGACGCGGGCTGAATCCGCCATCGCCCCCCCATATGGGAGTGTTGGGACTCCTGCCGATCACCGACACTTTTGATTGTCGCCCCGACTTCGGTCGGGGTGGCCGGCGAAATGCTTCGCCGGACTGACTCCATTGCTCCACTTCAGGCCGGCCCGCGCCGCAACCGGGCCGGCCTTCTTTTATTTCACGATTCGGTGTGGCGGGAGGACGCAGGTTGCGCTCTCCGGAGGCCAGCCATGCCGTTTTGGTCTGGTGACGGGGGTGAACCGGACCCAGCGCCTGCCGACATAGTGCGATGCAGCGAAACACGGCGACGGGACTGCAAGCCTCGACGCCAAGCGTGTGGGACCTGCGATATGGGGGGCCGAACAGGCAGGCAGGCGGGGCGATCGCACCGCCCAGCACCCCATCGGCCGCTCAACCGACTAGGAGCATTCCAATGTCTGCCAAGAACACCCTGCTGTCGGCCGTGGCCGCCGCCGTCGTCCTCACCATCGGTGCCGGCGCGGCCTCGGCGTCGACCCGGTTCCACATCCCGGAGCACAACACCTTCCCGACCTCCTGGGCCCAGGCCCAGACGGGGAACTATCCCAATGCGGTGAGCCACCGCTACAGCGCCCCCGCCGGCCAGGTCCTGCGGCCGGGCCAGACCCAGAAGACCACGAACTTCTGAGGTCCATCGCGATCGGCAAGCGGGATTGGGGGTCGGGCGAGGGACCCCCAATCCCGCTTGCCGCGCCGATGCCCCCTATATCGGCCATTCACCGGGCAGGTCGGGTTCGACCTCGAGCTTAAGCTGACCGCGTGGCTTCTTGGAATTCGGCGTCGATCTCCAGACGTCGGATCTGATGCGAGTCGGTCTGCAGGGCGCGGGGATCCGGTCCACAAGCATTCCGACTTCGGGCTAGAGCCCCATCGCCCGCTGGATCGCCTGGGTCAGGTGGGCCCTGAGCGCCGCCTCGGCGGCGTCCGGATCCCTGGCCAGGCAGGCCTCGAAAATCTCCAGATGCTCCGCCATCGTCCGCCGCACCTTCGCCGCGGAGTAGGCATAGAGGTGATCCAGGCGGATCAGCCGGATGTAATCCTGCGTCTGCAGGAATGCCTTGCGGAGGAGCGGGTTGTCGAGCGCGTCGATCGCGCCGAGATGCAGGCTGGCGTCGACCTCCTCGATCCGGCGCGCCAGGTCGCGATCGACATCTCCGCCTTCCACCCAGCCGATGACCTCACGATGCTGCGCGATCATGGCTTCGATCCGGTCGCGCGACGCCGTCTCGGCGAAGTGCCGGATGGCGGGCGTCTCGAGGAAGAGGCGTAGTTGGTACGAATTGCGGACCAGCGCCAGGTCCGGTTTGGCGATCTCGATGCCCGCGCGGGCCCGGATCGTCACCAGCCCCTCAGCCTGCAGCACCTGCAGCGCCTCCCGTAGAGGCCCCAGCGGCGAGCCGACGATCCCGACCAGCTCCGCCTGCGACATGAAGGCGCCGGGCTGCAGCCTTCGTTCGAACAGGGCTTCCTTGAACCGCTCATAGGCGACGCGGCTGAGATTCGGCGCGGCTTCGGCGCGAAGCGTCGACGGATGTTCGTCGGATGACCGTCTCAGGGTGCTGCTCATTTGCTTGATGATTCAATTGGCGCGTATAGAAATATCTGTTATCGAAGTTGATATATCAATAGCCGTCACAAGGCGGCGCGTGGAGGAGCCCGAGATGCGGCTGACCGATTTCACCCTGACCCGGTTCCAGTTCGCCCGCGACCGGGTGATCGGGGACAGCCAGGTTCGCATCGCCCAGGCGCATATCGGCGTGGTCGAGCTGCACGCCGACGACGGGCGCACCGGCACGGGCTTCTTCCACAGCCTCTTCCATCCGCTGCCGGCGCTGACGGAGATCGAACGGATCTTCGCCGAGGAGGCGTGGCCCGGCCTGGCGGGACAGGCGCCGGCGGGGCTGATCCACCGCGTCACCCGGCCCCGCGGCGGCAACAACCGCCGGACGTCGCTCGCCTTCGAAGAGGCGGTGGCCCAGGCGCTGTGGGACTTGGCGTCCCAGGAGGCCGGCCTGCCGCTCTACCGATACCTCGGCGGCAGCGATCCCAAGGTGCGGGTCTATGCCAGCGGCCTCGATTTCCACCTGACCGACGACGAGTACACCTCCCTGTTCCGGCAGGCGCGGGACCAGGGCTACCGCGGCTTCAAGATCAAGGTCGGCCATCCCGACATCGAATGGGATCTCCGGCGCCTGGCGTTGGTGTCCGAGATCGCCAAGGGCCATGGGCCGATCATGATCGACGCCAACGAAGCCTGGTCGCCAAAGGAGGCGATTCGGCGGCTCGACCAGTTCCGGCGCGCGGGCTTCGACATTCTCTGGGTCGAGGATCCCTGTCTGCGCGACGACGTCGACGGCCTGCGGGAAATCCGCCTGGCCGCGCCGCATGTCCTGGTCAATTCCGGCGAGTATCTCGACCTGCGCGGCAAGCGCCGGCTGCTGGAGGGCCGCGGCGCCGATCTTCTCAACGTCCACGGCCATATCGGCGACGTGCTGAAGGCGGGTTGGCTGGCGGCGGAACATGGCGTCCCGGTGACGCTCGGCAACACGTCGCTGGAGATCGGGGTCCATCTGGCCGCCGCGCTGCCCGAGGCCGATTGGCTGGAATACTCGTTCCAGAACTATAACCACCTGGTCGAGGAGCCGATCGCCATGCGCGATGGCTATGCCTTCGCGCCGGACCGGCCGGGCCATGGCCTCGCGCTGTCCGCCGAGGCCCGGGCCGGAGCGGCGCCGCAGGTGCTGCGGCCGGAGGAGCTGCCGCCACCCCCGGCGTCGACGCCGATCAGGCTCTCATTCTGACCAGATCCAAGAACACAAAAGCAGGGGAGGACATGTCATGCTCGTCGATCGGCGCACATTGCTGCAAACCGCCGCGGCCGTCCCGGTTCTGGCGCTCGCGCCGCGTCTCGCCCAGGCGGCAGCGGAGGGCCGCATCAACTACTGGCACCACCTGACCAGCGAGAGTGAGTTCAAGGGGCTGGAGGCGGTGATGGCGCTGTTCCAGCAGCGCTATCCCGGCATCTCGCTGACCCAGGAGAACATCCCGAATCCGGAATACATGTCGAAGATCACCGCGGCGGTGGTCTCGGGATCGAAGCCGGACACGGCGATGGTGATCGCCGAGCGGGTCAACGACATGGTCGGGATGGGCGGGCTTCTCGACATCACCGACCGGATCAAGGGCTGGGACAAGGCCGCGGGATTTCCGGAGGACCGGTGGAGCGGAGCGAGCGTCGGCGGCAAGATCTACGGCATTCCGGCCTTCACCTTCGTCGACTGGATGTACTACCGGAAGGACTGGTTCGACGAGGCCGGCATCAGCGGGCCTCCGAAGACCATGGCCGAATTCCAGGACGCCTCGATCAAGCTGACCGATCCCGCGAAGGGGCGCTATGGCTTCGGCCTGCGCGGCGGGGCCGGCGGCTACGCTTTCGTGATCGACACGATCGAGAGCTTCGGTTCGCCGATCGTCGTCGACGGCAAGCAGGCGATGGACAAGCCCAAGGCCGTCGAGGCGGTCACCTTCCTGTCCGAGTTGTTCACACGGCACAAGGCCTGCCCGCCGAGCGCCCCCAACGACAGCTACCGGCAGATCATGGAGGCGTTCAAGACCGGTCAGACCGCCATGGTCTGGCACCACACCGGATCTCTCGCCGAGATCTCCGCGGCGATGAAGCCGGGCCAGTTCATGACGGCGGCGCGCCCGGCGGGGCCTGCCGCCCACATCGCGCGGCTGACTTATCTGTTCAACGGCTTGATGTCGGATGCCAACGCCGAAGCGGCCTGGGCGTGGATCGCCTTCTGGGCCGAGCCCGACGCGGCGATCGCGTTCCTGGAGCAGACGGGATACTTCCCGGCATCGCCGGCGACGGCGTCGGACAGCCGCATCACCGGCAACCCGCTCTACGGCGCCGCGGTCGAAACCACCAAATTCGGCCGCCTGCCGCCCCGGTTCATCGGGTCCGCGGGATGGGACGACAATGTCGTGCTGCCCGAATTCCAGAAGGTTCTGGTGGGCCGGAGCACGCCGGAGGCCTGCGTCGACGCCCTGATGGCCGGCCTCGACGCAGCCCTGCAATAGCGGCCGGGGCAGAGGGCGGTGGCTATCCGCAGCACACCGCACAACCAACGTTCGGAGGGAGGCAGGGCATGCGCATCGAGAACATCCGCTGCTGGGTGGTCGAGACCGAGCATCCAGCCCATCCCTATCGCTGGCGGAAGGGGCTGGCCGGATCCGGCGACGGCACCCCGGCGGACCGCAAGCCGCTGAAGGCCGTGATCCGCATGGACACCGATGCCGGCATCGCCGGCGCGATCGAGGTGGCGAACGCCTGGGGCGCGATGAGCCTGGTCGACCGGCGGCTGAAGCGCCTCGTCGGCGAGAACCCGCTCCTGACCGAACGGCTCTGGACGCTGGTCTGGGAGATCGACCGGATCGAGGAGATCGCGATGCCGCATCTCGGCATCGTCGACCTGCTCGCCTGGGACATCAAGGCCAAGGCCGCCGGGATGCCGCTGCACCAGCTGCTCGGCGGCCATGACCGCCAGGTGCCGGCCTATGCCTCCACGGTCACCTGGGACTCGATGGACGACTATGAGCGGCACATCAAGGAGTGCATCGACGCCGGCTTCACCGCCTTCAAGTTGCACGCCTGGGGCGACGCGAAGGAGGATGCGGTGCTGTCCCGCAACCTGCGGCGCTGGGCCGGGCCCGACGCGGATCTGATGTTCGACGGCTCGGCCGGCTGGGACTACGTCACCGCCCTGCGGTTCGGCCGGGTGCTCGAGGCGGAAGGGTTCCTCTGGTACGAGGAGCCGATGCGGGAGTTCGAGCTGGGCTCGTACCGCAAGCTCTGCGATGCGCTCGACATCCCGGTCCTGGCGGCGGAGACGTCGGACGGCTGCCATTGGAACATGGCCAGCTGGATCCAGGCCGGCGCGCTCGACATGGCGCGGACCAGCACCTTCTACAAAGGCGGCCTGACCGGGGCGATCAAGATCGCGCATCTGGCGGAGGCCCATGGCATGCGGGCCCAGGTGCATGGGATGGGCCTTGCCAACGCCCAGCTCTGCGCCGCCATCCGCAACAACGACTATTACGAGCAGCTGGTCATCTCGAGCGAACAGATCGCGGGCCTGGACGGCCTCGGGCCCCTGGCGATCGAGGGCGGCGTGCTCACGGTCTCCGATCGTCCGGGCATCGGCTTCGAGTTCGACTGGGAGCGGATCGAGGCCACGGCCGTGGCGCGGGCATGACGGTGCTGGACCTGCCCTCGGCGCCGGCGCCGGCCCGCCGTCTCGGACCCCTTGGCCGGCTGTCGGAAAGCCGGCGCTGGGCCTATTACCTGCTGCTTCCCAGCCTGGTGCTGATCCTGGCGGTCGTGCTGTACCCGACGCTGTGGGGCATGGTGCTCAGCGTCCGCGAGATGAGGCTGAACCGGGTCGATCTCGGAACCGGCTTCGTCGGCCTCAAGCACTATATCGCGCTGGTCCATGATCCGGTGTTCTGGCTGTCGCTGCAGAACACCGTCGTGTGGGTCGCGGGCGCCGCGAGCGGCGAGCTGCTGCTCGGGCTGCTGACGGCGCTGGTGCTCAACACCAGCCTGCCGGGCTTCCGCGTGTTCGGGATCATGGTGCTGCTGCCATGGTTCCTGCCGAACGTCGTCGCCGGCCACATGTGGGCGCTGATGCTGGATCCGCGTCTCGGCGTGCTCAACGACATCCTGGTGCGCATCGGCGTCCTCGGCAGCTACAAGGCGTGGTTCGCGGATCCGGACACGGCGATGTTCGCCGCCATGGTGGTCGAGGTCTGGCACGGCTTCCCCTTCTTCGCGCTGCTGCTGCTGGCCGCCCTGAGGGGGATTCCCGGCGACCTCTACGAGGCGGCGGCGACCGACGGCGCCGGGCTGTGGCGCCAGTTCCTGCATATCACCCTGCCGCAGCTGCGGGTCGTGATCGTGGCAACCGTCGTGCTGCGCGTCATCAGCCTGGTGAACTCCCCGGACATCCTGCTGATCCTGACCGGCGGCGGGCCGGGCCGCTCGACCCAGGTGCTGTCGCTCTATGCCTTCCTGAAGGCGAACAAGGAATTCAACTTCGGCTATGCCAGCGCGCTGTCCGTGGTCATGTTCCTGCTGCTGATGGTGTTCAGCTACGCCTATGTGAAGCTCTCCAACGCGATGAGGGACTGATGCTTCGCAGCCGTTCCATCCGGCGCCGGATCCACGTCCTGGTCTGCTATGCCGCCGCCCTGTCGATCGTGTCCTTCGCGATGTTTCCGGTGCTCTGGGCTCTCTTGACGTCCCTCAAGCCGGAATCCGACATCGTCACCGCGACGATCCAGTACATCCCCGAGCGCGTGACGTTCGAGAACTACGTCGCGATCTGGACGCGGTCCAACTTCCCGACCCTGATCGCCAACAGCGCCGTGGTGACGCTGACGACCGTGGTGATCTGCGTCGTGATCGGGACGCTCGCCTCCTATGCCGTCGCCCGCTACCGCTTCCGCGGCCGGCGCGAACTCATGCTGTTCTACCTGGTGGTGCGGATGTTTCCGGCGGTGATGATCATCGTGCCGCTGTTCATCCTGATGCGCAGCGTCGGACTGCTCGACAGCCGCCTCGGGCTGGCTCTGGCCTACACCACCTTCCTGCTGCCGGTCTTCATCTGGATGATGAAGGGATTCTTCGATGCGGTCCCTTCGGAGCTGGAGGACGCCGCCCGGATCGACGGCGCCTCCCGCATCGGCGCGATGCTGCGCATCGTCCTGCCGCTTGTGATGGGCGGGCTCGTCGCCACCGCGGTCTTCGTCGCGATCGGCGCCTGGAACGAGTTCCTGTTCGCGCTGATGCTGACGACCAGCACGGGTTCGCGAACCTGGCCGGTCGGGCTGCAGCTCATGGTCGGCGAATTCCAGCTGCCCTGGGGGGCGCTCTCGGCCGGGGGCATCATCAGCATCATTCCGGTCATCATGCTGTTCGCGATCGTCCAGCGGGCGATGGTCCGGGGCCTCACCGCCGGGGCGGTGAAGGGCTGATCAGAGTCGCGTCGCGATGTACTTGGCCTCGAGGAATTCGAGCACGCCCTGCGCGCCGCCCTCCCGTCCGAGCCCGCTCTGCTTGGTTCCGCCGAACGGCGCCGCCGGATCGGAGACCAGCCCGCGGTTGAGCCCGACCATGCCGGTCTCGATGCGGCGGCAGACCCTCAGGCCCCGCGCCAGATCGCGGGTGAAGACGTAGGCGGCCAGGCCGTACTCGGTCGCATTGGCGAGGGCGACGGCTTCGTCCTCCGTCTCGAAGCGGCTGAGTGCTGCGACCGGTCCGAAGATCTCATCCTGCGCCATGGCGGCCTCGGCGGGGACCCCGTCCAGCACGGTCGGCGGATAGAAGTAGCCGGGCCCGTCCGGCCGCCGGCCGCCGCAGAGCAGCCGGGCGCCGCGCGACAGGGCATCGTCCACCAGGCGCTCGATCTTGCCCACGGCGGCCGGGTTGATCATCGGGCCGCATTCGGTGGCGGGGTCGGTGCCGGGGCCGACCTTCAGCGCCGCCATGCGCGCCGTAAGCTCCGCCGCGAACCGATCATAGAGGCCGGATTGCACGTAGAGCCGGTTGGCGGCGGTGCAGGCCTCGCCGCCATTGCGCATCTTGGCCAGCATGGCGCCTTCGAGCGCCAGGTCCAGATCGGCGTCGTCGAAGACGATGAGCGGCGCGTTGCCGCCGAGCTCCATCGAGCAGCTCACCACATGCTTCGCCGCCTCGGCGAGCAGCACCCGGCCGATCTGGGTGGAGCCGGTGAAGGACAGCTTCCGCACCCGGGGATCCGCCAGCATCGCCGCCGTCACCGGACCGGGCGCGGCGGTGGTCAGCACATTGACGACTCCCGGCAGCACCCCGGCTTCCGCGCACAGGGCGGCGAGCGCATAGGCGGTCAGCGGCGTCTCGCTCGCCGGCTTGAGCACCACGGTGCAGCCGGCGGCGAGAGCCGGCGCGATCTTGCGGGTGGCCATCGCCGCCGGGAAGTTCCAGGGCGTGACGAGCACGCAGACGCCGATCGGCTCGTAATCGACGAGGATGTGGTTCGCCCCGGTGGGGGAGAGCATGAAGTCGCCGCCGATGCGCACCGCCTCTTCCGCGTTCCAGCGGAAGAAGTCGGCGGCGTAGGCGACCTCGCCGCGCGCATCGCGCAGGGCCTTGCCGTTCTCCAGCGCGATCAGCCGAGCCAGATCCTCGGCGCGCTCCGTCATCAGCTCGAAGCAGCGGCGCAGGATGTCGGAACGCCGGCGCGGCGGTGTCGAGCGCCAAGCCACGGCCGCCCGCGCAGCTGCCTCGACCGCTGCCGCAGCATCCTCGACCGAGGCGTCCGGCACCTCGGCCAGGAGCCGTCCGGTCGACGGATCGATGACGGGAATCGGCTTGCATCCGGCCGGCCACAGCCATTCTCCGCCGATGTAGAGGCCCCGGGCGCAGCTCGCCGGATCGAGGGCCGACGCGGAAGAAGGGGGCGTGGTCGAAAGCGTCGTCGCCGGGGTCATGGGCGGGTTCCCTTATTCGAGGACAGGGTCGGATGCCGCGGCGTCGAGATCGCCGCGATAGGCGGCATCGAGCAGGCGGCGCATCTCGGTGAGCCCGATCGGGCGCGGATTGTTCTTGATCAGGCGCTCGATGCCGACCGATTGCTCGGCGGTCCAGTCCAGCTTGTCGGCGGGCAGGCCGAGACCGGCGAGCGTCGGCGTGATGCCGATTGCGCGCAGCAGCCGCGTCACTTCGTCGATGGCGGCGTCGGCCAGAACCGCGCGTGAGATGCGCCCGCCGTCGACCCCGAGCGCGACCGCGATCTCCGCCATCTCGTCCAGCGCCGCGGCGCGGTTGAAGCGCATCACATAGGGCAGGACGGTCGCAACGCCGAGGCCGTGGGGCGTGTGGGTCAGGGCGCCGACGGGGTACTGGATCGCGTGCGCCGCCGCCGTGCCCGCCGTGCCGAAGGCGCAGCCAGCGGCCAGCGCCGCCATCATCACCTCCGCCCTCGCATCCTCGTCCGTCCCGTCGCGCCAGGCGCGTTCGAGGCTGCGCCCCAGCAACCGGATGGCGAAAAGCGCGAAATGGTCGGTCAGCGCGCTCTTGCCGATAAAGACATGCTTCTGCGCGAGCTCGGCCGAGGGCGGGCGCCGTCCGGCGGTGAACGCCTCGATGGCATGGGTGAGCGCATCGGCGCCGGCGATCGCGGTCAGGGCGGGCGGGCAGGAGAGGGTGAGGTCGGGGTCGCAGATGGCCGCGGCGGGGATGAGGTGCGGGCTCGATATGCCGACCTTCAGCATGCGGTCCGGGTCAGAGATCACGGCGACGGGCGTCGCTTCCGAGCCGGTTCCCGCGGTGGTCGGAACCGCGACGACCGGCAACACCGGTCCCGGCACCTTGAGCTCGCCGTAGTAGTCCGGCAGCCGGCCGCCATGGGCGAGCAGCAGGGCGGCGCATTTCGCCATGTCGAGGCAACTGCCGCCGCCGATGCCGATGACGAGGTCGGGCGCGAAGCCACGTGCCTCCTCGGCACAGTCCGCGGCGCTGTCGCGCGGCACGTCCGGCAGCACACGGCCATAGACGTGGACGGCAAGGCCGGCCGCGCCCAGGCCGTCCAGCAACCGCCCGAAATCGGAGGACGTGGCGAGGCGCTCGTCGGTGCACACCAGCGCCCGCCGCCCGAGGCGGCTGGCGACCGCGGGCAGAGCGTCGCGCTGGCCTTTGCCGAACAGGATCTCCTTGGGCAACCGGATCGCCGAGAAAGACGTCACGATCGAATCCAATCGATTGATGAAGCTGAGAAAATCTGCTTTTCCGAGGTATCCTATATCAAATCGTATAGGATATCGTATTGATCGCGGCAGAGGATCGTGCTAGCTCTCGTGCATTGTCAAGGGACAAAGCAGTGCGCAGCCAGAAACCACTCATCAGATCCCATCCGGCGGCCGATCCGGGCGAGGGCGTTCCGGTGATCCATCGCGGCGCCAGCCTCGCAGAAGAGGTCTATGAGGCGATCTTCGCCCAGCTGATGGCGCTGAAGATTCCTCCGGGCGGCCGCATCACGGTCGACGCCGTGGCGCGCGAGTTCAACGTCTCGCAGACGCCGATCCGCGAGGCGCTGGGCCGCCTGGAGGGCGAAGGCCTGGTGGTCAAGACCCATCTGGTCGGCTACAGCGCGGCGCCCCAGGTCTCGCGCCAACGCTTCACCGAGTTGTACCAGCTCCGCCTGCTGCTCGAGCCCGACGCCGCTTGCAAGGCCGCAACGGCGATGACGGATGCGGCGCTGCAGGAACTGACCGAGGCGGCGGGGGTGATGTCGCATGCCGGAGGACCGGACGAACGGGCCCGCTACTCCCGGTTCGCGCGGGAAGACGCGGTGTTCCACGACAAGATCCTCGCGGTCGCCGGCAACGAACTCATCCGCGAGACGCTGGCGCACCAGCACACCCATTTCCACATTTTCCGGCTGATGTTCCATTCGCGGGTGACCGAGGAGGCGCTCGACGAACACGCGGCGATTCTGGCCGCCTTCTCCCGGCATGACCCGGACGAGGCCGGGCGGGCGATGCGCACGCATATCGAGCGGTCGCGCGACCGCCTGCTGCCGGCATTCGACTGATGCCAGGAGCCATGGGCAGCGGGCCGATCCGTGATACGCTGGCGGAAAAGGGAGGATAAGCGATGGGACAGGTCGACGCCTGTGCGCTGAGTCTGACCAATGTCAGCAGGTCCTATGGCCACGTCCGGGCCCTGCACAACCTGTCGTTCAGCGTCGCTGAAGGCCGCTTCTTCGTGCTGTTTGGGCCCAGCTCGGTCGGCAAGACGACGACGCTCCGCACGATCGCCGGCCTCGTCGCGCCGGACCGGGGCCGCGTCGAGATCTTCGGTCGGGATTGGACACACGAGCCGATCGCGGGACGCGGCGTGTCGATGGTGTTCCAGTCCTTCGCGCTCTATCCGCACCTCACCGTCTATGAGAACCTGGCCTATCCGCTGGTCGAAGCCGGGGTGGGGCGGGAGGAGATCGGCCGCCGCGTCCGTGACACCGCGGCGATGCTCCGGCTCGACAAGAAGGTCGACCGCAAGCCCGGCACGCTCTCAGGCGGTGAACAGCAGCGGGTCGCGCTCGGCCGGTCCCTGATCCGGCGGCCCCGGATCCTGCTGCTGGACGAACCTCTGACCAACCTCGATGCCAAGCTCCGGCACGAGATGCGCGCCGAACTCAAGCGGCTGCATCGCCAGTCCGGGCTCACGATCGTCTATGCGACGCCCGATGAGCTGGAGGCGCTGTCGATGGGTGAGGAGATCGCCGTGCTGCGGGACGGCGGGGTCGTGCAGACCGGAACGCCCGACGAGCTCTATGAAGCGCCGCGTGACTTGTACGTGGCCGGCAAGATCGGTTCGCCGTCCATGAACATGATCAAGGGCACGCTGTCCCGCGACGGCGGCGTCATCGAATCCGCGATCGGCCCGCTGCCATGCATGCGCAAGCTGAGCACTGCGGAAGCGGGGGAAGCGGCCGTGGTGGGCATCCGGCCGAGCGACATCCGCCTCGCGACCGGCGGCGAAGGCGGTGTGACGGCGAGCATCGCCATGCTGGAGCCCCTGGGCGACGTCACGGTGATCTCGATGGAGACCGGCGGACAGACGCTTCGTCTGGTGCTGCCGGAAGCGGCGGCTTCGGGCCTGCAGCTCGGTCAGCGGGCCTCGATCGTTTTCGATCCAGGAAAGCTCCATGTCTTCCGGGCCTCGAACGGACAGGCGATCACCTGACGACGGAGCCGAAACAAAAGAACAAGAATTCCAACAAACACAAGGGAGGAGACCTGAAAATGGTGGCGACAACGAAAATCAAGGGCGTAGTGGTGGCGGCGGGACTGGCCGCTCTCCTGATGACGGGTGCGGCCAGATTTGCCCTGGCCGAAGAGGTCACGCTGTCGATGGCGGTGCCTGACTGGCCGCCCACCCGCGTCATGAAGAAGTTCTTCGACGAGCAATATAAACCGAAGTCTGGCAATACCGTGAAGCTGGATGTTGATTTTATTCCTTGGCCCGATTTCTACACACGCGTAAACGCCTCGCTCACGTCTGGCGAGCAGAAGTACAATTTCATCGTATCCGACTCGCAATGGCTGGGTGCCTTCGTTGAGGGCGGCTATTTCCGGAAGATCAACGATCTTCTCGACGCCGACCCCGATTTCAAGAAGGCGTTCATGGAGATCCATCCCAATCCGCTGAACGCCTATGCGACCTATCCCTATAAATCCCAGAATTATTACGGGTTCCCGCAGTTCCCCGACGTGCTGGTCACCTACGGGCGCAAGGACGTCCTCTGCGACGAGACCGAGCAGAAGAACTTCATGGCGAAATTCAAAAAGAAGTTGCCCTGCACGGGCGAAGAGATTGACGCCATGACCTGGGACGACTTCAGGAACGTCGGCGAGTTCTTCCGGCGCAAGAAGGGCGAGATGCTGGCTGGCAAGCCCGCCGATGACGATTTCTACGGCATCGCCTTCCAGGCCGGCAAGGCGTACGACTTCTCGTCGATGCAGGTCAACGGCCTCATCTGGCAGATGGGCGGCGACATCTGGGATGAAACCCAGGTTCCCAAAGGCCAGGCGGAAGGCGTGGTCAATTCGCCGATCGCGGTGAAGGCTCTCGAGAAATATCTCGGCCTGATCGAGTACATGCCGCCGGTGGCCAGGACCGGCACCATGGACATCTTCAAGTCGGACGAGCTGTTCCGCGAAGGCAAGGTGGCCATGAACGTCGACTGGATCGGGCTGGCGGAAGCCTCTCTCGATCCGAAGGCCTCGAAGGTTGTGGACAAGCTGGTGTTCGGCCAGATGCCGGGGACCATCGGCCCGGACGGCAAGATGGTGCGCTGGTCCAATATCGGGGGACAGCCCTTCGTGCTGACCACCTGGACCACCGACGTCCAGATCAAGGAGGCCGTGGAATTCGTGAAATGGTGGCTCTCGCCCGCCATTCAGCATCAATACGCGGCGGCGGGCGGCCAGTCGGCGATCAAATCGGTGTATTCGGATCCCAAATACGTGACCTATCGCCCCTGGAACCGGGCCTGGGCTCCGTCGCTGGACTGGCAGAAGGACGTGTGGCACGTGCCCCAGTTCTTCGAATTGCTGACTGAGCAGCAGGATCAGTTCGATCTCGCGATCACCGGCAAGCAGGACGCCAAGACGACCTTGGACAACATCGCCAAGTTCCAGCAGAACCTGCTGACCGAAGCAGGCCTGATCCAGTGATGTGACGAAGGCTGCTGCCGCCGGCCGACGGGCCAGCGGCAGCAGCCCCGGGCCGCGGCCGGCGGCCGATTGGACGGCTCGACCGGACGCCGCAAGACGGCCAGGCAGGGCCGGATCCGCCAAGCAGAACTGTGATCGAGAGCGCCCATGTCAGTGACGCCAACCATGTCAGCTCCTAGGGCCCGGACGTCCTCGGCATTTCTCGAGATCTCCGCCGACAACTGGCGGCTGGCCATCGTCATGGGCATCGTCGTTTCCGCGGCCGCCGCGGCGGCGCTGCCCGCGACCGTCGCCTTCTGGATCGTCGGTGCCATGACGGCGCTGGTTGCCGCGGCGTTCGCGGTCAACGCCTACCGCCGCCACTACTACGGTGGGCTGCTCGTGGCGCCGGCCATTGCGGTGCTGTTCACGATGAACATCTTTCCGCTGCTGTGGTCGCTGGGGCTTTCGTTCTTCGCCTATCAGTCGAACCAGCAGTCAATCCGGTTCGTCGGGCTCGGCAACTACATCAAGGTGCTCACCAACGACATCGCCGCCGCCGACAATTGGCACGCCCTGACCAACACGGCCATGTTCGTCGTGCTCACGGTGGCGGCCCAGATGATTATCGGCTTCCTGCTGGCCATGCTCTTCGCCAAGCAGTTCCCTCTGCGCAAGTATCTGCTGATCCTGGTATTGGCGCCGATGATGCTGTCGGTCGTCGCTTCGGGCGTGTTCTTCACCTATTACTACGATCCGACCTTCGGAATCCTCAGCTATGTGATGAACGGCATCACCGACGGCCAGTTCATCCTGATGGACAGCAAGGCGGGCGCGGTGGGCGGCATCGTCTTCGCCGATGCCTGGATGTGGTCCCCCTTCGTGATGCTGCTGGTGCTGGCCGGGCTCGTCTCCGTGCCGAAATATCTCTACGAGGCGGCCGCCATCGACCGCGTCTCCGCCTGGCGGCGCTTCTGGACCATCACCTTCCCCTATATCCGCGGGCTGCTGATGCTGGCGCTGCTGTTCCGCACCATCGAGGCGTTCAAGCTGGCGGACCTCGTCATCCTCCTGACCAAGGGCGGCAACGACACGATGACGATCTCGTACCATTTGATCCGTGTCGCCAACGAGCAGAACAAGACCAGCGAGGGGGCGGCGATCTCTTACATCATGCTGTTCATGGTGATCGTCCTGACCAACCTCTACCTCTATCTCGCCAATCGCCGGAACGGGGAGAGCTGACCATGGCGTCCGGCCCATCCATCTGGGAACGCATCGGGTTTCGCCGGAGCCACGGCGTCGCGGAGGCCGGCTGGGGACGCACCCTGGTCGTGGCAGGCGTCAGCCTGGTCTACTTCCTGCCGGTGCTGTTCATCATCTTCACCGCGATCAAGCCGCAGGAACTGGCGCTGTCGGTGCCGCCGACGCTGTCGCCGACCTCGCTGTTCGGCCTGATTCCCGACCGCTTCGTCTTCACCCCGACGCTGGAGAATTTCGGCTCGGTGTTCTCGCGGGTGATGACCACCGGCGGGCAGCCGGAGGCGACCGGCTTCGACCGCTTCTTCTTCAACTCGATCGTGATCGCGTCGGTCTCGGTCCTGCTGGCCCTCGTCCTCGGCACGCTGGCGGCCTACGGCTTCTCGCGCTACCCGCTCAAGGGCAACGACACCTATCTCTTCATCATCCTGACCACGCGGATGCTGCCGGCCATCGTCGTCATCATTCCGGTGATCCTGATGTTCCGCGCCGTCGGCCTGTCCGGGTCCTATCCCGGCATCATCCTGCTCTACACCGCCTTCAACCTGGCCTTCACCATCTGGATGATGAAGAGCTTCTTCGACGAGCTCTCGACCGATGTCGAGGACGCCGCCCGCATCGACGGCTCGTCCGAGGCCAGGGTGTTCTGGAAGATCTGCCTGCCGCAGGTCGTCGCCGGCCTGGCCGCGACCTTCGTGTTCGGCCTGATCCTGACCTGGAACGAGTTCCTGTTCGCGCTGCTCCTGACCGGCGCGGACACGCGCACCGTGCCGGTGGCGATGAACCAGGCCGTCTCCTCCGGCGGCCGCGGCACCGACTGGACGCTGCTGGCCGCGATCGAGACGCTGTTCCTGATCCCGGTCTTCCTGGTCACCTTCTTCCTGCAGGACCACCTGCTGCGCGGCGTCACCTTCGGCACGGTCAGGAAATAACGATGTCGACCATCGAAATCCGAGGGATCACCAAGGCGTTCGGCCCGTTCGTCGCGGTCCGCGACGCCGACCTGTCGGTGGCGGCGGGGGAGGTCGTCTGCCTGCTCGGTCCGTCGGGCTGCGGCAAGACGACGACCCTGCGCATGATCGCGGGGCTGGAGCGGGCCACGGCGGGCGACATCGTGATCGCGGGGCAGCGCATGAACGAGCTGTCGCCGCAGAAGCGCAATATCGCCATGGTCTTCCAGTTCTATGCGCTGTATCCGGCGCTGACGGTCGGCGAGAACATCGCCATGCCGCTGCACCGCGAAGGCATCGGCAAGGCGGAGGTCGCCGCCCGCGTCGGCAAGGTGGCCGACATCCTGCATCTGCGCGATGTCCTGGACCGGATGCCGGGGCAGGTCTCGGAAGGGGAAAAGCAGCGCGTCGCCGTCGCACGCGCCATCGTGCGCGATCCCAACTGCTTCCTGTTCGACGAGCCGCTGTCGCGGCTGGATGTGGAGCTGCGCCACACCATGCGCGGCCAGATCAAGGCGGTGCTGTCGAACCTGTCCAAGGCCACGGTCATCGTCACCCACGACCAGCTCGAAGCCCTGACCATGGCGGATCGCATCGCGATCATGCGCGACGGCATGATCGAGCAGGTGGGCAGTCCGCACGAGGTCTTCGCCAAGCCGGCCAATGTCTTCGTCGCGAGCTTCATCGGCACGCCGCAGATGAATCTGATCGATGCGGAGCTCAAGGGCTACGGCGACGGCAAGGCGACGGTCACCCTCGACCAGCAGGACGTCGACCTCCATGTGAACCCCGCCGTGGCGGCCCTGGGGCCGGGACGGATCACGGTCGGCGTGCGCCCACGTGCCTTCACCGTCGTGCCACAGGACACCGCCGGCACGATCGATGCCGTGACCGAGCTGATCGAGCCGATGGGCGCCGAGACCCTCATCCATGCGCGGACCAATGCCGGCGGCGACATCCGGGTGGTCGTCCGGCGTGACAGGAAGGTCAAGATCGGCGAACCGCTCCACCTGATTCCGGATCCCATGCAGACCCACATCTTCGCCGCGGATGGCAAGGCGGTCCGCGCATGAGCCGGCACGACCAGGGCCATGGCGGGCTGTCGTCCGCAGGCGCGCGCAAGCTGGAATACGCGATCATCGGACTCGGCGTCGTCGCGTTGCTGCTGATCTTCCAGCCCTTCGACATTGCGCTGTTCACGGCCGGGGGCGTCATCGTCATCGTGGCGGCGCTGGCGAACAACCTGCTGCCGATGGCGCAGCCCGGCGTGCCGAAGCGGTCGGTGGTGAAGGCGGCGATGATCGTAGCCATGATCTTCTGCCTTACCCTGCTGGTCGCGATCGCCGCCGCGCATCTCTACGGCCTGTTCTTCCTCAAGCCGCCGGATCCCGGCACCCTTTCCGGCAAGGCTCAGCTGAGCGCCAAGCCCTGGTACATGCACGGCTTCACCTGGACGGTCGCGGCCATCGCCGGCGTCCTGGGCTGCGCGTTGATGCTGCAGGGGCGCCGGAGGACGGGAAGCGAGGAAGGATCCGGCGAGCACCATCCTTCAACATCTCCGGGAGAGTGAAAAATGAGCCTTAATCAAGCCGCCCTCGTCCAGCGGATGCAGCAGCTGACGTCCACCTCGCCGGTCCCGTCCATCTCCACCGAGCTGCTGGCGACGGCGGATGGCGAGCTGAACCGGGAGCTCAACAGCTTCCTGTTCGACCCGCCCTCCGATCCGACCCTGCTCAAGGGCAAGCGGGTCGCCATCTGCTGCACCAACGGCGTCGAGGAGGTGGAGATCCTGGGCGCCCACCGCTGGCTGACCGAGCATGGGGCCACGGTCCACATCGTCTCGCCGCGCATCGGCGAATTCGATCCGACGCTCGGGCTGCGCTTCCCGCCGCAATGCGCCACCCATGTCCTCGCCATCCGGCTGATGGAGAATGCGGGGTGGCTGAAGATCGACCGCTACACCGACGAGGCCAAGGCGGTAGACTACGATGCCGTGCTGCTGCCCGGCGGCTGCTGGAACCCCGACGCGCTGCGCATGGACAAGCACGCCCTGTCTTTCGTCCGCGCCATGTATGACTCCGGCAAGCCGACGACCGCGATCTGCCACGGTCAATGGGTGATGGTCAGCGCCAGGATCCTCAAGGGCAAGCGCGCCACCGCGGTGTGGAACATCCAGATCGACCTCGAGAATGCCGGCGCCGTGGTTCTCGACGAACCCTGCGTGATCGACGGCAACCTGATCACCGCGCGCTTCCCCTATGACCTGCCGCGGCTGGTCCAGGCCCTGGTGCAGCAGCTGCTGGCCGTGAAGGGACAGGCGTCGGCGGCGCAGTGAGCGTCGCGGCCGGTCTCGCCTGAAGGAACCGGGCCGGCGATCCACGACGGCCGAGGGAGGAGGGGGCATGAAGTACGGGTTCAACCTGCTGCTGTGGACGGGGCACGTCACCGACGAACACGCGCCGCTGCTGAAGGCGCTCAAGGAGACGGGGTATGACAGCGTGGAGGTCCCGGTCTTCGAAGGCGCGCCCGACGACTACGCCAGGCTCGGGGAACGGCTGGCGGCGCTGGGCTTCGACGTCACGGCCGTGAGCGTGCTGGGGGCCGGGCACAACTGCCTCTCGGACGACCGGTCGGAGCGGGCGGCGGCGGTGGAGCGGGCGCGGTGGGTCGTCGACTGCAGCAAGGCGCTCGGAGGATCGATCGTCGCCGGCCCGATGCATTCGCAGCTCGGCCATTTCACCGGCCAGGGCCCTTCGGCCGAGGAGCGCCGGCGCGGCATCGAATTCAACCGCCGCGCCGGCGACCACGCCCAGCGCCACGGCGTGCGCTTCGCCCTCGAGGCGCTGAACCGCTTCGAATGCTACTTCCTCAACACGATGGATCAGCTGGCCGACTATCTGGACGAGGTCGACCATCCCGCCGTGAAGGGGATGTACGACACCTTCCACGCCAATATCGAGGAGAAGGACCCGGTCGCCGCGATCGGCACCATCAGCCGCCACATGATCCATGTCCATATCTCGGAGAACGACCGCGGCACGCCGGGCAGGGGTCATGTGGCGTGGGGGCCGACCTATAGGGCGCTGCGGGCCGCGGCCTATGACGGCAGGCTGACGATCGAGGCCTTCGGCCGCACCGTTCCGGCGCTCGCCGCCGCCACCCGCGTGTGGCGCGACTTCTTCCCGAACAAGGAAGACGTCTACCGGTCAGGCTTCGCGCACATGCGACGGGGCTGGGCCGATGCGGGCGGCTGAGCCATGCGTCCGTTGGACCGTCATGCGCGCAGACGCAGGCGCATGACGATATCCTGGTCATGATTGCCGAAGCCCCGGCCGAAGATGTTGAGGCCACCGGGGTGCTCGGCGTTCTCATCGATGCCGACCCGGAGGCGGATCGCGTGATGGTCGTTCAGGCGAAGCTGATTCAGCGTCACGCCGGACGCTCGACTGCCGTCGACGAAGGCCCCTTCATCGGTGACCCGCCAGGTGACCAGCTTGCCGTATTGCGAGCCGGCAAGCTTCCACCATCGCGGCGTATAGCGGCCGCGGGTGTCGCCGTAGTCGCCCGGCGACGTCCAGGTCGCGACGGCGACATGGTTGATCCACAGCGTGATGTCCGACGGCCAGTCGCTGTTGGTGCCGGGCACTTCCGACGACAGCTCCATGGTGATCTCGAGCTGTTCGATCGCCTTCCCGACCACCTTGGCGTTGTTGGGGAACTTGTATTCGACGAAGCCGCGGCCGAACCAGATCAAGGACGCCTTCATCCGGTTCGGATCCAGGAAATGGTCGGGAACATCGAGCAGGCCGAGCACGCCTTCCGACGAGCACAGCCCGCAGGGTGCGCTGACCTCGCAGGTCGTGTAGAGGCCGATCGGCATCGCGACCTCGATGATCCTGTCATCCCGCAGGGCATCGGGATCATCGAGGCGCACCGTGATCTCGTCGTAGAGCACGGAGCAGACCTTCTGCTGCCCCTTGCTGGCCTTGACGGTTTCGGTGCGGATCAGCTCGGCGCGTTCCAATTTCTGCACGTTGATCGCGACCGTGGACTGGGGCAGTCCGAGCTCGCTGCTGATCTGGTTCACATTCAGCGGCCCGCGCTGACGCAGGAGTCTCAGCATGGCCAGTCGCGCGGGCGAAGCGAGTGCCTCCAGCGTTTCGCCGTCCTCGCTGGCGGTCAGTGTCAGCAGCCGGCGCTGTGGAACGTCCAATTGCCAATCATCCTTCGGAGTTGAAAAGCGGTAACGGCTCGATCTTTATATCCATGATTTTGGTATATATCAAAATCATTGACGGATAGCTCGGATGGGGCTTCACTCCCGACGAGCCGGTCACAGAACCGGTCAGGGAGGACATCAATGCGCGCCATCAAGCTGCTCCTGCTTGCGTTCGCTGGCCTCGTCGCAAGCACCGTCGGATCTTTCGCCCAGGGCACGATCTCGGATCTGCCCCGCCGCGAGATGCTCATCCTCGAAAATCCCGAAGGGACGATCAAGAACCCCGGCTGGTTCAACATCTGGGCCATCAATGCCGGCGGGCAGTATACGGGCCTGCACCAGCTCGCGCTCGACACCCTCTGGTACATCGACCCGGAACGCGGGCTCGACGGATCGTGGGAGAATTCCCTGGCCTCCGAAAAGCCCATCTACAATGCCGACTTCACGGAAATGACCGTGAAGCTGCGGCCGGGGATCTACTGGAGCGACGGTGTCGAGTTCACGGCCGACGACCTCGTCTATACCGTCGAGACCCAGATCAATCATCCGGGCATGCGTTGGAGTGCCCTGCTTTCCCTCAATGTCGACAGCGTGCGCAAGGTGGATCCGCAGACGGTCGTCTTCAAGCTGAAGAAGCCGAACTCCCGCTTCCACGCCCTGTTCACCGTGCGGTTCAACGCCATCTGGATGATGCCGAAGCATGTCTTCGAGAAGGCGCCCGACCCGCTGCGGTTCGACTTCAACAAGCCGGTTTCTCTGGGTGCCTATACGCTCTACAGCTACGACCCTGACGGCAAGTGGTTCATCTGGCAGCTGCGCGACGATTGGCAGCGCACGACGCTGGGCCGCTATGGCAAGCCCGGGCCGAAATACGTCGCCTATATCGATCCCGGCCCGCCCGACAAGCGCGTGATCGCCCAGCTCAACCACGATCTCGATGTCATCCATGACGTCGCGCCGGAGGGCATGTTCACCCTCGCCAAGCAATCGAAGTCGCTGAAGACCTGGTTCAAGGGGTTTCCGTTCGGGCACCCGGATCCGACCCTGCCGTCGGTGATCTTCAACCTGCAGAATCCGACCTTCCAGAATCGTGACGTGCGCTGGGCGCTGGCCCTGCTCATCGACATCAGGGCCGTCTCGATGGCCTCCTATCGCGGCGCCGCGACGATCTCTGCCATCGGCATCCCGCCGACGGGCACCCATCCGGACGACTATCACAAGCCGCTGCAGGACTGGCTGGCCAGCTTCGAGCTCGATACCGGCAAGGAGACGATCAAGCCCTACGATCCCACGATGGGCGCGCAGATCGCCGGGATGTTGCGGCCTTCGATGGGGGACCAGATCCCGACCGATCCCGCCGACATCGCGCGCTCCTTCGGCTACGGTTGGTGGAAGCCGAACCCGACGGCGGCGGCCGAGCTTCTCGAACGCGCCGGTTTTGCCAAGCGTGGCGATGCCTGGTACACGCCGGACGGCAAGCCCTTCTCGATCAAGATCATGGTCGAGGGCGACTCCCGGCCGGTGATGACACGGGCGGGCACCATGATCGCCCAGGAGTGGCGGCAGTTCGGCATCGACGCCAAGATCGACGTGGCGCAGGGCACCAACATGCTCGACCGGCGCGGCGCCGGTGACTTCGACACCTTCATCGGCTGGAGTGTCGAGAGCTATGGCGGCCACCCCGATCTCGCCTTCTTCCTCGACAGCTGGCATTCCCAGTTCGTGGCGCCGGCGGGCAAGACCCAGTCGCCGCGCAACTGGCAGCGTCTGAAGAGCCCGGAGCTCGACAAGCTGATCGAGCAGATCCGCACCGTCTCCTTCGAGGATCCGAAGACGGTCGAACTCGGGCGCGACTACGCCAAGTTCATGGTGCGCGAGATGCCGATCATCCCGCTGATGGCCTACAACGTCTTCACAGCCATGGATACGACCTACTGGACAGGCTATCCGACGGCCGACGACCCCTACACCGATCCGGTGCCGAACTGGGGCAATTCGCGGCTGATGATGGTGCGGCTGAAGCCGACCCAGCCCTGAGTTCCGCGAAGGCCACGCGGCGCCCGGCCGACGGGCGCCGCGGGCAAACCGATGACCGGACCATGAAATCCTATCTCGCCTACCTCGCCAAACGGCTCGTGCAGTTCGTGGTCGTCGTCTTCATCGGCGTGAACATCACCTATGTCATCACCCACTCGACACCGATCGACCCGGTCGAGCAGAGCATTTCGGCTGCCACGTCCTTCGGCGTGACCAGCCCGGAGGCGATCGAGATGATGCGTGTCTCGCTGCGCCAGCTCTACGGTCTCGAGGGATCGCCGATCGAGCAATACATCTCGTTCTGGAGGCGGGTGGTGGTCGGCGACTTCGGTCCCTCGCTCTCCGCCTTCCCGACGCCGGTGTCCACCCTGATCTGGCGGGCCATGCCCTGGACGGTCGGGCTTCTCCTCGCCTCGACGATCATGACCTGGATCATCGGCAACTTCATCGGCGGCCTTGCCGGCTACTACAGGCGAAACCGCTTCCTGAAACTGCTCGGCATCGTGTCGATGGGCGTCCACCCCATTCCCTACTACATCATCGCCTTCGTCCTCCTGATCATCTTCGGCTTTCTCTGGCCGATCCTGCCGATCAGCGGCGGGGCCAGCATGAACGCCAACCGCGGGGACACCTTCGGCTTCGCGCTGGATGTGCTGCTGCATTCGGTGCTGCCGTCCCTTTCGCTCATGGCGGTCGGCATCGGCGGCTGGTTCATGGGCATGCGCTCGCTCGTGTCCAACATCGTGACGGAGGACTACGTCACCTATGCCGAGCTCGGGGGCGTCAGGCCCCGCACCATCCTGACCTCCTACGTGATGCGCAACGCGTTGGGCCCCCAGGTCACGGGGCTGGCGCTCCAGCTCGGCGCCATCTTCAACGGGGCCATCATCACCGAACAGGTGTTCGGCTATCCCGGCCTCGGCTCGCTGCTCATCAGCGGCGTCCATGCGGGCGACTACAGCCTCGTGCTCGGCATCACCTCGGTCTCGATCATCGCCGTCTCCGCCGCGGTCCTGCTGATCGATCTGCTCTATCCCCTGATCGATCCGCGCGTGGAGGCACGTTGATGCAAGGCTTCGCCGTCTTCCGCGACCTCATCCGCTATAATTTCGAATTCGCCGCGGGCCTCGTCCTGGTCGGCATCGTCGTCCTCATGGCGCTGCTGTCCTTCGTGTCGCCCTATCCGCCGCTCGACGTCTATGTCGTGGCGCCGGACGCGCCGCCGTCATGGGACTTCATCTTCGGCACGAGCTCGCGCGGCCAGGACGTGTTCTGGCAATTGACCGTCGCCATCCGCAACACGCTCAGCTTCGGCATCACGGTCGCGGTGCTGAGCCGGATCATCTCGCTCGTGGTCGGGCTGCTGGCCGGCTACAAGGGCGGATGGGTCGATCGGGTGCTGATGTCGATCAACGACACCTTCATCGTCATCCCGTTCTTCCCGATCCTCATCCTGTTCTACTTCATCATGCGCGATGCCATGAGCTGGACGTCGCTCGCCCTCATCACGGCCGCCTTGGGCTGGGCCTATGACGCGCGGCTGATCCGCGCCATGGCGATGAGCCTCAGAACCCGCGAGTTCACCAGCCAGGCCTATTTCTCGGGGGCCAGCACGCGCCAGATCCTGGTCCAGGACCATCTCCCCTTCGTCCTGCCGATCCTGTTCTCGACCACGATGAACAACATCAACTGGTCGATCGGCATCGAAGTCACGCTGTCGGTGCTCGGCTTCACCGACATCAACACGCCGACGATCGGCGGGATGATCTACTGGGCCAACCAGCATGCCGCGCTCGTCTCCGGCGTCTGGTGGTGGGTCGCCTTCCCGATCGCGCTGGTGATCATGCTGTTCGTCGGGCTCTTCCTGCTCGCGATCTCGATGAACGAGTACATCGATCCGCGCAGCCGGCTCGCCCGGATGGGAGGCGGCGCATGAGCCTCGCCCCGGACGTCCATCCAGGGCCGGGACGGTCGGTCGGCAGCCCCGCCGCCACGGCGCCGTTGCTCGAAGTCTCGGGCCTCAAGGCCTACTACCAGATGCGGTTCTTCGGCATCAGCCGCGAAGTCCGCGCCGTCGACGACGTCACCTTCACCATCCGCCGCAACGAGATCTACGGGCTGGCCGGGGAATCCAGCTCCGGCAAATCCACGCTGATCAAGACGATCGCAAGGGCCATCCGCCCGCCGCTCAATGTGGTCGGCGGGACCGTGGCCTTCACCTTCGAGGACGGCCGTCAGGACATCTACGCGATGTCTCCGGCCCAGGTCGCCGCCATCCGCTGGAGCCGACTGTCCTATGTGACGCAGGGCTCGATGAATGTGCTCAACCCGGTGCGCCGGATCCGCAGCACCTTCGTCGATTTCGCCGCGCGGCACCTCGGCGGCAGCCGCCGGGATTTCCTGACGACCGTCGAGCGCCATCTCGGTCGTCTTTCGCTCGACCCTCGGGTGCTCGACGCCTATCCGCACGAGCTGTCGGGCGGCATGCGCCAGCGCCTGACTATCGCGCTCGCCACCATCTGCCGGCCGGAATTCATCATCGCCGACGAGCCGACGACCGCATTGGACGTCGTGGTGCAAAAGGACGTGCTCGCCATGCTCCGCGAGGTCCAGCAGGAGATGGGTTCATCCATCCTGTTCGTCACCCACGACATGGCGGTGCACGCCAACCTCACCGACCGGCTGGGCATCATGTATGCCGGCCGCCTGGTGGAGGAGGGGCCGACCCGCAAGGTCTTCCAGCGTCCGCTCCACCCTTACACGGCGCATCTCATCGCGAGCCTGCCGCGGCTCGGCGACGACATGAGGAAGACCGGCCTGCCCGGCGCGCCGCCCAGCCTCGCCGATCCGCCGACAGGCTGCCGCTTCCATCCCCGCTGCCCTTCCGCCGTCGGCCTGTGCCGCGAGGCGTCGCCGCCGATGGAGGAGCTGGAGCCCGGCCACCGGGTCGCTTGCCATGTCGCCAAGGCGCATGCGGAAGGACGAAGGCTTTCATGACCGCCCTTCTCGAAGTCCGTCAGGCGAGCAAGACCTACACCTCCGGCGGCCTCTTCGGACGCCACGTCGTGCGGGCCGTCGCCGGTGTCGATTTTTCGCTCACGAACGAGCGCCCGGAGGTCTTCACCATCATCGGGGAATCCGGCTCGGGCAAATCGACCCTCGCCCGCATGATCCTGAACAGCGTCCCGCCCAGCAGCGGCTCCATCCTGTTTCGGGGCCGCGACCTCGCCACCATCAGGAGCCGCCGCGACCGGCTGGCCTTCATGGGCGAGGTCCAGCCGGTGTTTCAGAACCCGTTCGAGGCCTTCAACCCGCTGAAGCGTCTCGACCGCTACCTCTATCTGGCCGCGCGCCGCTTCTGTGGCGCCAGGACGCGCGCCGACGTCGAGGGACTGGCGGATGCGGCGCTGCGCAAGGTCGGCCTGTCGCTCGCCGAGGTGCGCGGCCGCTTCCCGCACGAGATGTCGGGCGGCCAGCTGCAGCGCGTCGCCATTGCCCGGGCGCTCGTGCCCGAGCCCGCGCTGGTGGTGGCCGACGAGCCCGTCTCCATGATCGACGCCTCGCTGCGCATGACGATCGTCAACATGTTCAGGACGCTGCGCGACACGTTCGGCGTGTCGATCGTCTACATCACCCACGACCTCGCCACCGCCTACTACATCAGCGACCGGCTGATCATCATGGAGAAGGGCGAGGTCGTGGAGAGCGGCCCGGCGCGCGCCGTACTCGATGCGCCGAGCCACCCCTATTCCATCAAATTGCTGCAGGCGGTCCTGCCCGTCGGCAACGCCTGGCGGGACGAGATGCCCGCCGAACCCAGGCCCCAGCCGGCGGCCTGACCCATTCCATCCGTCGCTTCCCCGGAGCCTTCCATGCAGACCGTCACGGCCACCATCGATCGCACCTTCACCATCGGCGAGACCGATCGTCGCCTGTTCGGCGCCTTCGTCGAGCACCTCGGACGCTGCGTCTATGGCGGCCTCTACGAACCCGGGCATCCGACCGCCGACGCCAAGGGCTTCCGCACCGACGTGCTCGACCTCGTGCGCGAGCTGGCGCCCACGACCATGCGCTATCCCGGCGGCAATTTCGTCTCCGGCTACAATTGGGAGGACGGCGTGGGGCCGGTCGAGAAGCGCCCGCGGCGCCTCGACCTCGCCTGGATGTCGACCGAAACCAACGCCTTCGGCACCAACGAATTCATCGACTGGTGCCGGGCGGCCGGCATCGAGCCGATGCTTGCGGTCAATCTCGGCACGCGTGACGGCGACGCCGCGCGCCGGCTCCTCGAATACTGCAACTTTCCCGGCGGCACCGAACTCTCGGACCTTCGCCGCGACCACGGCTGGCCGGAGCCGCACGACGTGAAGTTCTGGTGCCTCGGCAACGAGATGGATGGTCCCTGGCAGATGGAGACCAAGACGGCGGTGGAGTACGGCCGCATCGCCACCGAGGCCGCCAAGCTGATGAGATGGGTCGATCCGTCGATCGAACTCGCCGCCTGCGGCTCGTCCGCCCGCACCATGCCGACCTTCGGCGAATGGGAGGACACGGTGCTCGAACACACCTTCGAGCATGTCGAGTTCATCTCGCTGCACACCTATCTCAACGACTATGCCGGCGACACGGCGGCCTTCCTCGCAAGCCCCGACCTGATGGATTCCTTCATCGATGAGGTGGTCGCGATCGCGGACGCGGTGGCGGCCCGGCGACGCTCGTCGAAGCGCATCATGTTGAGCTTCGACGAATGGAACGTCTGGTACCGCACCCGCCGCAAGAGCGAGGGCCGCACCAAGCTCGGCTGGCCGGTGGCGCCGAACATCCTCGAGGAGGTCTACACCATGAAGGATGCGCTCGCCTTCGGCGGGGCCTGCATCTCGCTCCTCAACCACGCCGACCGCGTGCGCAGCGCCTGCCTCGCCCAGTTGGTGAACGCCATCGCGCCGATCATGACGGAAACCGGCGGCCCGGCCTGGCGGCAGACGATCTTCCACCCCTTCGCGCATTTCAGCAATTTCGGCCGCGGCCAGGTGCTGCGCGCGAAGGTGGTATCGCCGACCTATGCCGCCACCTATTACGATCCCCGCGGCACCGCCGATCTGACCTTCCCGCTGCCCGCCGTGCCCTACGCCAAGCTCGCCGCCGTCCATGACGAAGCGGGCCGGGCGGTGACGCTGTTCGTGCTCAACCGCCATCTCGACCAGCCGATGCCGATCCAGATCGATGCGCGCGGCTTCGGCGATCTCGAATTGGTCGAGGCGCTGGAGATGCGCCACGACGACCTTTCCGCCACCAACACCAAGGAGGCGCCGGACCGGGTCAGGCCCGCCCCTCTGGCCGGGGTGCGCGTCGACGGCGGCCGGGTCGTGGCCATGCTCGCGCCCGCATCCTGGAATGTGATCCGGCTGGTGGCTTCGGAATGAAGGCGAGCCCGCCTTCGGCGGGATCGTCGCCTGCAGGGCGCAGAGGCAGTCGTTTGGAAGGGGCGTCGGGGACGCCCCTTCCTTTCCGTCACAGCGCCGGGTGCCGGTCGCCGAGGCCGCCCTTGCGCTCCAGCATCGCGCCGAGCCGCAGGAGCGTCGCCTCGTCCAGCCATTTGCCGACGAGCTGGATGCCGATCGGCAGCTGCTCCGAACTGAAGGCGTAGGGCACCGAAAGGGCGGGCAGCCCGGTCAGGTTGAACGGCGACGTCGCGGCCATGACATGGGTCCAAGGCACCGTCACGCCACCCACGACAAGCTCCTGTGCGCCGTGCGGGGTGGCCGTCATCGGGTTCACCGGTGTCAGCAGGACGTCGTATCTCTCGAAGAAGCCGGCGAAGGCGGACCGGAGGTCTTCGCCCTGCGCCTCGGCGGCGAGGAAATCGGCGAAGGCCGGATCTGCCATGCCGACGATGCCGGCTCCGATCGCATGAAGTTCGCCCTCGCGCCCTGCTGCGAGCGCCTTGATCGAGGGCACGATCTCAGCATAGATCAGCGTCATCAGCGCACCGAGCGGGTTCCCGAGGAAGGGCAGGGTCACCGGTTCCACCTCGTGCCCCAGATCGGCCAGCCGGCTGGCGGCCGAAGCGACGGCCGCGACGATCTCGGGGTCGACCGGGCCGAAGGCGGCATCCGCAACCCAGCCGATGCGCAGCGGCCTGCCGGGGATCCGGCTGGCACCGGCGTCCGCATCACGCGGATGGACGGCGTAGCCGTCGACGCCGTCCGGCCCCTTCAGGATCGAATAGCCGAGCGCGACATCGCCGACCGTGCGCGCCATCGCGCCGACATGCCACCAGCGCCGGATGATCGAGGGATAATGGCCGGTGTAGGGAACGCGGCCCTGCGTCGCCTTGAGCGCCGCGATGCCGGTGAAGGCGGCGGGGCCGCGCACCGAGATCGCGACGTCGCTGCCGATGCCGATCGGCGACAGGCCGGCGGCGATGGCCGCGGACTCCCCGCCCGAGGACCCGCCGGGCGTGCGAGCCAGATTCCAGGGGTTGTTGGTGCGGCCGGTGAGGAGGTTGTCGGTTTCCGTCCAGGCCGAGAACTCGGGGAGGTTGGTCTTCATCAGCGGGATGCCGCCCGCGGCCTTGTAGCGGGCCACCGCGGTGGCATCGGTGGTGGGGACATGGCCCGCGAACAGCTTCGAGCCGCGCTGGGTGAGGACACCGGCGGTGTCCAGCGCATCCTTGATCGAGAACGGCACGCCATGCAGTGGGCCGAGATCGGCGCCGTCGGCGACGGCCTTGTCGGCCGCATCCGCCGCCGCTAGCGCATCCGCGGCCATCAGCGTGACGACGGCGTTGATCCGCGGGTTCACCGCCGCGACACGGTCGATATGCGCCTGCACGACCTCGCGGGACGAGACCTCCTTCGTCCGGATGAGCGCCGCGAGCGTCGTCGCGTCCTGGTAGTGGATCGGGTTCGTTTCGCTGATCTTCACATCGGGCATGATCGGTTTCCTGTGGGGCAAATCCTGTCTACCTGACGACAGGTAAACAACTCGCTCACCACAGCTGGGCCTTCCCTTTCTCGATGTCAACGCCTATTTATCGTCAGGTAGATGGAGGATGCGATGGCAGCGGGCGACACCCGGGAGCGGATTATGGCGGCGGCACGGCTGACCGTGCAGGATCGCGGCTATAGCGGCCTCAGCTTCCGCGAGCTGGCGAAGGACGTCGGCATCAAGAGCGCCAGCATCCACCATTATTTCCCGACCAAGGGCGAACTGGGGGGGGCGCTGGCGGATCGCTACACCTCCGATTTCGCCGAGTATCTGGACGGCCTGCTGGCCGACGGCCTCGACCCCCGGACCTGCCTGGTGCGCTACACCGACGTCTTCCGCGACACGCTCCGCAACGACAACCGGATGTGCCTCGCCGGTATCATGGCCGCCGAGCACAAGGAACTGCCGGACGAAGTGCGGACCGAAGTGGTCAAGTTCGGAGCGATGAACGAGGACTGGATCGCCCGGGTGCTGGCAAAGATCGGCACCACCGATCCCGATGCCGTCCGGCATCGCGCCCGCGCGATCTTCGCGGCGGTCGAGGGCGCGCAGCTCGTCGCCCGCAGCCGCGGTGACGTGTCGATCTACGAAGGGATCGTCGCGACCTACCGAGGCAGCGGCCTCATTCCCTGAGCCCGCCTGTCTCCGTCGTCCATCGGCCGATGGCCGGTGCCGTCCCTCGAGATGAAACGATTGACGCCCCAGCCTGCTGCTGCCGCGACATGACTTGGTCGGGCGCATAGCCGTCGATTTCGGCTGTTGGCCAGCGATGTCCGCCCTCCAACCAGGACGCCCTGTCAAAAGCCATGCGCGTCCGGAGATGTCACCCCGGTAACGTACGTCAGGATAGGCCTTCATCATCGTTAGATTTGCTAAAGCGTTTCCCACTTGACGCCAAGTATACGTCCGGTAACGTACCTCAAAATGCGTCAGGGAGGCCGCCATGTCCGTGCCGTCGGGTTTCGTGCCCGACCCCGAGATTCGTTGCCGCGACCACCGCATCGGCGCGATCGGGGCCGGGTTCATCATGGCGGATGTGCATCTGGCGGCGTATCGCGAGGCGGGCTTCCCGGTCGTCGCCATCGCCAGCCGCAACCCGGACAAGGCGCGGGCGGTGGCGGCGCGCTGGGACATCCCCCGCGTCCACGACACGCCGGCGGCGCTGATCGAGGACCGCGAGGTCGAGATCCTGGACATCGCCTTTCCGCCCGACCAGCAGCCGGACCTGATCCGCCATGCGCTGCGCCAGCCGCACATCCGGGCGATCCTGGCGCAGAAGCCGATGGCGATGGACCATGCCGAGGCGCAGCGCCTGGCCGCGGAGGCCGCGGCGGCCGGCAAGATCCTGTCGGTCAACCAGAACATGCGCTTCGACCAGTCGATGCGGGTGCTGAAGCAACTGCTCGACCGCGGCGCCCTGGGCACGCCGGTGCTGGCGACGATCGAGATGCGGGCGATCCCGCACTGGCAGCCCTTCCTCGAGGCCTATGGCCGGCTGACCCTGCTCAACATGAGCATCCACCATCTCGACGTGCTGCGCTTCCTGTTCGGCGACCCGGTCGAGATCTACACCGCGGCGCGGACCGACCCGCGCACCCGCTTCCCGCATCGCGACGGCATCTGCTGCTCCACCCTGTCCTTCCGGGGCGGGCTGATGGCGGTGAGCCTGGAGGATGTGTGGTCCGGTCCGCGCGCCGAGGGCTTCGAGAGCGACATCTACATCAAATGGCGGGTCGAGGGGACGGAGGGCCTGGCCCAGGGCACCATCGGCTGGCCGGACTATCCGAAGGGTAGCCCCAGCACCCTGGCCTATTGCGCGCCGGAGACCGGCGGCAGCTGGGTGCGGCCAAGCTGGGACACGATGTGGTTCCCGCACGCCTTCAAGGGCGTGATGGAGCAGCTGCAATACGCGGTGAAGACCGGCGAGCCGCCGCTGCTGAGCGCGGCCGACAACGTCCGCACCATGGCGCTGGTCGAGGCCGCCTACCGCTCGCTCACGGAAAAGCGCGTCGTCCGCCTGGCGGAATTCGGCGCCTGACACCAAGGACAACGAGAAAACACGGAGGAACGCGTCATGATCCAGGTCGGCATCTTCACCGGGTATTTCCCCTATTCGTTGCCGGAGACGGCGAAGAAGATACGCTCGCTGGGCTTCAACACCGTCCAGCTCGACCTCGCCTTCAAGGACATGGACCTGTCGACCGGCGCGATCACGCGCGACAAGTGCCGGACCATCCGCGAGACCTTCCGCGATCACGACCTGCCGGTCAGCGCCATCAGCGGCTACACCAACATCGTCCATCCCGACCCGGCGGCGCAGCAGGCGAAGCTGGAGCATCTGCGGACCCTGATCCGCCATGCCCGCGACCTGGGCAGCCCCTATGTCATCAGCGAGACCGGCACCTTCGCCACCGACAGCGACTGGGTGCACCACCCGAAGAACAAGACCGAGGAAGGCTACGAAGCGTGCCGCGCGGTGGTCGAGGACCTAGCCCGCACCGCCTATGACCACGGTGCCGTCTTCCTGCTCGAGACCTATGTGAACAACGTCATCGGCTCGGTCGACGAGACGCTGCGCCTGTTCGCCGACGTTCCCAGCCCGGGCCTGGGCCTGCTGATGGACCCGACCAACTACTTCGAATCCCACAACATCGACCGCATGGACCGCGAGCTGAACCGGATCTTCGACGCGCTCGACGACCGCATCCGGATCTCCCACGCCAAGGACGTGAAGCGGTCCGGCACCGACAAGTCGGAGAAGCATGCCGATATCCACGCGTCGGAGGCGCACAGCTTCCGCGGCGTCGGCGAGATCGAACTGCCGGCGCCGGGGCTGGGGTCGCTGAACTATGATCTGTATCTGCGGCGCCTGTCCCGCCGGCACCCGAACATCCCGCTGATCATCGAGCATCTGGAGGAGGCCGACGTTCCCCGCGCCAAGGCCTTCATCGACGGCAAGCTGCGGGCGCTGGGGGTCTGAGGCCGCATGAAGCAGGACACCACCGCCACGGACGCCGGCAACAAGGCGCGCATGGTCGACATCGCCCGCGAGGCCGGCGTCAGCCTGGCCACGGTCGACCGGGTGCTGAACGGCCGCGACGGCGTGAACGCCGGGACCGCGAGCCGGGTCCAGGCGGTGGTGCAGCGGCTGAACTACGCCCCCAACCTGGCCGCCAGCCAGCTGTCGCGCGGCCGGGTGCTGCAGTTCGACATCGTGCTGCCGGCCGGCGGCAACACCTTCATCCGGGACCTGGGCGAGGCGGTGCTGGCGGCGGAGCGGGACTTCAACGCCTTCGGCGTCAAGCCGCGGCGGCATCTGATCGAGGGCTTCGACCCCGACGCCCTGGCCGAGGCGCTGCGCCGGATCGGCCGGGGCAGCGACGGTGTCGGCTTTATCGCTCTCGACCACCCGGCGGTGCGGGAGGCGGTGGCGGAGCTGGCAGCCGCCGGCGTGCCGGTGGCGACCATGGTCTCGGACCTGCCGCAATCGGCCCGCATCGGCTATGTCGGGGTCGACAACCGCGCCGCTGGCCGCACCGCGGGCGACCTGATGGGCCGCTTCCTGGCGGGGCGCAAGGGCGAGGTTGGGCTGATCGCCGGCAGCCTGGCCTATCGCGGGCATGAGGAGCGCGAGGCCGGCTTCCGCAGCGTGCTGCGCGAGCGCTTCCCGAACCTGACTGTCCCGGCCCTGGTCGAGGGCCATGACAGCGTCGAGCAGAGCGCTACGGTGACCGCGCGGCTGCTGGACGCCCATCCCGGCCTGATCGGCCTCTACAACATCGGCGGCGGCAACCGCGGCGTCGCCGAGGTGCTGCGCCGCCGGCCGGCGGACGCGCCGCACCTCGTCTATATCGGCCACGAGCTGACGCCGCACACCCGCCGCTTCCTGATCGACGGCGTGATGGACGCCGCGATCAACCAGAATCCGCGGGC
The DNA here is from genome assembly GCF_052115705.1 of Inquilinus sp. 2KB_23. Classification (NCBI taxonomy): domain Bacteria; kingdom Pseudomonadati; phylum Pseudomonadota; class Alphaproteobacteria; order Rhodospirillales; family Rhodospirillaceae; genus Inquilinus; species Inquilinus sp. 2KB_23. The sequence continues at coordinate 137,760 of NZ_JBFRHF010000017.1, read as the reverse complement.
CGAGGCGGTGGAGACGCTGCGGCTGCTGCTGGGCCACCACACCCGCCCGGGCCCGGCCGAACCGGCCGAACCGGTGCGGATCGAGATCTTCACGCGAGAGAACCTGCCGTAAGGCCGGAGGAGGACCCCATGCCCTTTCCCCAAGTGACCGAGGCCGACCGCGCCGCCTTCTGGCGCGACGGCTATGTCGTCAAGTCCGGCTTCTTCGACGCCGAGGAGATCGGCCTGCTGCAGCAGGCGATCGCCCAGGACGAGGGCATTCGCAGCCATGTCGTGGCGCTGAAGGACAGCCTCGGCGGGTCGACCGAGCTGGCGCTGTGGAACCACCCGGGCGACGACCTGTTCGGCGCCTTCGCCCGCTGCGAGCGCATGGTCGACGGCGCCGAGCGGCTGCTGGGCGGCGAGGTCTACCACTACCACTCCAAGCTGACGATGAAGCGGCCGCGCGCCGGCGGTGCCTGGGATTGGCACCAGGATTACGGCTACTGGTACAACAATGGCTGCCTCTACCCCGACATGCTGTCGGTTGCCATCGCGGTCGATCGGGCGACCAGGGAGAATGGCTGCCTGCAGATGATCCGCGGCAGCCACAAGCTGGGCCGGATTGACCATGGACGGGTCGGCGGCCAGACCGGCGCCGACATGGAGCGGGTGAACCAGGCGCTGGAGCGGATGCCGCGCGACTACATGGAGATGGCGCCGGGCGACGTCTGCTTCTTCCACGCCAACACCCTGCACGCGTCGGAGCAGAACAAGTCCGAGCATTCGCGCAACGTCATGCTGTGCTGCTACAACGCCGCCTGGAACGACCCATACAAGGCGCACCACCACCCCGGCTACACCAGGCTGGAGCGGGTGGCGGACGACCGGATCAAGGCGATGGGCCTGACGCTGGACGCCGGCCACCGCGCCTTCTTCGATCCGGAGCGCGACGAGACCGTCGAGGCGAAGACGCAGCCGGAAGGCACCGCACCGCGCTGAAGCGGGATGCCAGAGCGATCCGCATCGCCGGGCGGCCCGCTGCTGTGTCAGTCTCAACGCATGTCCGCCCGTCGATTGCGAGAAGGCGGCGATAACAGGGGAGGAAACGCATGTTCAGACGTTTGACGCTGTTGCTGTGCGGCATGCTGCTGGCGCTGGCGGCGCCGGCCGCGGCCCAGGCCAAGACCTTCTACTGGATCTCGCACGGATCGCCGGCCGACCCGGTCTGGACCTATTTCCTGGCCGGCGCCAAGCAATGGGCCGCCGACACCGGCCAGACGGTGAACACCTCGTTCCACAACGGCGACGTGCCGTCGCACCAGGAGGCGGCGCGTGCCGCGATCGCGGCCAAGGCGGACGGCATCGTCACCACCAGCCCGGATCCGGGCAGCCTGATCGAGGTGGTGAAGGAGGCGAAGGCCGCGGGCATCCCGATCATCAACTTCAACACCCCCGACCCTAAGGCCGCCTTCGACGCCTATGTCGGCGGCGACAACACCACCTTCGGCCGGCACTGGGCGCAATACCTGGTCGACAAGGGCCTGGTGAAGTCCGGTGACTTCGTCTGGCTGCCGGTCGAGGTCCCCGGCGCGACCTACGGCGTGCAGGAGGAGGAAGGCATTGCCAGCGTGTTCAAGCCGCTCGAGATCACCTGGGAGGTGACGGATTCCACGCTGGACCAGGCCGAGATCATCAGTCGCATGGTCGACTACCTGACCGCCAACCGGACGAAGATCAAGGCTGTCATCGGCCTGGGCGACCTGGTGACCGGCAGCATCAAGCGCGTGTTCGACCAGGTCGGCGTCAAGCCGGGCGAGATCCCCGTCGTCGGCTGGGGCAACTCGCTCGACACCACCCAGGAGGTCCTCACCGGCTACGTCAACGCGGCGCAGTGGCAGGACCCGCAGGCGACCAGCTACGTCGCCCTGTCGCTGGCGGCGATGGCGTCCGGCGGCGTCCCGCCGGGGTTCAACGTCATCACCGGCGCGCTGTACGAGAAGGACACCGCGGCGGTCTACGACAAGATCCTCTCCGGCAAGTAGGGCTCCACAGGTCTGCGCGGCCGTAGGTGCCGCGCAGACCCCTTCTCGGGACCGTCCATTGGAACACCGCTCGATCGTCCACCGCCTGGTGGCCAAGCCCGAATTCGGGCCCCTTGTCCTGCTCGTGGTCGAGCTCGCCGTGTTCTGGGCGATCAACCCCGAATTCCTCTCGCCCCAGAACATCAGCAACACCCTGGCCTTCACCGTCGAGCTCGGCCTGATCGCGCTGGCGATGACGCTGCTGATGACCTCCGGCGAGTTCGACCTCTCGGTCGGCTCGGTCTTCGGCTTCGCCCCGGTGCTGATGTGGACGCTGTTCAACAGCGGCGCCGCCCCGCTGGAGGTGGGCTTCGTCGCCGCCCTGGCCGTCGCCGCCCTGATCGGGCTGGTCAACGGCTGGTTCGTGACCGGGCTGAAGATCCCGTCCTTTCTGGTGACGCTGGGCATGCTGCTGGTGGTGCGCGGCACGGCGCTGTTCATCACCGACGGCTTCCCGCAGCGGACCTGGAACACCGGCGGCAACTGGCTGGCCTGGCTGCTGGCCGGCGACTTCTTCGTCGGCGGCTTCCGCATCTACATGTCGCTGTTCTGGTTCATCGCCGCCGCGCTGGCGATGGGCTATGTGCTGAACCAGACCAAGGCCGGCAACTGGATCCAGGCGGCCGGCGGCAATCCCGGCGCCGCGCGGGCCCGCGGCGTGCGCGTCGGCCGCACCAAGATCGCGCTGTTCGTGCTGTCGTCGATGATGGCCGCCCTGGCCGGGGTGATCAGCTCGGTGCGCACCTCGGCCGCCAACCCGAACAGCGGCACCGGCTACGAGCTCGAGGTCATCGCCATGGTCGTGATCGGCGGCACGGCGCTGAGCGGCGGGCGCGGCACCATCCTCGGCACCGTGCTCGGCATCTTCATCCTGCGGGTGATGCGCAACGGCATCGTCCTGATCGGCGTGCCCGGCCTCGCCTACAACATCTTCATCGGCGCGATCATCCTGGGGATGATGGCGCTGCACTCCTGGCTCGAACGCCGGCACCAGGCGGGGACCTGACAGCGATGGCCGAACCCCTGATCCGCATGGCCCATATCAGCAAGTTCTACGGCCGCGTCCGGGCGCTCGAGGACGTCGACCTGACCGTCGGCGAGAGCGAGATCGTCGGGCTGCTCGGCGACAACGGCGCCGGCAAGTCGACGCTGATCAAGATCCTCTCGGGCGCCATACCGCCGACCAGCGGCGACATCTTCATTCGCGGCCGCAAGGTCGAGATCGGCAGCACCACCGACGCCATCGCCCAGGGCATCGAGACGATCTATCAGGATTCGGCGCTGGTGACGCAGCTGTCGATCGCCCGCAACCTGTTCCTGGGCCGCGAGCCGATCCGGGGGCCGCGCCTGCTGAACCGCATGGACCACGCCGCCATGGACGCGGTGGCGCGCGACCTGCTGAAGCGGGTCGGCATCAGCAAGGACATCCCGCCCGGCACGCCGATCGGCTCGCTGTCCGGCGGGGAGCGCCAGGCCGTGGCGATCGCCCGCGCCATGCATTTCGACAGCGACCTGATCATCCTCGACGAGCCGACCAACAACCTCGGCGTGGCGGAGACCCAAGGGGTGCTGCGCTTCGTCCGGAACGCCCGGGATTCGGGGCATTCCTGCATCTTCATCGCGCACAACATCCACCATGTCTTCCAGGTGGTCGACCGCATCGTCGTGATGCGGCGCGGCCGCGTGGTGGCGGACGACATCGATCCCCGGCACACCAATGTCGAGGAGGTCGAGCGGATCATCACGGGAATGGCGGAAGACGGTTCCGCTGGCGTCGTGCGGGCACAATGACCGTCTGTGGCGCGCTCTCGCCGGGCTCCACTGCGGAATGAGGGGTAAATCGCGTGTGGCCGCGGCGAGGACGCGGCCACACGGCGACGTTCACTTCGGGTCCGGGGTCACCAGTTCCGTCTCGTCCGTGTTGACGACGAAGACCGCGAGCAGTTTGGACGGCTCCGTCTCGCTGGCATTGGCGCTGACGCCGTGATGGTCGCCGGGCAGCTCGGTGAAGTTCTCGCCGGCCTTGAAGGTGCGGACCGGCCCCTGATTGACCTGGATCTTGACGGCGCCTTCCAGCACCGTGGCGTAGATCAGCGCCGACTTGGGATGGGTGTGCGCGGGCGAATAGCCGCCCGGCCCGTATTCGACGAGAACGCCCTTGATGCTCTTCCCGGGCAGGTCCGGCAACGCGTGCTCGTAGACCAGCGTGACCCTGGCATTCTTGGAGCCCGGGGTATCGGCGAAGACCGGGCCTGAGGAGATGGCGACGAGGAGCGCCGCGAGAACGGCCTGTTTCATGGCGGAGTGTCCTTGATCGGTGATGTCGATTTCAGGCGGGGCGATGGTCGCGCAGCCACTCGTCGAGTGAGATGCGGCCAAGCCGTGCCTTGCCCAGCGGCACCAGCGAGGTCTCCTCGACGGTGCCGCCGAAATAGCGGGCCTTGGGGTCTCTCACGACGGGGCGGGTGTCGCCGACGGCCTCGAGATAGCGGGCGATGATGCGGTCGAAGGGAGCCCGGTCGGGGCCGGCGATGTCGAAGGTGCCGTCCTGCGGCGCGGCGGCCGCCGTCTCCGCCACGATGGCCGAGACGTCGGCGGCGGCAATCGGCTGGAAGAGACCGCCGGGCAGACGGATCGCCCCATCCGCGACGCTCGAGCCGGCGATGGCGCCGAGGAATTCCATGAACTGGGTGGCCCGCACGATGGTGTAGGGCACGCCGGAGGCTTTGATCAGCCGCTCCTGCGCCACCTTGGCCTGGAAATAGCCGTTGTCCGGCATCCGGTCGGTGCCGACGATGGAGAGCGCCACATGATGGCTGATTCCGGCCGCGCGTTCGGCGGCGAGGAGGTTGCGGCCGGCAGTCTCGAAAAACGCGAGCACTGCCTGGGGCTCGAACGAGGGCGAGTTGGCGACATCGACGACCACCTCGGCGCCGGCCAGGGCTTCGGAAAGCCCCTCTCCGGTCAGGGTGTTGACGCCGGTGCTGGGGGAGGCGGCGAGGACGTCGTGGCCCGATGCCCGCAGCAAAGCCACAATACGCGAGCCGATGAGCCCGCTGCCGCCGACGACGACGATCTTCATGGTTCACCTCTGGCGGTCAGGGCGCCCGGCGTCGTCCGATCGAGGAGCGCTCTCCTTCACCACACGGCCGACGCCTGGAGCCGAGATGCCAGACTGCGGATTCCGGAGCCCCTCGGCAATTGTGCCGACCGCTAGGCCGGCACACCGAAAGATGGGAAATCCTGGCCCTTGGCATAGGTCGGGCCGGCAGCCGCCACTGGCGTGACGCCCGCTTCCGAGACCGCTGTTCCTATTTCGCGCCGGCCTTCCAGGCGTTGTTGCTGCGATCCTCGTCCGGCAGCTTGTCGTCGGGGTCGAGGCGCACCTGCGCGACCGTCTTGCCGGCCTCGGTCGTCACCGTCGTTGCCGCCTGGCGGATGAAGCTCTCGGCCGGCAGGCGATAGTCGCGGTGACTGCCATCGGTGAAATCGACGCGCAGGGTCGCGGGCATGACCAGCTTGTCCCTGGCGGCGACCGTGATCACGGTGCCGTTGGCCGCGTCGCCCGGCACGACCTTGTCGACGGCGAGATCGAGCGACCAGTTGTGGTCGTACCAGCCGCGCCACCACCAGGACAGATCCTCGCCGGCGGCGCTGTCCATGAACCGGAAGAAGTCGGCCGGCTTGGGGTGCTTGAAGGCCCAGGCGGCGATGAATTCGCGGAAGGCGGCATCGAAGCGCTCGGGCCCGAGGATCTGCTCGCGCAGCAGCACGAGACCGAAGGCCGATTTGAAGTAGGTGACCGGGTGGCGGTACTTCTCGAGGATCGTGTCGGCGCGCGACAGGATGATCGGCGCATTGGGGTCCTTAAGCACGGCGAGGATCTCGTCGGCCGGATTGCCGCCGCCCGGCGCGTATTCGCTGTCGCGCTTGGGGGCGTATTCGCCCTTGTTGAAGTCGTCCGACTGGTAGACGTCGATGAAGGTGTTGAAGCCTTCATCCATCCAGGCGTCGCGGCGCTCGTCGAAGCCGACGATCATCGGGAACCAGGTGTGGCCGATCTCGTGCGCGGTGATCCAGAACAGGTCCTTGCCCGCGTCGCTGATGCCGTCGAACAGCAGGCCTGGATATTCCATGCCGGAGATGTTGTCGGGCCCCGCGACATTGACCGCGACCGGCCAGGGATAGGGATACCAGCGGGCGGAGAACCGCTCGACCGAATCCTTCAGGTACTCGGTCGACCGGCCCCAGCGGTCGGCGCCCTGGCTCTCGGCGGGATAGAACGACATGGCCAGCGCCGATTTGTGGTCCGGCAGGTTGATGCGGGCCGCGTCCCAGGCGAAGGCCGGCGAGATCGACAGCGCCACGTCGCGGGTGTGCTTCATCGCGAAATGCCAGGTCAGCGTGCCGTCCGACTTCGGCCGCGTCGCCGCCTTGCCGATCTCGTCCGGGCCGATGACCGTCACCGTCGCGTCGCTGGTGCGGGCCTTGTCGAGCCGGGCGCGCTGGTCCCGGGTCAGGACCTGGTCGGGATTGGTCAGCTCGCCCGAGCCGGCGACGATCATGGCGCTCGGCACCGTGATCTCGTAGTCGAAATCGCCGTACTCCAGGTAGAACTCCTGGGCGAGGAAGGGAAGGGTGTCCCAGCCGCGGATGTCGTCATAGACCTGCATGCGCGGATACCATTGCGCGAGGCTGTAGATCGGGCCGTCCTTGGCCTTGCCCCAGCCCATGCGCCCACCCCATTCCTCTCCCGGAATGGTAAAATGATACCGGATGTGGATCTTGACCTGGCCGCCCTTCGGCGCCAGCGGCTTGGCGAGCTGGATGCGCCCGCGGGTATCGTTGACCTGCACGGACACCGGCGTGGTCTTGCCGTCGCGTTCGACGGAGACGTCGTCGAGCCCGTAACCGTCGGAGGAGCCCTTGTCGGGCTTGCCGGCGGCATAGGTGCCGCGGCTGTCCGGCCGGTACGCGTTCTGGTCGAGCTGCAGCCAGAGCTCGCTGAGCGTGTCCGGGCTGTTGTTGGTGTAGGCGATGACCTCCTCGCCGCTCAAGGACGGGGTCTCGGTGTCGAGCGTCGCCTTGATCCGATAGTCGGCGCGGTTCTGCCAGTAATCCGGGCCGGGCGCGCCGTTGCCCGATCGATAGCCGTTGACCGCCTGTCCCATGTCCCGCGGCGCGAAGGTCTCGCGCGGCTGGTAATCCGCTGCCAGCACCGGGCTGGCGATGAGCAGGGCGGCAAGGGTCGGCACGGGACGAAGCGACAACATGCGAGAACGAAACACTCGGCTGATCCGCGTCATGGGCTTTCCGCCTCCGTTGGCTCAGGATTGACCGCATGGCCGAAGGGCGACGACTGGGGTGCCCCGGGGCCCTTGACCTCAAATGGCCCCTCTGGGCGCCGTCGCGGACCATTGTCGCTTCGACGGTGACCCGGCCGATGCTTTCGCGCGCGATCCAAGAAGGAATTCGTGAGACCGATGAGACTCGCTTAAAGCACGATTCGCGCGACCCATGCATCCATTGGATATGTAAGGTCGATAATATCTAATTCTAACTAAATTTATATTATATCTATCCTGAAAAGAAGAAAGTGGTTCTGAGAATCAGGAATCTAAATTTGTACGAACACCATGACGACTAAAAACTCGCCTGAAATCTCGGCGGATGTACGGCTGCGCGCCGCACGATAACGCCGCATCGCGCACCAACCTATGTTTCCGCAAAAGGTCTTGGGGTCGGGGCATCCCATCGCCCGGAAGGGGAGCAGGTCGATCGCCGCTTATCCTGATGACCGGATCGGCAGGTCCGGCGCGGCGTCCGCCGCAGGGGGCGTCCAAGCGATCGATGTGTTTTTCGTGGAGCTTGGGGGAGAGGTTCGGAGACCTTGTCCCAGGCCTCAGGTCTCAACTGCGTGATACCTGAGAATGCTTTTGACCGGTCTCCCCGCTCGGGGAAACCGGACTGCCCGAAGTGCCGCCTGGCCCGGGAAGCCATGCGGCGGTGGTCGGAGTGAGAGGATTCGAACCTCCGGCTTCTACGTCCCGAACGTAGCGCTCTACCAGGCTGAGCTACACTCCGTTGCACCGGCGGTTGGGCTTATAGCGGGACTGGCGGGGGGCCGCAATAGCCAGTGTCGTCAATCCGTCAGAAATCCCGCTCGACCACGAAATCGACCACATCTTCCAGCGCCGCGCGCATCGGCGACGCCGGCAGCAGGGCCAGCGCCCGGCGGGCCGCCTCCGCATGCGTCCGCGCCGCCGCCATGCTGTCGGCCAGCGTGCCGTGGCGCTGCAGCAGCGTCACCGCATGGTCGAGGTCCTGGTCGGTCTGCTCGCCCTCTTCCAGCGTGCGGCGCCAGAAGCCGCGCTCGTCCTCGCTGCCGCGCTCCATGGCCAGGATCACCGGCAGGGTGATCTTGCCCTCGCGGAAATCGTCGCCGATGGTCTTGCCCAACCGGGCCTGGCGGGCGGAATAGTCCAGCACGTCGTCGACGATCTGGAAGGCGATCCCCAGCTCGGTGCCGAAGCTGCGCATTGCGGCGCAATCGGCCGGGCTGCGGTCGGCCACCACGGCACCGATCTCGCAGGCCGCCGCGAACAGCTCGGCGGTCTTGGCCCGGATGATCCTGAGATAGGTGTCGCGGCTGGTCACCGTGTCATGCGCGGCCGAGAGCTGCAGCACCTCGCCCTCGGCGATCACCGCCGAGGCGTTGGCCAGGATGCCCAGCGTATCGACCGACCCGTCCTCGACCATCACCTGGAAGGCGCGGGAGAACAGGAAGTCGCCGACCAGCACGCTGGCCTGGTTGCCGAACACGACATTGGCGGAGGCCTTGCCGCGCCGCAGGTCGCTCTCGTCGACCACGTCATCATGCAGCAGGGTGGCGGTGTGGATGAACTCGACCGCGGCGGCCAGGCCGATGTGGCGCTGGCCGCGATGGCCGCACAGCCGGGCCGAGGCCAGGGTCAGCACCGGCCGGATGCGCTTGCCGCCCGAGGCGATCAGGTAGCCGGCCAGTTGGGGGATCAGGTCGACCGAACTCTGCATCCGGTCCAGGATCAGCGCGTTGACCGCGGCCAGATCGTCGGCCACCAGCGCGGTCAGCCGGTCCAGCGCGCCGGAATCGGCCTGCGGTTCCGGCGGCAGGGATTCGGCTCTCGTCGCTCCGACTCTGGCGGTCAAGCCCGGCTCCTCAATATCCACTCCCGATCCTTCCGGTTCCGGTATGCAGCAGAGCAGCGATCCGGACCGGATTGTGTCACCATGATCGTGTGTGCGCTGCATAAACGAGAAATGGACCCCGTGAAAGAGCTTCTGCGAACCAACGACCCGGTCCGGCTGTCCTTCCTGACGGCGCTGCTGGCCGATGCACGGATCGAAAGCATCATCCTGGATATGCACACATCCGTGCTGGAAGGGAGCCTAGGCATCTTGCCGCGCCGCCTGATGGTGGCCGCCGACGACTGGGACGAGGCGCGGGATATTCTGCTCTCGTCGGGGGAAAGCCTGCCGGATGCCTGAGGCCGCGGCGGCCGTGTCCGGCGAGGACCGGCTGCTCGGTGGCCGGGTTCGGTTGCGCCAGCTGCGGGAAGGCTACCGTGCCGCGATCGACCCGGTGCTGCTGGCCGCGGCGGTGGCGGCGGAGCCAGGCGAGCGGGTGGCCGATCTCGGCTGCGGCGTCGGCGCCGCGCTGCTGTGCCTGGCCACGCGTTGTCCCGGTGTCGCGGTGACCGGGGTCGAGCGCGACCCGGTGCTGGCGGGGCTGGCGCGGGAGAATCTCTGCCTTAACGGCCTGGCCGGCCGCGCCGTGATCGTCGAGGGCAGCGTCGCCGCCCCGATTTCCGGCGCGCCCTTCGACCGGGTGATGGTGAATCCGCCCTTCCTGCCGCCGGGCCGCGGCCGCGCCTCGGCCCACCCGATCAAGGCGGCGGCGAATGTCGAGGACGGGCTGGCGCTGGACGGCTGGATCGCCGCGGCGGCGCGGGCGCTGAAGCCACGCGGCTGGCTGACCCTGATCCATCGCGCCGACCGGATCGACGAGATCTGCGCCGCGCTGCGGCCGGCCTTCGGCTCCGTCACCCTGTTCCCGCTGTGGCCCAAGGCGGGGGCGCCGGCGCGGCGGATCCTGGTACAGGCACGGCGGGGCGGGCGGTCGCCGGCGGTGCTGTCGGCCGGGCTGGTGCTGCACGCCGCCGACGGCGGCTTCACCCCGGCGGCGCAGGCGGTGCTGCGCGACGCGGCGCCGCTGGCGGTCTGAGGCCGCGCCTTTTGAATTTTACCGCGGGCGGGCCATATCCTGCCGACCGGAAACCGATCGCGAGCGCGTCATGGGCCTTCTCTCCCGTCTTCCTTTCTTCGGCCGCGGCGAGGGGCCGCTGGTGACGGTGCTGCCCCTGCGCGGCGTGATCGGCGGGCGGGGGCCGTTCTCCCAGGGCCTTTCGCTGGAGCGGCTGGCCAAGCTGATCGACGCGGCGTTCAAGCCCAAGGGCCTGGCCGCGGTGGCGCTGGTGGTCAATTCGCCCGGCGGGTCGCCGGTGCAGTCCTCGCTGATTGCCCGCCGCATCCGCGACCTGGCGGAGGAGAAGAAGGTGCCGGTCTTCGCCTTCGTCGAGGACGTCGCCGCCTCGGGCGGCTACTGGCTGGCCTGCGCCGCCGACGAGATCTGGGTCGACGACAGCTCGATCGTCGGTTCGATCGGCGTGGTCTCCTCCGGCTTTGGCTTCCAGGACCTGATCGCGCGGATCGGGGTCGAGCGCCGGGTCCACACCGCCGGCACGCGCAAGGCGATCCTGGATCCCTTCCAGCCGGAGCGGCCGGAGGACGTGGCCAAACTGGAGGAGCTGCAGCGGGAGATCCATGCCAGCTTCATCGCCCATATCCGGTCCCGCCGCGGCGGGCGGCTGACGGCGGATGACGCCACCCTGTTCAGCGGCGAGTTCTGGACCGGGGCGCAGGGCAGGGTGCTGGGCCTCGCCGACGGCATCGGCCATTCCCACGCGGTGCTGCGCGCCAAGTTCGGGCCCAAGCTCCGGCTGCATCAGGTGCAGCAGCGCACCGGCTGGCTGCGCCGTCTTACCCGGGCCGACACCCGGATCGTTGCCGCCATGGACAGCGCCGTCGCCACGGTGGAGGATCGGCTGCTCTGGTCCCGCTACGGGCTGTAAGGATCTCCACGGTCAATGTTCGCCAAACTCGCCGTCCTGATCGCCCTGGTGGTGGGCGTGTTCTGGATCATGGGCGCGGTCCGCCGCGCCGGCATGACCCGTGAGGCGGCGGCGCGTCGCGACACCCTGTCCCGGCAGCACCGTGCCCGCCAGAAGACGGCGGTGAAGGGCGCCGAGGACCTGGTCCGCTGCCCCCGCTGCGGCGCCTACCACGCCGACGGCCTGGGGCATCGCTGCGAGGGGTGAGGACATGACTGGGCGGCTGCCGACCGACGCTGAATTTGCCGAGTATGACGCCTGGGTCGATGCCGAGCTGGAGCAGCGGCTGCGCGAGGCCGATGAACCGGCGACAAAGTGGATTCCGCATGAGCAGGTCGTGGCCGAGACCCGGGCCCTGATTGATCGCATTGCCGAAGCCCGCCTGCGCAAAGGCAGGTAGGTTGCTTTCTTGCTGTCATTGCCCGGCTTGACCGGGCAATCCAGGGGCCACCAAGAGCCGCTCTGGCCGCCCCTGGATGCCACGGTCAAGCCGTGGCATGACATCAATGGGAGTTTGGTGTTTCTGAGCCAAGCACGGATGCCGGTCGCGTAACAAAATGCAACGTCTACCACTCCCACAAAGGCGGCCCTCTCACCCTCCACGCCTTATGTTTCCTGGTGTCGACGCGGGTGCCATGACGTAGCGAATGGTTACGCCGCGCGCTTGATGCCTCCGGCCCGGCGCCCTATGGTGCGCGGCCTCACTCCAGCCGCCGGCCGAGACATGTCGCCCCGAGACTTCCCAGTGGTCGCCCCACCCCCGAAGAGTTTCCAGGAGATCATCCTGCGGCTGCAGAATTTCTGGGCCGCCCAGGGATGCCTGATCCTGCAGCCTTACGACATGGAGGTCGGGGCCGGTACCTCGCATCCGGCGACGACGCTGCGCTCGCTCGGTCCCGACCGGGTCTGGAACGTCGCCTACGTCCAGCCCTCGCGGCGGCCGAAGGACGGCCGCTACGGCGAGAACCCGAACCGGCTGCAGCACTACTACCAGTTCCAGGTGCTGATGAAGCCGGCGCCGGCCGATGCGCAGGACCTGTACCTGCAGAGCCTCTACGCCCTGGGCATCGACCCGGCGGTGCACGACATCCGCTTCGTCGAGGACGACTGGGAGAACCCGACGCTCGGCGCCTGGGGCCTCGGCTGGGAGGTCTGGTGCGACGGCATGGAGGTCACCCAGTACACCTATTTCCAGCAGGTTGGCGGCATCGAATGCGACCCCGTGCCGGTCGAGCTGACCTACGGGCTCGAGCGGCTGGCGATGTATCTGCTGAACGTGAAGAGCGTCTACGACCTGCCGTTCAACGACCCGCAGACGCCGGGCGCCAAGCGCTATGGCGAGGTGTTCCTGCAGGCCGAACGCGAATACTCGGCCTATAATTTCGAGGCTGCCGACACGGCGATCCTGCTGCAGCACTTCAACGATGCGGAGCAGGAGTGCAAGGCGCTGCTGGAGCGCCGGCTGGCGCTGCCGGCCTATGACCAGTGCCTCAAGGCCGGCCACAACTTCAACCTGCTCGATGCCCGCGGCGTGATCTCCGTGGTCGAGCGCGCCGCCTATATCGGCCGGGTGCGCGACCTCGCCCGGGCCTGCTGCGCCCTTTGGGTCGTGACCTCCAAAGAGCATCGCGAAGGGGTGCGCTGACGTGGCCGAATTCCTGCTCGAACTCTTCTCCGAGGAGATCCCGGCCCGCATGCAGGCGCGCGCCGCGGAGGACCTGAAGTCCCTCGTCACCGACGCGCTGAAGGCGGCCGGCCTGGCCTTCGACCGGGCCGAGGCTTTCGTCACGCCGCGGCGTCTGGCGCTGGTGGTCGACGGCCTGCCGGCGGTGCGCCCCGATGTGGCCGAGGAGCGCAAGGGACCGAAGGTCGACGCGCCGCAACAGGCGATCGACGGCTTCCTCAAGGCGACCGGGCTGACGCTCGACCAGTGCGAACAGCGCGACACGTCGAAGGGCAAGATCTGGTTCGCCAGCCTGACCATCCCGGGCGGCCCGACCGCCGACCTGCTGCCCGAGGTGATCCGCAAGGCGATCCTCGGCCTGCCCTGGCCGAAGTCGATGCGCGCGGCCGAGCAGGTGGTGCGCTGGGTGCGCCCGCTGCACCATGTGCTGGCGCTGTTCGATGGCCAGCTGGTGCCGTTCCGCTACGATTTGCACAAGCCCGACATCGACGGGTCGGGCGAGGGGGCCAAGCAAGCGGTCGACAGCACCGTCGGCCATCGCTTCCTGGCGCCGCAGCGGATCAAGGTCGCCGGCTTCGCCGAGTATCGGGCCAAGCTGCGCGATGCCTATGTCGTGCTCGACCGCGAGGAGCGGAAGGCGCTGATCCGCGGGCAGGTCGACAGCCAGGCCAAGGCGGCCGGGCTGGCGCTGCGCGACGATCCGGGCCTGCTGGACGAGGTGGCGGGGCTGGTCGAATGGCCGGTGGCCTATCTCGGCCGCATCGACGACGCCTTCATGGCAGTGCCGGAGGAGGTGCTGGTCACCTCGATGCGCACGCATCAACGCTATTTCGCCCTGGAAGGGGCGGACGGCAAGCTGGCGGCGCGCTTCGCCGTGGTCGCCAACACCGAGACCAGGGACGGCGGCGCCACCGTCATCGACGGCAATGAGCGGGTGCTGCGCGCCCGCCTGTCCGACGCCAAGTTCTTCTGGGACCAGGACCGCAAGACCCCGTTGGAAAACCGGGTCGCTAGCCTCGACCCGATCATCTTCCATGCCAGGCTCGGCAGCGTGGCGCAGAAGGTCGGGCGCATGGCGGCGCTGGCCGCCTGGCTGGCGCCGAAGCTGGGCGCCGACCCGGCCCAGGCCGACCGTGCTGCGCGGCTGGCCAAGGCCGACCTGACCTCGGAAATGGTCGGCGAGTTCCCGGAGTTGCAGGGGCTGATGGGCCGTTATTACGCCCTGGCCCAGGGCGAGGTGCCGGACGTCGCCGAGGCGATCGCTGACCACTACAAGCCGGTCGGCCCCAGCGACCGCTGCCCGACCGCGCCGGTCTCGATCGCCGTGGCGCTGGCCGACAAGATCGACACCCTGGCCGGATTCTTCGCCATCGACGAGAAACCGACCGGCAGCCGCGACCCCTATGCGTTGCGCCGTGCCGCGCTGGGCGTGATCCGGCTGGTGGTCGAGAACGGCTTGGCGCTGTCGCTGCGCACCGTCTTCGCCGCGGCCTGGGACGCCTATCGTGTCGACGGCTTGCGCGACCGCGCCACCGTGGTCGACGAGCTCATCGTCTTCATTGCCGACCGGCTGAAGGTGGCGATGCGCGAGAAGGGCGTGCGCCACGACCTGGTCGACGCCGTCTTCGCGGTCGGGGCCGAGGACGACCTGCTGCGCCTGCTCGGCCGGGTCGAGGCGCTGGACGGGTTCCTGCGCACCGAGGACGGCGCCAACCTGCTGACCGCCTATCGCCGCGCCGGCAACATCGCCCGGATCGAGCGCAAGAAGGACGGGGTCGAGGCGTTCGGCGAGGTCGATGCGTCGCGCTTCACCATGGCCGAGGAGCGGTCGCTGTTCGAGCGGCTAGAGGCGGATGTGCAGCCGCTGCGCTCGGCCCTGGCCGATGGCAGCTTCGGCGGTGCCATGACGGTGCTGGCCGGCTGGCGGCCGGCGGTCGACGCCTTCTTCGACGCGGTGCTGGTCAACGATCCCGACCCGGCGCTGCGCCGCAACCGGCTGGCGCTGCTCGAGGACCTGGCACGCTCGATGGATGCCGTTGCCGACTTCTCGCGGGTCGAAGGCTAGGCCTTCACGAGGCGCGGCGCGTCATTCGGCCGCGCCTCGGTCGAAGCAAGCCGGGCAGGGGAGTGGCTGCCCTCCTTGCCACCCTGGAGTCGGCAGCATCGCGCCGACTCGCGATTTTCGTCCCATGCCCGATTCAATCGGACATGGGATGATCTCCTATGCCCGCTTATCAGACACGCGGCGATTTTTCTCTCTGCCCTTACGAATCGCGGCCGCGCCTCGTTGCGCTGCAAAAAGGTAAAAGTACGAGGATTTCCGCCGGCTTTCCGCGCTTGACTTCATCGGCTCGCTGCGGTGCAAGGCAAGGAACACGTAGGGGGATCCGACCGTTTCCCCGCTACGCTGGATCGAGGCGGAGGTATGATGCACCGGACCGCAGACATTCGTTTGCCGGTCGCCTGTTCGCTGCCGGGCCGCCTGACGGGCCCGGTTCCGTTGCGTCGTGCCGCCTTTGCCGCCCCGGGTCGCCGATCCGGGCTCCGTCCCTCTCCCAAGCACGCCAAGGTGGAGTGTCGAACGTTATGACCAAATGGGTCTACGGCTTCGGGAACGGCAAGGCCGATGGCCGCGCCGAAATGCGCAACCTGCTCGGCGGCAAGGGCGCCAACCTCGCCGAAATGAGCGTCCTGGGGCTGCCGGTGCCGCCCGGCTTCACCGTCACCACCGAGCTGTGCTCCCACTACTACGACCATGACCGGACCTATCCGGACGAGCTGAAGGCCCAGGTCCAGGCCGCGCTCGGCCAGATCGAATCGGTGGTCGGCGCCAAGTTCGGCGACAAGACCAACCCGCTGCTGGTCTCCGTCCGCTCCGGCGCCCGGGCCTCGATGCCGGGCATGATGGACACGGTGCTCAACCTCGGCCTCAACGACGAGACCGTCGGCGGCCTGGCCGCCCGCACCGGCGACGCGCGCTTCGCCTATGACAGCTACCGCCGCTTCATCCAGATGTATGGCGACGTCGTGCTGGGGGTGGAGCACTACCGCTTCGAGGACGAGCTCGAGGGCATCAAGCGCGAGCGCGGCGTGTCGCTCGACACCGAGCTGACCGCCCAGGACCTGCAGACCCTGGTCGACCGCTACAAGGCGGTGGTCGAGACCGATCTCGGCCATCCCTTCCCGCAGGACCCCGAGGACCAGCTCTGGGGTGCCGTCGGCGCCGTGTTCGGATCGTGGATGAACCAGCGCGCCATCACCTACCGCCGGCTGCACGACATCCCGGCCAGCTGGGGCACGGCGGTCACCGTCCAGGCCATGGTGTTCGGCAACATGGGCGACGACTGCGCCACCGGCGTGGCCTTCACCCGCAACCCGTCGACCGGCGAGAATGCCTTCTACGGCGAATACCTGGTCAACGCCCAGGGCGAGGACGTGGTCGCCGGCATCCGCACGCCGCAGAACCTGACCAAGGTGTCGCGCGAGCAGGCGGGCAGCGACCTGCCGTCGATGGAGGAGACCATGCCGGAGACCTTCCGGCAGCTCTGCGACATCCGCGACCGGCTCGAGGCCCATTACCGCGACATGCAGGACATCGAGTTCACGGTCCAGCAGGGCCGGCTCTACATCCTGCAGACCCGCAACGGCAAGCGCACCGCGGCCGCCGCGCTGCGCATCGCGGTCGAACTGGCCGAGGGCGGGGTGATCGACCAGCGCGAGGCGGTGCGGCGGGTCGAGCCGCAGGCGCTCGACCAACTGCTGCACCCGACGCTCGACCCCAAGGCCAAGCGCGACGTCATCGCCAAGGGCCTGCCGGCGTCGCCCGGCGCCGCCTCGGGCAAGATCGTGCTGACCGCCGACGAGGCCGAGACCCTGGCCCAGATGGGCGACCGGGTGATCCTGGTGCGCGAGGAGACCAGCCCCGAGGACATCCACGGCATGCACGCCGCGGCCGGCATCCTGACCAGCCGCGGCGGCATGACCAGCCACGCGGCCGTGGTGGCCCGCGGCATGGGCCGGCCCTGCGTCTCCGGCGCCGGCGACCTGCGCATCGACCCGAAGGCGAAGACCGTCTCGGTCGGCAGCGTCACGCTGAAGGTCGGCGACGTCATCACCATCGACGGCAGCGCCGGCGAGGTGATGCAGGGCGAGGTGCCGACGGTGCAGCCCGAGCTGTCGGGCGACTTCGCCAAGCTGATGGGCTGGGCGGATGCGGTGCGCCGGATGAAGATCCGCGCCAATGCCGAGACCCCGCTCGACGCCCGCACCGCCCGCAAGTTCGGGGCCGAGGGCATCGGCCTGTGCCGCACCGAGCACATGTTCTTCGAGGCCGACCGCATCACCGCCGTGCGCCGCATGATCGTCGCGGAGTCGGTGGAAGCGCGGAAAGTGGCGCTGGCCGAGATCCTGCCGATGCAGCGCAAGGATTTCGTCGAGCTGTTCACCATCATGACCGGCCTGCCGGTCACCATCCGCCTGCTCGACCCGCCGCTGCACGAGTTCCTGCCGCGCACCGAGGAGGATCTGGCGGAGGTGGCGCGTGTCGCCGGGGTCGATCTCGGCCGGGTGCGCCACCGCACGTCGCAACTGCATGAGAGCAACCCGATGCTCGGCCATCGCGGCTGCCGCCTCGGCATCTCCTTCCCGGAGATCTACGAGATGCAGGCGCGGGCGATCTTCGAGGCGGTGGTCGAGGTCAAGGCCGCGACCGGCGAGACCGTGATCCCCGAGATCATGATCCCGCTCGCCTTCTCGAAGAAGGAGCTCGACATCCTCAAGGCCGCGATCGTGGCGGTCGCCGCCTCGGTCGAGAAGGAGAAGGGCGCCAAGCTCGACTACCTCATCGGTACCATGATCGAGCTGCCGCGCGCGGCGCTCAGGGCGCATGAGCTGGCGGAGACGGCGGAGTTCTTCTCCTTCGGCACCAACGACCTGACCCAGACCACCTTCGGCATCAGCCGCGACGATGCCGGCACCTTCCTGCCGGACTACACCCGCGCCGGCATCCTGGAGCAGGACCCCTTCGTCACCATCGACCGCGAGGGGGTGGGCGAGCTGGTGTCGCTCGCCGCCGAACGCGGCCGCAAGACCCGGCCGGAGATCAAGCTCGGCATCTGCGGCGAACATGGCGGCGACCCGGCCTCGATCCATTTCTGCGAATCGGTCGGGCTCGACTACGTCTCCTGCTCGCCCTACCGGGTGCCGATCGCCCGCCTGGCCGCGGCCCAGGCGGCCCTGCGATCCGAAGTGAAGGCCGAGTAGCCGATGGACCTCGCAGCCGCGCCCCGGACCGATGTGCTGATGACACCGGACGGGGCGCGGCTGCGCTGGGGCGTGTGGCCGGAGCCGGAGGGGAGGGTGCGCGGCACCGTCCTGATCCTGAACGGCCGCAGCGAGTTCATCGAGAAGTACCGCGAGACCGCGGGCGAGCTGATCGCCCGCGGTTTTCGAGTCTTCGGCTTCGACTGGCGCGGCCAGGGCCTGTCGACCCGCATGCCGGAGGGCGACCAGACCGGCCATTACGACAGCTTCGACCCGCTGGTCCGCGATGCGGCCGCAGTGGCCGACCAGGTGGTGAAACCGGCCACCGAGGGGCCGCTGATCCTGCTCGGCCATTCCATGGGCGGCCACCTCGCCCTGCGGCTGATGGCGGCCCGGCCAGACCTGGCTGCCGGCGCGATCCTGACCGCGCCGATGGTAGTGCCCATCGCCGCGCCCGCGGCCCGCCGGGCGGCGCAGCTGCTGTCGCCGTTGGCGGCAGCGCTGGGCCGGGGGCGGCGCTATGCGCTGGGCGAGGCCGCCTATGATCCGCAGCGGCTGCTCGATCCGCAGCGGCTGCTGTCGGGCGACCCGGTGCGCAACCGCATCCAGGCCGACTGGTTCCGCGACCATCCGGACTACCGCGTCTCCGGCATCACCTGGGGCTGGCTGGCCGCCGCCTTCCGTTCGACCGGGGAGATCCTGCGGTCGGCGCCCGGCATCCGGGTGCCGACGCTGATGCTGCTGGCGGGGCAGGAGAGGCTGGTCGACAACGCGGCGTCGCGCCGGGTCGCCCAACGGATGCCCGATTGCCGGGTGATCGTGTATCCCCAGTCCCGGCACGAGATCCTGATGGAACGCGACGACATCCGAGCCGCCTTCTGGCGCGACGCCGACGGTTTCCTGGCCCCGCTGGCGCCATGAGGCGGCGGCACTTCGCCGGCTGGTTGGCCGGCGCCTTGCTGATGCCGCCGCTGCTGGCCGCGGCGCAGGCTCCGGCCCCTTCGCCGCCCGATTCGGCACCGGCTCCGCAGCCCCCGCCGGAACCCGCGGCGAAGGCCGAGCCGGTGGACCTGTCGCTGGTGCTGCTGCTCGACGCCTCGGCCAGCATCACTGCCGGTGCGCTCGCTTTCCAGCTGCGCGGCCACGCCGCCGCCTTCCGCGACGACAAGGTCAAGGCGGCGATCGCCGCCGGCCCGCGCGGCGGCATCGCGGTGGCGCTGGCCCGCTTCGACGGGCCGCACAGCCTCAAGGTGCTGGTGCCCTGGCGCCGCCTCGCCGGCGCGGCCGATGCCGAGGCCTTCGCCGACGCGGTGCTGGCGGCGCCGGCGGGGGAGGAAGCGGGGGCGACCGCGATCGGCAGCGCCGTGCTCGACGCCCTGCCGCTGTTCAAGGCCAACGGCTTCGACTCGCCGCGCCAGACCATCGACATCGTCTCGAACGGCTTTTCCAACGCCGGCATCGACCCGTCGGCCGCCCGCGACACGGCGGAGGCCGCGGGGGTGACGGTCAACGCCCTGGTCATCCTCGACGAATACGACTGGCTGGAGAGCTACTACCGGCAATCCGTGATCGGCGGCATCGGCGCCTTCGTCCGTACTGCCGACAGCAAGGACAGCTTCATCCAGGCGCTGACCGCCAAGCTGATCGACGAGATGGTGTAGAGACCGCAAACCCGTTCTTCTCTTGTCATTGCCCGGCTTGACCGGGCAATCCAGGGACCACCACGAGCCGCTCTGGCCACCCCTGGATGCCACGGTCAAGCCGTGGCATGACAGATAGAGCTTGGTTGAGCGCACTGAACCGGCCATGCATGAGCCCATGTACGACGTCCTGACCGACCATCCGCTGCAATCCGCCAACAGCTTCGGCATCGCCGCGCGCAGCCGCTATGCCGTGGAGATCCGCGACGAGGCCGACCTGCCGGCGGTGCTGGCCGATCCGCGCTTCGCCGGCCTGCCGCGCCGGCTGCTGGGTGGCGGCAGCAATGTGGTGCTGACCGGGGATTTCGATGGCCTGACCCTGCTGATGCGGATCGCCGGTAAGCGGCTGGTTGGGGAGAGCGCCGAGGCGGTCCTGGTCGAGGCCGGGGCCGGCGAGGTCTGGCACGAGCTGGTGGCCTGGACCATAGCCCAGGACCGGCCGGGGCTGGAGAACCTGGCGCTGATCCCGGGCACTGCCGGCGCCGCGCCGATCCAGAACATCGGCGCCTATGGCGTCGAGCTGGAGGAGCGGTTCGACAGCCTGCGTGCTTTCGACACGAAAGCCGGGGCATTCGTGACGCTGGACCGCGACTCCTGCCGCTTCAGCTACCGCGACAGCCTGTTCAAGCGCGAGCCCGACCGCTGGATCGTCACCGCGGTCACCCTGCGCCTGCCGCGGCCGTGGCGGCCGGTGACCACCTATCCCGACCTGGCGCGGGTGTTCGCCGACCGGGCGGATGTCTCGGCGGCGGAGATCTTCGAGGCGGTGATCGCGGTGCGGCGGCAGAAGCTGCCGGACCCGGCGGTGATCGGCAATGCCGGCAGCTTCTTCAAGAACCCGATCGTGCCGGCGGCGCAATACGGCGACCTGGCCGCAGCCTTCCCCGGCCTCGTCGGCTATCCCCAGCCGGACGGGCAGGTGAAGCTGGCCGCCGGCTGGCTGATCGACCGTTGCGGCTGGAAGGGCAGGGCGGTGGGCCGCGCCGCGGTGCATGACCGCCAGGCCCTGGTGCTGGTCAACCGCGGCGGCGCCACCGGGGCCGAGATCCTCGACCTCGCCCGCGAGATCCAGCGCAGCGTCCGCGACACCTACGGCGTGGCGCTGGAGCCGGAGCCGGTGATTCTCTGAGGCCGCGGGCCTGACGAAGCGAGTGGGAAGGGCAACATCGTGGACGAGACCAGGCTGCGCGAGGACATCTGCCGCTTCGGGCGCTCGCTGTTCGAGCGCGGGCTGACCCCCGGCTCCTCCGGCAACATCAGCCTGCGGCTCGACGATGGCGGCTGGCTGGTGACGCCGACCAACGCCTCGCTCGGCTTCCTCGACCCGGCGCGGCTGTCCCGGCTCGACGCCGAGGGCCGGCTGTTGTCCGGCGACAAGCCCACCAAGGAGATCCCGCTGCACGGCGCCCTCTACGAGACGCGCGGCGCGGCCCGCGCCATCGTGCACCTGCACTCGACCCATTCGGTCGCGGTGTCGATGCTGCCGGAGATCGACCCTAAGGCGGTGCTGCCGCCGATGACGGCCTATTACGTGATGCGGGTCGGGGCCACGGCGCTGGTGCCCTATTACCGGCCCGGCGATCCGGCGGTGGCCGACGCGATCCGTGGTCTCGCCGGCCGCTATTCCTCGGTGCTGCTGGCCAATCACGGGCCGGTGGTGGCGGGCGAGAGCCTGGAGGCCGCGGTCTACGCCACCGAGGAGCTGGAGGAGACGGCGAAGCTGTACCTGCTGCTGCGGGGTTTGAACCCGCGCTTCCTGTCGCCGGGCCAGATCTCGGAGCTGAAGGAGGCGTTCAAGCTCGACCTGCCCGGGGACGGGGAACATCAACATTAGCCACTGTCCGCACCCCATCCACTGTCATTGCCGGGCTTGACCCGGCAATCCAGAGGCTGTCGACAGTTTCTGGATGCCCGGATCAAGTCCGGGCATGACAAAAGGGTGGGCTTAGGGGCTTTTCAGTCCTCGTCGACCCCAGGCGCCGAAGTCTGGCGCGCGGCGACGCCGGCGTAGCGGCGAAGGCTCCATAGCAGGGGAGAGGCGTCGCGGGTCTCGACCTCGGTGACCAGGCCGACGAACAGGATGTGGGTGCTCACCTCGGTCAGGCCTATCAGGTGGCAGTCGATCACGGCGACCGCATCGTCCAGTTTCGGCCGGCCCGACGGCCAGGCGGACCAGGTGCCGCGGGTGAAGCGTTCGGAGCGGGCGATCGGCAGCTTGCCGGCGAAAGCGTCGGCGATCTCGTCCTGGTGCTCCGCCAGCATGGCGACGGAGAAGCCCTCGGAGGCCTCGATCACCCCGGCCATGGCGCTGGTGCGGTCGATCGAGACCAGCATGGTCGGTGGGTCGGCCGCCAGCGACATCACTGCCGTGGCGGTGCGGCCGTGCCAGGTGCCGTCGGGCTCGACCGCCCCGACCACGCAGATGGTCGCCGTCAGGCGTGTCAGCGCCTCGACGAAACGGTCGCGGGGCACCGCTGGCGGGTGCCGCGGGTCCGGGTTGTAGCGAAGCGAGGTGCGCGCGACCAAAGTCTGTCCCTGAGGGCCGTCGGAGAAGGACGCCCGCCGGTCGGCCTGACCGGCGGGCGGGCAGGCCTCAGGCGGCCTTCAGCGCGGCCTCGGCGAACTCGTAATTGGCGAGCTTGTCGAGGAAGTTCTGGGTGTAGTCCGGACGGCGGTTGCGGAAGTCCAGGTAGTAGCTGTGCTCCCACACGTCGAGGCCGAGCAGCACCTTGCCCTCGCCGGTCGCCAGCGGGTTGGAGCCGTTCGGGGTCTTGGTGACCTTCAGCTTGCCGTCCTTGCCGAGGACGAGCCAGGCCCAGCCGGAACCGAACTGGCCGATGGCGGCGGCCTTGAAGGCATCCTTGAACGCCTGGACGCTGCCGAAATCGGAATTCAGCTTGGCCTCGAGCGCGCCCGGGATGGCGCCGCCCGTCGGCGACAGGTTCTTCCAGAACAGGATGTGGTTCCAATGCTGGCCGGCATTGTTGAACACCGGGGCCAGGTTGTCCTTGCCATAGGCGTAGGCCACGATCTCCTCGAGCGACTTGCCCTTGAGCGCGTCGTCCTTCTCGACGAAGCCGTTCAGCGCCGTGACATAGGCCTGGTGGTGCTTGCCGTGGTGCAGCTCCAGCGTCTCCTGGCACATGCCGCGCTCGGCGAGGGCGTTCTGCGAGAACGGCAGCTGGGGAAGTTCAAACGCCATGGTCGTGCTCTCTTTCTGGTCGGTCAGGTTGCGGAAGGATGCGGTAGGCGCAACGGCGCGCCCCCGCCTGAATGTGCTCCGTGCGCTCGACCCGGGCCTCGGGCCCGAGCACGCGCCGGAACAGGTCGAGCTCGGAGCGGCAGAAGCCCTGGCAGGCCGTCGCCGCGGCGCAGATCGGACAATGATTCTCCACCAGAAGGAAGCCGTTTTCGTCTTCCTCCCACCCAGCCATGTAGCCCTCGCGCGACCGAAGGCCAGTCAGGGCCGCGACACGGTCGCGCAGCGTCGCGGTGCCGGATAGCGCGCCGGCGTAGCGGGTGAAGGTCTCGGCCTCGCGCGCCGCCACCAGGCGGTCGAGCGCGGCGTCGCCCAGCTCGCGCCGGATGCCGGCGATCAGCCCCAGCACCATCTCGGCATGGCCGTCCGGAAAGCGGGCATGGCCCACCGCGGTGAGGGACCATAGCTGGACCGGCCGGCCGACCCCGGCGCGCTGCGGCGCCGATTCGACCAGCCCGGCCTCGGCCAGCTTCGCCAGCTGCTGCCGCGCCGCCTCGCCGGTGGTGCCCAGCGCCGCGCCCAGCGCCGCGGCGCCCTGGGGGCCGCGCGTCTTCAGCAGCAGCAGCAGCCGCTCCGCCGCCGTGGCCGGCGCGCCTGAAGACTCGTTATCAAAGTCCATACTTTGAAAATAGACCGACCGTCCTCAGTCCGCAAGCTTGGGACGTGCTTTCGGCGTAAGCGGGTCACAATGCCCCATGGCTGGGCCTCATGGCAGCAATTCGCGGCCACGGCTTCCGTCCGGCCCCGGAATGCGGCCAAGGTGGCGCAACGCCACTGCAGACGGCTGCCCAGCATGAATTCCGGCTTCTTCTCCTCCTGGCAGTTCTGGGCCCTGGCCTCGGCCGCCTTCGCGGCGCTGACCGCGATCTTCGCCAAGGTCGGCATCGAGGCGATCAACTCCGACCTCGCCACCTTCATCCGCACCGTCGTCATCCTGCTGGCGATCGGCGGCATCGTCACTGCCACCGGGCAGTTCCAGCCGGCCTCGTCGATCTCGGGCCGGACCTGGACCTTCCTGGTGCTGTCGGGCCTGGCCACCGGCGCCTCCTGGCTGTGCTACTTCCGGGCGCTCAAGATCGGCCAGGCGGCGCAGGTGGCGCCGATCGACAAGCTCAGCGTCGTGCTGGTGGCGCTGTTCGGCGTCGCCTTCCTGGGCGAGAAGCTGTCGCTGCCGAACTGGCTCGGCGTGGCCCTGATCGCGGTCGGCGCTGTGCTGGTGGCGTTCCGATGAGCGCGGTGGTGGACGACGTGGTGTGCCGGCTGATGCGGCCGGGGGAAGAGGCCGAACTGACCGCGCTGCTGGCCGCCGCCTTCGGGCATCCGCGCTTTGCCCCCGCCGTCACCCGGCTGGCGGCGATGCCCAATGCGGCGATCCATGTGCTGGAGGCGGAGGGCGCGCTGCGCGCCGCGGCGGCGGTGGTCGATTACGGCCCGGTGGCCTATCTCGGCATCGTCGGCACCGACCCGGCGATGCAGGGCCGCGGCTTCGGCCGCCGCGTCTGCGAGGCCGCCTTGGCGCCGGTGCGGGCGGGGTGCCCGGTGCTGCTCGACGCCACCATCTCGGGCGCGCCGGTCTATGAGAAGCTCGGCTTCGGCGATGTCGACCAGTCCGTGGTGCTGGAGGCGCGGGGGCCCATCCCGGCCCCGCCGGTGCCCGGCGTCGCGGCGCTGACGGCCGCCGACCTGCCCGCCGTCGCCGCCTATGATGCCGGCGTGTTCGGCGCCGACCGTGCCGGCGCGCTGGCCGCCCTGTTCCGCGAACGGCCCGAGGGCGTGGTGTGCCGCCGCGACGGGCGGGTGGTCGGCTACGGGCTGCGCCAGGACGACCGCATCGGGCCGGTCCTGGCCGAGACCCAGGCGGTCGCGGCGGCGCTGATGGCGGCGCTGTCCCCGGCGGGGCCGGAGGCGCCGGCAGCCATCACCGTGCCCTCGGCCAACACGGCGATGCTCGACCATCTGCGCGAGCAGGGCGTGCAGGAGCTGCGGCGGCTGCGCCACATGCGCCGCGGCGGCGACCGCCACCCCGGCGACCGCAGCCGCATGGGCGCCATCGCCAATTTCCATCTGGGGTGAGGGGCGGGGCGCCGGGTGCGGACCCGGCGCCCCCTCGCGTCCTACTCCGCCAGCGCCGCCAGGATCCGCGCCCAGGAGCGGATGCCCTTGTGGAAGCTGATCAGGTCGTACTTCTCGTTCGGGCTGTGGATCTGGTCGTCATCCAGGGCGAAACCGACCATCACCGACTCCATGCCCAGGATGCTCTTGAACGAGCCGACCACCGGGATCGAGCCGCCCGAGCCGATCAGCATCGCCGGCCGGCCCCATTCGTCCTGTAGCGCCGCGCGGGTCCGGGTCAGCGCCGGGCTGTCGATCGGCAGCGTCAGCGCCGGGCTGCCGTCGCGCGACCAGAACTCGGCCGAGCAATCGGCCGGCAGCCGGGCCTGGACGAAGTCGTGGAAGGCGTCGCGGATCTTGGCCGGATCCTGGTCGCTGACCAGCCGGAACGACACCTTGGCGTGGGCCTTGGACGGGATCACCGTCTTGGCGCCTTCGCCGGTGTAGCCGCCCCAGATGCCGTTGACGTCGCAGGTCGGCCGCGCCCACATCCGCTCCAGCGGCGCGCGGTCGCGTTCTCCGGCCGGGATCGACAGGCCGATCTGGCCCAGCGAATCGGACTCGTCGAAGCCCATCGACTGCCACTGCGCCTTCAGCTGGGTCGGCACTTCGGCCACCCCGTCATAGAAGCCGGGGACGGTGATGCGGCCGTCGTCGTCGCGCAGGTCGGCCAGGATCCGGGTCAGCACATGGATCGGGTTGCGGGCCGACCCGCCATAGATGCCGGAATGCAGGTCGCGATTGGCTGCGGTGATCGTCACCTGCTCATAGACCATGCCGCGCAGGCTGGTGGTGATGGCCGGGGTCTTCGGGTCCCACATGCCGGTGTCGCAGACCAGCGCGAGTTCCTTCGACAGCTCCTCGCGGTGCTTCTCCAGGAACGGGATCAGGCTGGGGCTGCCGGATTCCTCCTCGCCCTCGCAGAACATGGTGATCGGCAGCGGCAGCGAGCCGGTCACCGTCTTCCAGGCGCGGCAGGCCTCGACGAAGGTCATCAGCTGGCCCTTGTCGTCCGAAGCGCCGCGGGCGCGGATTCGCTTGACCCCGTCGGCGCCGGTCTCGATCCGCGGCTCGAAGGGCGGGGCGTGCCACAGGTCCAGCGGGTCGACCGGCTGCACGTCGTAATGGCCGTAGAACAGCACCGCCGGGCCCGGGCCGGCCTCGGTCGCGTGCCCGACCACCATGGGATGGCCGGTGGTCGGCCGCACCTCGGCGGCGAAGCCGACCTCGCCCAGCGTGGCCGCCAGCCATTCGGCGGCGGCGCGGCACTGGTCCTTGTAGGCCGGGTCGGTGGAGATGCTCTGCAGGCGCAGGAACGCCATCAGCCGGTCGAGGCTGGCGTCGAGATCGGCGTCGATGGTCGACAGGACCTGGTCAAGCGTGGTCACGGCGGGAGTCCTCACAGGATCGGAAGCTGATCGACCCTAGCAGGGAAGCCGGGCCCGGTTCACCTGCCATCACGCAGCGGGGCGCGGGTCGCGGAAACACTGGCCGTCTCGGTTTCGTCGGACCTGTCAAGATCCCGTGTTTTGGGGGATTGCCGGGCACCGGCCCGAACCGTGATCTTGGGGATCTGTCGCCCGGATGCGGTTTCGGCATTGCCGGAGCTTGGCCCCACCGTGGCGAGGCTGGGGCCGGTTTGCGACCGGACATGGCCCGTCGGGCCAGGAGTCCCTTGCCGGATGCTCGCGGATCGGGGGGAGCGAAGGGTGGGGACGGTTGTCGGTTTGTGGAGGGATGAGCACGTGGCTTCGATTTTAGCGGTGGCGACCAGTCTGATCGCGGTGCTGCTGTGGCGCGCCGGTCCGGGTTTCGCCCTGGTGACGGGAGGGACGGTGGCGTCGGCCGCCATCCTCCTCCTGACCATGCCGTCATGACCGGCTTTCGCCAGGCCCGTGGGAGCGAGGCGACGAGGGCCGCCACCCGCCAAGCCGTCATCCTCATCTCGCTCCTGATCGCGGTCGATGGCGGCGGCCATGCCGCCGGTGCCCAGCAGCGCATGTCCGCCCTCGGCATCCTGCGCAGCGTCGCGGCCGACACCGCCCCGTCGGGATGGAGCCGGGCGTAGGGCCTAGCGCCGCCCGGCCATGTGGCTGAGGTAGCCGATGACCAGGTCGATCTCGCGGTCGCTCAGCTGGTCCGGCGGGAAGTCCGGCATCCGGCGGTCGGGCCAGGTCCGCACCGATCCCGGGTCGCGGATCAGGGCGTGCAGCGCCGCCGGCATCAGGTATTCGGTCGGGCTCAGCGGCTGGTTCAGGTCGGGCCCGACCTCGGCGGATCCGGCGCCGTTCAGCTTGTGGCAGGTCAGGCATTGGGTGACGAACAGCGCCTGGCCGGTGCGGATCGGGTCGGTCGCCGGCAGCGCCGCGTCGACCGCCAGCTGCGGCCAGCGCGCGGCCGGGGAGGGCTGGGTCGTCAGCCTGGCCATCTGGTACGGCCATTGCTCGGCCCGGATCATCCCGACCTGGTCGCCGGTCCACACCAGGTAGAACGGGCCGGCGCTGTACGTCTTTTCGGGCAGGGACGGCCAGGGCTTGTCCGCCGGCTCCACCGCCACCCAGGCCACCGCGGTCTTCGCGTCGGTGTTGGCCAGGAGGTCTATCGGCAGTTGCGCGGCGAAGCCGTCGGACGCCACCGCCTCGATCACGCTTTCGGCCGGCAGCGCCAGCCCGTCCAGCAGCGCCGCCAGCGGCACGGCGCGATAGGTCATGGCCCGGTTGTACGAGACATCCTTGCCGACCTCGACGGTCTTGGCATCGGGCCGGGCCAGCAGCTCGGCGCGGCTGAAATGCCGGCTCGTGCCGCCGATGGTGAGGTCGAGGCCCGGATCATCGGCGACGGCCGCCGTCGCGGACAGCATCAGGCTCCAGGCAACCAGCCCGGCGAACACCAGCGAGCGCATGTCTTCCCCCTGTTTTCAGGCGCCGTGATTGGTCCACGCGCTGCAACAGGAAATCATGCCTGCCGGTGAGTCGCCAGGACTCGATGGCGTCAGGCGGCCTTCCAGGCCGGATCGGCCGGGCGGATGGTGGTGTCGCCGGCCAGCAGCGGCGTCGCACCGCCCTCCAGCGCCTCGAGCCGCAGCAGCGCCAGGCCCAGCCCGTCGCGGCTCGACCGCATCTCGCCGACCTCGCGGCCGTCGCGCAGGATCGGCGTGCCCGATGCCGGGGCCGGGCCGTCCAGCAGCACCGGCGCCAGCCGCTTCTTCAGCAGGCCGCGATACTTGGTCCGGGCGGTCAGCTCCTGGCCCATGTAGCAGCCCTTGTCCCAGGCGATGGCGTTGAGCGAATCGTAGTTCGCCTCCAGCAGCACCGTCTTCTCCAGCTCCAGGTCGCGGCTGCCGTCGGGCACGCCCAGGGTCAGGCGCAGCCGGTCCCAGGCCTCGGGCCCGGTCTCGGTCAGGCCGAGGCCAGCCAGGGTCGCCTGCGCCGTCGCCCGCGGCAGCAGGGCCCGGGCGCCGAGCGCCGCCAGCCGGGCATCGACATGGACGACGCCGTCGGCCAGCGGCCGGGCGGCGCCGGCCTCGGCCGGCAGGTCCAGCGCTGCGCGGCCGGCCTCGCCCGGGATCGCGGCCACGGCCCAGTCCTCGGTGGCCAGGGCCAGGTCGACCTTCGACCGCAGCCGGTACATCCGCAACCGCCGGAACAGGTCGGCGCCGCGCCCGGCCTCGCAATCGATCAGCCAGGCATCGCCCACGGCGACGATATGGAAGTCGTGCAGGTACTTGCCCTGCGCCGTCAGGAAGGCGGCGAACATGGCGCGGTCGGCTGCGACCTTGCGCATGTCGTTGGAGACCAGCCCCTGCAGGAAGGCGGCCCGATCCTCGCCGGTCAGGCGCAGGACATCGCGGTCGAGAAGAGTGAATTCGGCCATGGCTTCGCCCGGTTGCGGTTCGGCATCTGCCGGAAGAGGTGGGGCAGGACGCGCCCGCATGCAAGCTTCCTGATCGACAATGTTCGCTTTTTGTTCTATATGAGGTGCGTTCAGTCGCCTTCTGCGGGAATCCCGGAATGTCCGTCCTGTCGCGACGGAACCCGCGGATTGCGGCGTGAAGGGGGCACAACGGCATCGCAAGACGATGCGCAACGCTGAGAGCATCATGAAGACGAAGTGGATTGTCGGTTCCGCGCTGATCGCCCTCGTCGCCGGAACCGCGATGGCGGCGACCCAGGATGCGCCGCAGGGCGGGTGGCGCGGCGGCTGGTTCCGCCAGCTCGACACCAACAAGGACGGTAAGGTCGAACGGACCGAAGTCTTGGCCTGGGCCGAGGCGCGGTTCAAGGCGCTCGACACGGCAGGTGACGGGGTGTTGACGAAGGATCAGTATGTCGACGCGATGATTGCAAAGATCCGCCCCCGCCTCGAACAGCGCTTCGACAAGCTCGATGCCGACAAGGATGGGAAGGTGACTGCTGCCGAATTCGAGGCGCCGGCTCTGGCCCGCTTCGACCGGCGCGACACCGGCAAGACGGGTGCTTTGTCAATCGATGACCTCAAGAACCACAGCAACTGACGCGTGGCCGAGAGCGACGATGCCCTGGTGGCGGCGGTGGCGGCGGGTGACGCCGCCGCCTGCCGCCGCTTGGTCGACCGGCATCTCGGGCGCCTGCTCGCCTTCGCCCAGCGCATGCTGGGCGGCCGCGCCGACGCCGAGGATGTGGCCCAGGACGCGTTCCTGGCGCTGTGGAAGGAAGCCGGGCGCTGGCGCCCCGACGGCAGCGCGACGGTGTCCACCTGGCTCACCCGCGTCGCCTACAACCGGTCGATCGACCGGCTGCGGCGCCAGCCTTCGGTGGCGCTCGACGCGGTGCCGGAGCCTCTCGACCCCGCGCTCGGCGCCGAAGCCAGGTTGCAGCGCAGCCGGGTCTCGCGCCGGGTCGCCGACGCGCTCGCTCTATTGCCCGAGCGACAGCGCGCGGCCATCGTGCTCAGCCACTATGAAGGGCTGGGCAACCGCGAGATCGGCGAGACGCTCGGCGTCGGGGTCGAGGCGGTGGAATCGCTGTTGTCGCGCGGCCGGCGCGCCCTCCGCCAGGCATTGGCGGCGGAACGGGCCGATCTGATGGGAGATCTTTGACATGGCCGAGATGACGCTCGATCGGTTTCTCGATCTGCTCGACCGGCACGGGCCGGTGATCGATCGCTGGCCCGGCCCCGACCAGGACGGGGCGGAAGCCCTGCTGGCGCAGTCGGCGCCCGCGCGATCGGCCATGGCGGATGCCCGGGCGGTGGCGACCGCCCTCAACGACCTCAGGGTGGCCCCTCCCTCGGCGGCGCTGCTGGGCCGCATCCTCGACGCCGCGCCCCGGCCGCGACGCTGGATCAGCGAGATCCTGTCCTGGCGCCCGGCGGTGGCCTTCGCCGCCGCGTTGGTGGTCGGCGTCTGGCTCGGCGCCATGGCGCCGACGCCTGTGCAGGCCAGCGACGACGACTGGTCGACCTTCGGCTTCGCCATGGCGGATGACGTGTCGTCGCTGGGGGTGTCGCCGTGACCACACGTTCCTGGCGCTGGGCTCTGGTCGCCTCGCTGGCCCTCAACCTGCTGCTGCTCGGCGTGATGGGCAGCTGGTGGTGGCGGATCCATGAGTGGCGGTCCGGCCGCGGGGCGCTGGGCGAGATCGTGGCGACGCTGCCCGAACCCGACCGCACCGATCTCGGCCGGCTGATCGACCAGCGCCGCGAAGAGGGCAAGGCCAATTGGGAGCAGCTCGGGCGGCTGCGCGATGCGGCCAAGGAGGCACTGGCCGCCGACCCCTATGATCCGAACCGGGCGGCCGCCGCCTTCGCCGCCCTGCGCGACAAGTCCAATGACCTGCGCGAGGACAGCCAGGCCACGCTGCTGCAGGTGGTGCCGAAGCTGTCGGCGCAGCAGCGCCGCCAGCTGATCGAACGCCGCGGCGCGCTGGGGCCGATGTGATCGGGCCCGCGCCGCACCGGCCTCAGCGCGGCATCCCGGTCAGCGGCAGGTAGGCGCCGGCGACCGACCCGTTCGCGCCGCAATAGGGCGGCGAGACGGAGGGATCGCCACCGCCCGGCCGCAACTCGTCCACCGTCAGGACCGCGGCGTTACGCGACAGCGTCAGCCCCCAGCCCTCATCGACCTTAAGGGCAAGCCGGCCGCCGGATTCGGTACCGCTGCCGCTGACGTCGCACACCCAGCGGGCGGCCAGCTGCTCGACGGTCTCGATGGAGACGGACAGCCGGTTCTTCGCATCCGGCTTGATCTCGACTGTGCCGAAGCCGTTGCCCCAGGTCCCGGCCAGGCCGGTCGGCGCCCCGGTCTTCACCTTGCGCGGGAAGGCGACGCGCTGCTGCAGCCGGGTTCCGAGATCGTGGAGGCGGTCGGCCTCGACCGTGTCCCCGAACCTGTCGTCGCGCAGCATGACGAAGGTCTGCTGGTCCAGCTTCAGCACCGCCGCGGCCTTGTCGTCCAACCCGCCGCGCAGCCGGCTGTACAGCCTCGCGATCTCGGCATCGGCCTGGGACAGTTCGGCGCTGCCGCAGATCGCCACCTCGGCCGCCGCCTTGGCCTTGCTGCAGTCGAAGGACGGCCTGGCGCCGGCCGGTGCGGCGGCGGGCGCGGCCGCTGCCGCTGCCGCCTTCGGTTCCGCCACCCGCCACAGCACCGGCCAGTCGCCCGGGAAGCCGCGGCAGCTGTCCTGCATGGCGAAGGATCTGAGCTGGAAGTCCTTGCCGTCGAACACCCAGACCGCCGATTCGCCGCAGTCGCCGGGGCCCCGGCCGCGGCCGGATGACGTCAGCTCGCCCTTGGCGGGATCGTAGTCGGTGTCGATGAAGCTGCTGGACGGTTCGCCCACCGGCAGCGGCAGGACCAGCTGCCGGGCGGCCTTGGGATCCCGCACCGGCACCCGGAAGAACAGATAGCTGGACTGGTAGGCCCCTTGGATGCATTGCAGCTGCACCAGGGCCTCGGTGGCGGTCAGCGCGATGGCGTCGTCGCGCTTGTCCTCGGCGAAGCACTCGCCGGCCGACAGCGCGGCCCGCTGCGATGCGCGGGTGGCGGCCGCCAGCGTCTGGACCGCCTCGGCGGACAGGGCCACGGGGGCGGGGGCCGGGGCGTTCAGCACCGGCAGGGCAGGGGCGGCCGGAACCGTGGTGGCCGGCGCGTCACCAAGGCGGACCAGCGCGGTGGTGGTGCCGACCCGGCCCTGGGCGTCGTCCATCGCCAGCAGCGCGGCCGTGACGCCGTCGAGCGACACGGTTCCCGCACTGCCCAGCCTCAGGCCCTGCGCACCCCGCAGCGCGGCCAGCACCGCCGCGGCGCCGTCCTGGTCGCGCAGCACCAGCCGATGGTCGGTGTCGCCAGACGACGCATCCGTCCAGCGCTCGGCCGGCAGCCTGGCCCCGCCCTGCAGGGCAAGGCCGGCCGCGGCGAAGCGGCCCTCGGCCTCCAGGCTGATCTCGATCGCGCCCTGCGGCCCCGGCTCGCGCGTCACCCGCACCACGGACAGGTGGTCGGCATCGTCCTCCTTCGGGAATCCCTTGGCCTCGCAGCGGCCGCCATTGTCGCAGGCGATCTGCCAGTCCTTGAACTCCTTGTACAGCGGCGTGGAGGGCTGGGCTGCGGCCCAGGCGGGCAGGGCGGCCGCACAGGCCGCGGCCAGGGCGATCGGGACGAGATGGCGCATGGGGGTGTTCCGCTGTCGGCAGGCGGGGAATGGCGGCGGTCGGGCAGGGGGATCAGCCCTGCGTCAGTTGTCGTTCCGCGGCGTCAGGATCAGCACGTCGAGATCGGCGGTCGGGGTGAAGTTGGTCTTGCGCATCTCGAACTGGGTCGGCGAGATCTTCTTCAGCCCGTCGGCGCAGAAGGTGACGAGGTAGTCGGGCGATCCCTTGTCGACCACCAGCCGGAAATCCTTGATCGGCCCGGCCCAGTTGGCGCCGGTCTTCAGGATGTAGGAGATGCGCTGGTCGCCGAATGGCGGGTTGTCGGCCTTGGCCGCCACCCGGGCCCGCTCCATCACGGCGAGGAAGCTCTTCTCGACGCAGTATTTGCGCAGGTACTGAACGTATTCGCTGTCGGGCTCGCTGCTGGGATAGGCCAGGGCGGTGCCGACGCCGCTGCCGGTGGCGGGCTTGTAGCGGTGCTCGATCACCACCTCGCGCCCGGCGGGGAAGGTCTGCTGGAAGTGGAAGGTGGTCTTCAGCGTCCAGGACGGCGCCAGATGCCGCTCCCAGCCCTTGCCGGCGTCGTACTCGTTGACCATGGCGAGGCCGAGCTTCTCCAGCTCGTCCCATTTCTCCTTCGGCAGGCCGTCGAGACCTTCATAGGTCGGGTCCGGATACAGCGGCACGCCCAGCTGCTTCAGCAGTGCGGTCTGGTCGACGCCGTTGCCGAAGGCCTTGGCCTCGATCTGGGTGGGGACGGCCTTGCCGTCGACCTTGGTCGAGAAGTCGAGGAAGTTCTCGCTGCCCTCATGCGGAATGCTGTTCAGCCCATCGATGAAGTCGAGGGTCACGTCCGGCGTGGGGAAGGCGACCGTGACCGTCTTGTCCCGCGCCGATCTGTTGAAGAAGTGGTAGGTGACCCGGATTTCCTTGGCCGAGACGAACAGGTCCTCGGACCGCATCTCGATGTCGTCGGACTTGGTCAGCACCAGGCCGCCGACCGCGATCTCGGCCGATGAATCATTGGCCCGGGCGGGGGTGCCGGCGGCGGCGAACAGGCCGGCGGCGAGGCCGATCGAGAGGATGGCGGACTGGGCTTTCACGATCGGCTCCCGGCAGTCGTTTCTTGCGGCAATTCACGCGGGACATCGGGCTTTTCTATGGCAGGCGTTGCCGCGCCGCAAACCTCCCGCACGCACCCACGCAGCCAGCGATGCGCCGGGTCGGCGTCCAGCCGCGGATGCCACAGCAGCGAGATCGTGATGTCGGGCGGGGCGACCGGCAGCGGAAAGCTGTGCAGCCCGGCCCGCAGGTTGCCGGTATAGCGTTCAGGAACGCTGGCGATCAGGTCCGAGGCCCGCGCCAGGGCCAGGGCTTCCGAAAAGCCGCCGACGACCGTCGCGATCTCCCGCGTCAGCCCCAGGGGCTCGAGGGCGTCGTCGATCCGCCCGCGGTCGAGCCGGCGCCGCGAGACCAGGATGTGCCGGCCGGCGGCATAGCGCGCCGACGTGATCTCGCCCCGGCACAGCGGATGCCCGATCCGCACGACCCCGACGAACCGGTCGCGAAACAGCGCCTGGGCGCGCACCTCCGGCCCCGTGGTCTTGCCGACGACGCCGGTTTCCAGATCGACGCTGCCGTCGCGCAGCGGCGTGCTGTCCTTGTCCGGCTTCGCCACGAACCGCAGCCGCGCGCCCGGCGCCTGTTCGCCCAGCCGCGCGATCAGGGCCGGCCCGAAATTCTCGACGAAGCCATCCATGTTCCGGAGCGTGAAGGTCCGCACCAGCCGCGTCAGGTCCAGCGTCTCGGCCGGGCGCAGCAGGGCTTCAGCCTCCCGCACGATCGGGCCAACCCGCTCGTGCAGCTCGATCGCCCGCGGCGTCGGCACGAGGCCGCGCCCGGCCCGGACCAGCAGCGGGTCGCCCGTGGTCTCCCGCAGCCGCGCCAGCGCCCGGCTCATCGCCGACGGGCTCAGCCGCAGCCGCCGGGCCGCGCGCGCCACACTGCCCTCCGCCAGCAGGGCATCCAGGGTGACGAGCAGGTTGAGATCGGGGGTCGACATGCGTCCACCCTAGCACGCTTGGCCCATGACATGGCGTTCGGTGCACGAATGAAGTGCAACTGGTGCGCGTTCCGCCATGTCGGCCGACCCACTACCTCTCCGGCAGCTCCGTCCCCGGGGCCGCCAGAGAGGACGTTGATGTTGAAACCGATCACCGAACACCCGGCCGGGGCATCCGGCGACGCGACGTCGGCACCCTCGGTCCGCTGGGCCCTGGCCGGGCTTTCGCTCTCCATGCTGATGCCCTCGCTCGACACCAGCATCGCCAATGCCGGACTGCCGACGCTGGCGCATGCGTTCGGCGCCTCCTTCCAGGACGTCCAATGGGTTGTCCTCGCCTATCTCCTCGCCATCACCGCCCTGATCGTCAGCGTCGGGCGGCTCGGCGACATCATCGGCCGCCGCCGGCTGCTGCTGGGCGGCATCGGCCTGTTCACGGCGGCCTCGCTGCTGTGCGGCGTCGCCCCCACGCTCTGGCTGCTGGTCGCCGCCCGGGCGGTGCAGGGGCTGGGGGCGGCGATCATGATGGCCCTGATCGTGGCCTTGGTGCGCGAGACGGTGCCGCAGGAGAGGACCGGCAGCGCCATGGGGCTGCTCGGCACCATGTCCGCGATCGGCACCACCCTGGGGCCTTCGCTGGGCGGCGTCCTGATGTCCGGCTTCGGTTGGCAGACGATCTTCCTGGTCAATGTGCCCTTGGGAATCCTGAACCTCCTTCTGGCCTGGCGCACCCTGCCGCGCGACCGGCGGGCGGCGAGGGCCGACCGGCCCGGCTTCGACATGCTGGGCACGCTGCTGCTCGCCCTGACGCTCGCAGCCTATGCCCTGGCGATGACGACCGGGCACGGCCATTTCGACCGGCTCAACCTGGTCCTGCTTGCAGCCGCGGTGCTGGGCGCCGGCCTGTTCGTGCTGGCGCAGGCGAAAGCGGCATCGCCCCTGGTCCGGTTGGTGATGTTCCGCGACGCGGGCTTGAGCTCCAGCCTGGTCATGAACGTCCTGGTCGCGACTGTGATGATGGCGACGCTGGTGGTCGGGCCGTTCTACCTCTCGCGCGGCCTTGGGCTCGAAACCGCGCTGGTCGGGCTCGTGCTGTCGGTCGGCCCGGCCATCTCCGCTCTCAGCGGCGTCGTCGCCGGCCGGATCGTCGACCGGTTCGGCGCGTCCACCATGGTCGTCACCGGGCTGGTCGAAATGGCCGCGGGTGCCGCTGCCTTGACCGTGCTGCCGCAGAGCTTCGGCGTCGCGGGCTACATCGCGGCCATCGCCATCCTGACGCCGGGCTACCAGCTGTTCCAGGCGGCCAACAACACCGCCGTGATGACCGACATCCCCGCGGACCGGCGGGGCGTCGTCGCCGGCCTGCTCAGCCTGTCGCGGAATCTCGGGCTGATCACCGGCGCCTCCGTCATGGGCGCTGTGTTCGCACTGGCCGCCGCGACGGTCGACATGACCACGGCGCGCCCCGAGGCCGTGACCGCCGGCCTGCGGGTCACCTTCGCCGTCGCGGCGATCGCGATCGTCGTCGCGCTCGTCCTCGCGGTGGGCAGCCGCGCTCTGGCAACCCGGCCGGCGCTCTCCGAAGACGCATCGTGACCTACCGCGCCAGGCGCAGCCGGAAGCGGAACTGGAAGGTCCCTTCGCACCACATCGGGAAGTTGGTGCCCCATTTGTTGTTATGCAGGTTGATCCGCACGCCGCCGGAGAAGTCGGGCAGGCCGGGGGCGAAGGGCATGAAGGGCGACGCGGCCGGGGCCGCCAGCGGCGCGTCGAGCGATTCGAACCCGATCGCGGCGCCGTCGGCGCCCCGGGCCAGGATGCCGGACACTGCCTGCAGCTGGCCGCCGCCCTTGGGGGTGATGCGCTCGGCCGGCTGCCACAGGCCCATCTTGCGGAACGCCCAGCTCTCGGCCCCGGCCGGGGTGAAGCTCAGGAAGCTCGCCTCCGGCATCCGGTTCGCCGGCTTGTCGCGCAGCACCAAAGCGAGTTCGAGCTCGTCCTCCGCCGGGGCCAGCCGCAGTTCGGCCCGGCGCGGAGCGCCGAACGCGGCATGCGCCTCCTCGGGCAGGTCCAGCAACAGGGTCAGGGCGTCCCCGTCCTGCGCCAGCCCGGCGAGGCGCGGCCGCCAGATGGCGGAGCGCGCGGTCTTTGCCCGGTCCAGCCCCGGCTTGTTGTGGTCGAGCACCGCCCATTCGGTCCAGTTGGTCAGGTAGCCCTGCATATGGGCGGCGACGTCGGCTGCGTCGTAGCTCTCATAGGCATAGGCGATCAGGCTGCCGCCGATCCCGGCCAGCGTGCGGCCGTCCGGCGTGCTCACGGTCGTCACTGTCCCGCTGCCCGCATCGATGCCGACGCGCCAGTCGCCGACCGGGGCGTCGATGGTGGCCGTCGACGATGGGGTATCGCCGGCGGCCGGCTGGTTCGGCTGCAGCTCGGCCAAGGCCTTATCTGCAACCTGCCGGTCGACCGATGACAGCGGCGCGATCGCGGCGTCGAGATAGGCGCGCTGCTCGGCCCAGGAGCGTTCGGTGAAGCGGAAACGCGGGTCGCTGCGGCGGGCGGCCTCGAACTCCGGCCGGTCCCAGGCCGCCTCGTCGCGCAGGAAGGTCTTGATGTCGACGCCGCAGGTGTGTTCGGCGACCATCGCCAGCCGGCGCCCGAAATCCAGCCGGCTGTCGGTCAGGTCTTCCCCGGCGAAGCGGTCATAGACCCGCTGCAGCGCCAGGAAGCGGGCGGTCTTCTCCGGATCGGTGGCGCTGCCATGGATCCAGCTGTCGCCGATCTCGCGGTCGACCAGCGGGAAGCGCTCGCGCTGCGGCCAGATCGCCGCGGCGAAGTCGTCCAGGGTCGAGGCCCGGATCAGGTCGCCGGGCTGGGCCACCCGCAGGTCGCGGTGGCACTCGGTGGCTGCGGCGATATTCTGCGGCCCGACATTGTCCATGGTGTGGGCGAAGCTCAGCCCCTCATCCATGCCCTCGGGGAAGAAGGTGGCGCCGTAGCTGCTCTGATAGGCCACCAGCACCTCCTCGCCCGACGGCGCGCGCCAGCGGAACAGGGGCGGCACCTCGGGCAGGGTCGAGGCCGAATTGACGCCGATGTGCAGGAAGCGGATGCCGGCCTCGGCCAGCAGCGGCACGATGCCCAGCGGATGGCCCGGCACATCGGTCATCTTGGCGGCGATGGTGGTGGTGCCGAAGCGGCGGTCCAGCGCCTGGGAATAGGACAGCCCGGCCCGGAACAGGGCCGGGGACATCAGCTCGGTGTGGGTAGTGAAGGGCAGGCCGTGCCAGCGGATCAGGCCGCGCTCGATCGCCTGCTCCAGCCGCCGCACCTTGTCGCGCGGCTGGGTCTCGAGATGGTCCCAGATCAGCCAGGCGCCGGTGGTCCACACGAACATGCGCTGGGCCGGGTCCTCGGCGAAGAAGTGCTCGCCGGTGTCGATCGCCCGGGGGATGAAGACGTCGTGGTACTCGCGCCGCACCGTCTCGGCCAGATGAGTGAAGCCGATGTCGAGATGCGTCTTGAAGACGAGGTGGATCGTCCTGCCGGTCATCGTCCTGTCCATGATGGCGTAATGGGTCAACCCACTGTGCCGCGCACGACCAGCTTGGTGCGGATCGTCTCGGTCAGGGGCGGTGCGGTGCGGTGCTGCAGCCGCTGCAGGATCAGCCGCACCAGGGCGGCGACCCGCTCCTCGACGTCGATCTTGATGGTGGTCAGGTCGTAGCTGCGCCACGCCGCCTGGTCGATGTCGTCGAAGCCGACGACGCTGACCGCGTCGGGCACGCGCAGGCCCAGGCTGTGGCGCAGGGCGTCGAGCGCGCCGAAGGCGCTGACGTCGTTGGCGGCGAAGATCGCCTCGGCGCCGGGGCCGGCCCGGAACAGCTCCAGCGTGGCGTCGTAGCCGCGCTGGTAGCTGAAATCGCCCTCGATCACCGCGGCCGGCGGCAGGCCGCGCGCCGCCAGCACCTGCTGCAGCGTGCGCAGCCGCGCCACATTGGCCTGGGCCTTGGGATGGCCGGCGAGATAGGCGATGCGCCTGCGGCCGAAGCCGGACAGCAGCGCCACCGCCTGCTCGATGCCGTCGCGCTGCAGCACCCGCAGGCAGTCGAAGCGATTCATCGCCGATTCCGGCGGCGGGCCGGGGTCGGTGGCCTCGTCGGGATAGTCGACATAGACCGGCACCGCCTGATCGAAGGCGCGGTGCAACTGGTCCGGCGGCACGTTCTCGGTGAACACCACCACACTGTCGGGATTATAGGCCCGCATGTAGGACAGCAGCTTGGGATCCAGGCTGCGGTCGATCTGGGTCTTGAACAGCAGGGTGGCGAAGCCGCGGGCCTGCAGCGCCGTGGTCAGCGCGTCGATCTCAATGCTTTCCCAGGGGCTGCAGACATGCGGCACGATCACGCCGACCAGATGCGACCGCTGGGTGGCCAGGGCGCGGCCGGCCATGTTGGGGACGTAGCTCAGCTCCTCGGCGATCTGCAGCACCAGGGCCCGCTTGTCGGCCCGCAGTGGCGCCTTCGGATTGAAGGCGCGCGACACCGCGGCGCGCGACACCTGCGCCCGGTCGGCCACGATCTCGGCGATGGATTGCCCCTTCCGGGTCCCGTCCGCGCTTCCCACCTGGTCCTCTGCCGATCGATTGAAATCGCTTTCATCGAAGACTGGGGCGGAGGCCGCCGGACTGTCAAGCCGGGCCGTATGCCCCGGCCGAATTTCCCTCAGATTGGGCAATGTGAGGGCAGTGTGGGTAATCTCGAGGGGCCGAATATGGGGAATTCTCGTCTCGTCCAAGAGTGGTGGCAGCGCTGTTGACGACGGATTGAAAGCGTGTTCACTTTTGCCCAAGGCCGCGTCCCGAACCGAAGGACGCGCCCGCCATGGGAGGAGAGAGCGCATGACCGCACATCGCCTGGGACTGCTCGCCATCGGCCTCGCCGCCACCCTGTCCTGGGGTGCGCCGGCCCGGGCCGCCGACCTGTCGATCGTCTGCCGCTGCATCGATGGCGGCGTGAACGCCGAACTGGCCCGCTGGATCAAGGGCTGGGTGATTCCCGAATACGCCAAGACCTCCGCCGGAGCCGGCGACACCGTCACGCTGAAGCAGTTCGGCGGCACCGATGAGCAGCTGACCCAGCAGCTGGCGCTCGACTTCTCGACCGGGGCCGGCGCCGACATTTCCAGCTTCGACGGCTTCCTGATCCCCAGCTTCGTCGAGGGCGGGCTGCTCAAGCCGCTCGACGAGATCGCCGGATCGGAGGTCGACAGCTGGGACGGCTGGCCGCACATCTCGGCCGGCGCCCAGGCGCTGATGTCCTACCAGGGCAAGCGCTTCGGCCTGGCCGAGGGCACCGATGTCCGCGTCATCTTCTACCGCCGCGACCTGTTCGCGAAGGCCGGGCTGAAGGCCGATGGCTGGCAGCCGGCCAGCTGGGACGAGTTGCTGGCGACCGCCCGCGCCCTGAAGAAGGCCGCTCCCGACAGTTTCCCGCTGCAGATCAACGCCGGGGTCTCGATGGGCGAGGCCACGACGATGCAGGGCTACTACCCGCTGCTGCTCGGCGCCGGCGAAGCGCTGCAGGACAAGGACGGCAAATGGATCACCGCCAGCCCGGCGATCCTGGCGGCGCTGAAGCTGTACAAGACGATCTATGTCGACGAGCAGCTGGGCGACCAGCGGGCGCAGCTGCTGGCCGATGGCCGCAACCGCAGCTTCGCCAATTTCCGCGACGGCAAGACCGCGATGCTGGTCGAGGGCGACTGGTTCTACCGCTCGGTCACCGCACCCGGCAGCGAGTTTGCCGTGGCCGATCGCGACCACACCATGGGCTGGGCCAAGATCCCGGCCGAGGGCGCCGGCCGCGGGCTGGACGGGCGCGACTTCGTCACCATCTCCGGCGGCACCGGCTTCGTGCTGAACCCGAACACCGCCAATCCGAAGCAGGCCTGGGCGCTGCTGTCCTTCATGAACAGCCAGAAGGCGCTGACAGCCTATCAGGGCTTCGAGGAGCGGATCCGCATTCGCGACGACGTGCCGGTGCCGAACTCCGCCTTCCTGCAGCAGACCGCCAAGGCGCTGATGCCGATCACCACGGCGCGGCCGAACGACCCGAACTACGACAAGGTCTCGGCCGAGGCGCAGCGCATGACCGAAGCCGTGGTCTCCGGCAACGCCACGCCGGAGGAAGCGATGGCCCGCTACGGCGTGGCGGTGAAGAAGATCGTCGGCGACGCCAACACCGTCAGCAAGAGCTGAGGGTGAGGCCCCGCTTCGTAGGTTGGGTTCGCGGACGCGAACCCAACATCGGCGCCGGTTCGGGGGGATGGGTGTTGGGTTCGCCGACGCGAACCCAACCTACGCCGCCAACCCCTCCTGCGACGGGCGGGGAGACTCCATGATGAAGCGCGCCACCCTGCTGACCGCCCGCACCGGGGCGGCGTTCATGGTGCCGGCCGGGGTGCTGGTCGGGCTGTTCGTGGTGGTCCCGTTCTTCTGGATCATCGCGGTCAGCTTCACCAACCGGACGCTGCTGGGCCGCACCGCGCTGCACCCCGATTTCGTCGGGCTGCAGAACTACACCTCGCTGTTCGACAGCAGCTCGTTCTTCGCCCCCGGCGAATTCGGCGCCTCGCTGATCCTGACCATCCAGTTCGTGCTGCTGTCCGCCCTGGTCGGCCAGGCGGTGCTGGGCCTCTTGCTGGCCTGGCTGCTGCAGAACATCCCGCCGGCCCTGAAGGCCGCGGTCCAGGCGGCGGTGGTGGCGGCCTGGATCCTGCCCGAGGTGGTGATCGGCTTCGCCTGGTTCGCCTATCTCGACCGCGACGCCGGCACCCTCAACGGCGTGCTGCACACGCTCGGCCTGCCCGGCGCCGACTGGCTGCTGGACATGCCGTTCCTGGCGATCGTGGCGTTCAACACCTGGCGCGGCACCGCCTTCTCGATGATGCTGTTCTCCTCGGCCCTGCAGTCGATCCCGCCGAGCTATTTCGAGACCGCCAACGTGGTCGGCGCCTCGTCCTGGCAGA
Source organism: Inquilinus sp. 2KB_23 (assembly GCF_052115705.1). Classification (NCBI taxonomy): domain Bacteria; kingdom Pseudomonadati; phylum Pseudomonadota; class Alphaproteobacteria; order Rhodospirillales; family Rhodospirillaceae; genus Inquilinus; species Inquilinus sp. 2KB_23. The sequence goes on along the minus strand of NZ_JBFRHF010000017.1, from coordinate 95,748 downwards.
AGCTGCGCGACATCGCCCTGCCGCTGATCCGCGGGCATGTCGTCACCGACCTGATCCTGGTGACGATGTGGACCTTCAACGTGTTCACGCCCTTCCTGCTGACCGCCGGCGGCCCGTCCTTCCGCACCGAGATCCTGTCGATCTACACCTACCAGCTGGCCTTCAAGCATTTCGAATTCGGCCGCGGCGCCGCGGTCGGCGTCGTCATCATGCTGATCAACCTGGCCTTCGCCCTGGTCTATCTCGGCCTGGCGCGGCGGCGCCGGGCGGTGCGGGAGCATTGAGATGCCGCTGCGCAAGCTGGTGATCCGCATCCTGTTCTCCGGCGTGGCCGCGCTGATCGGCCTGGTCTTCGCCCTGCCGCTTCTCTGGTTCGTGCTGGCGCCGTTCAACGCCCGGGCGGAGCTCGGCCTGGCGGTGCCCGATCCGTTCACCCTGGCCAACTTCACCAAGGCCTTCGACAACGGCTTCGCCATGCGGGCCCTGCTGAACAGCCTGATCCAGAGCGTCGGCGGCGTCGCCCTGGTGACGGCCGCAGCGACGCTGGCGGCCTATGCCATGTCGCGGGCGCCGATCCCGGGCAAGGGCCCGATCACCTATCTGCTGCTGCTGTTCTCCTCCGTGGTCTCGGGCTCCGCCGCGATGGTGCCGATCTTCCTGATCGTCAGCGCCATCGGCCTGATCGACACCCACATCGCCGTCATCCTGGTCTTCGCCGGCGGCCTGCTGCCGACCGCGATGTTCATCCTGCGCGACTTCATCGACGGGCTGCCGCGCACCTATGAGGAATCGGCCCTGGTGGCCGGCGCCTCGCCGCTGCGCGCCTTCTTCGACGTCGCCCTGCCGGTGATCCGCCCCGGCGTGGTGGTGGTGGCGGTGTGGGCCTTCGTGCAGATCTGGGGCAGCTTCCTGATCCCCTTCGTCCTGCTGCGCAGCGAATCCCGGATGCCGGCCTCGCTCGCGATCTATTCCTACTACTCCGAGGCTGGCACCCCGATCGTCACCCTGCTGGCCGCCTATGCCGTAGTCTATTCGGCGCCGGTGGTGGCCCTCTACCTCTTCGTCAGCTGGAAGTTCGGGTTCCGGTTCTTCGGCGGCATCAAATCATGACAGTGCGGGAGTTCTGATGGCTTCGGTCAGCTTCGAGGGCGTGCAGAAGGCCTTCGGCACCCTCACGGTCGTGCGCGACATCAGCCTCGACATCGGCGACGGCGACTTCGTCTGCCTGCTCGGGCCGTCCGGCTGCGGCAAGACCACGACGCTGCGCATGGTGGCGGGGCTGGAACAGCCGACCGCCGGCCGCATCCTGATCGGCGGCGCCGACGTCACCCACAAGCCGCCGAAGGACCGCAACCTGTCGATGGTGTTCCAGGACTACGCGCTGTACCCCCACATGTCGCTGGGCCAGAACATCGGCTATCCCCTGAAGGTGCGCGGCGCCCCGGTGGAAGCGCGGCGCGGCCGGACCCAGGAGGTGGCCGACATCCTGCAGATCGGCCATCTGCTCGACCGGCTGCCGTCGCAGATCTCCGGCGGCCAGCAGCAGCGCGCCTCGCTGGCCCGCGCTTTGGTCCACCCGTCCCAGGTCTACCTGTTCGACGAACCGCTCTCCAACCTCGACGCCAAGCTGCGGCTGGAAGCGCGAGCCTTCCTGAACCACCTGCAGCGCGACATCGGCATGACCGCGGTCTACGTCACCCACGACCAGGCCGAGGCCATGGCGCTGGCCACCCGGATCGCGGTGATGGAGGCGGGGGAGGTGGTGCAGTACGCCCCGCCGCTGGAGGTGTATCGCCGCCCGGCCACCACCTTCGTCGCCGGCTTCGTCGGCAACCCGCCGATGAACCTGGTGCCAGCCGAGGCCACCCTGCGCGACGGCGCCGCGATCCTGGTGGCGGAGGGGCTGCAGGCGCCGCCGCTGCCGCTGTGGGACGCGCTGGCCCGGGCGATCGACCGCAACGGCCGCGTCACCCTCGGCATCCGGCCGGAGCATCTGCGCATCGCGGGCGACGAGCCGGGCTGGCGCCTGTCGGGCGGGCTGTTCGCCAATGAGGGCATGGGGCCGGAAAGCCTGGTGACCATGCTGATGTCGGGCGACCGCCGCGTCACCGCCCGGATCTTCGGCGACGACCCGATCCAGCTCGGCCGCGACGTGCGGCTCGGTTTCCGGCCCGAGGATGCGGTGATGTTCGACGCCGAGGGCCGGCGGATCCCGGGGGTAGAGGAGGGGGCGCGGTGAGCTTCGCCGGCCGGCACGACCAGGCGCTGACCGTCCGGGTGACGGCGGCGGATGCGGCGGCCGGGCCCTATCTGCCGGTGCCGGTCGAGATCCCGGCGGGCACCACCCGGATCGACGTCGCCATGGCCTATGCCAAGGCCGGCGACTGCATCATCGACCTCGGCCTGATGGATCCGCGGGCCACCGGCTTCCCCAGCCCGGCCGGCTTCCGCGGCTGGAGCGGCGGCGCCCGCGACAGCTTCTTCGTCGCCACCGACGACGCCACCCCCGGCTATGTCCCAGGCCCGATCCCGCCCGGCGCCTGGACCATCCTGCTCGGCCTGTACCGGGTGCCGTCCGGCGGTGCCGAGGTGGCGCTGTCGATCCAGCTCGACGACGCAGCGCGGCCGCTGTGGTCGCCCGAACCGGCGGCGGAGGTCGACGACCCCATCCCCGGCTGGTATCGCGGCGACCTGCACTGCCACACCCATCACAGCGACGCCAAGGGCGCGCCGGAGGTGCTGCACGAGGCGGCGCGGCGGGCCGGCCTGCGCTTCCTGGCGGTGACCGACCACAACACCACCACCCAGCGCCGCTATTTCGCGCCGAGAAGCAGCAAGGACCTGGTGTTCATCCGCGGCGAGGAGGTCACCACGGCCGAGGGCCACGCCAACGTGTTCGGCGCCGATTCCTGGATCGACTTCCGGATGACGGCGCCGGCCGATGCGCACCGGCTGGCGGCCATGGTCCACCGCGCCGGCGGGCTGCTGTCGATCAACCACGACAAGCCGCCGATCCCGTGGCGGCACGAGCTGCCGATGCTGGACTGCATGGAGGTCTGGCAGTCGCACTGGTTCACCGGCAACTGGATCTCGCTGGCGCGCTATGACGAGCGGCTGCGGGCCGGGTGGCGCATCTCGCTGATCGGCGGCAGCGACTGGCACCAGCCGGCCGCGCTGGCGCCGCCCGGGCCGCTCGGGCTCGGCCGGCCGACCACGGCGCTGTGGCTGCCGGAGCTGTCGGAGGCTGCTGTGCTGCGGGCTGTGCGGGCTGGCCGCGGCTATGTCACCGAAGGGCCGGACGGGCCGCATCTCAGCATCACCGCCGACGGCGTGCCGATGGGCGGGTCCCATCCCGGCGAGGGCAGGTGGATGGTGGAGGCGGAGATCCGCGGCGCGGCCGGCGACCGGCTGGTCTGGGTCGACGCCGGCGGCATCGTCGCCGAGCAGGAGATCCCGGAGGACCGCTGGACCGCCCGCCTGACCCTGCCGTCGCCGGACCGCTTCCTGCGTGCCGAGATCGTCGCCGAGGCCAGCCGCGACCGGCTCGAGGCCGAATTCCTGCAGGCGCTGCAGGGGTGTAGCCTGCCCGCCGGCGTCACCCGCCAGGACATCGCCACCCAGCCGCTGCGCCGGGCGCTGAGCAATCCGGTCTATGTCGACCGCGGGACCAGGCCGGGCTGACGCCAGCCTCGGATGGTTTCGCCCTCAGGTCACGCTGCGCTCCAGCGCCGGGATCTGCCGCAGCCGGGCCGCGTCCCGGCCCGGCGGGGCGCCGAACAGGCGGCGGTATTCGCGGCTGAACTGCGACGGGCTGTCATAGCCGACGCTGAAGCCCACGCTGGCGACGTCCTCGGCCGCCGCCAGCAGCCGGGCGCGGGCCTCCTGCAGCCGGATCTGCTTCTGGAACTGCAGCGGGCTCATGGTGGTCACGCCGCGGAAATGTCGGTGCAGCGACGTGGTGCTCATCCCCGCCACCCGGGCCAGATCCTCGATCCGGAAGATCTCGGCATAATGGGTGCGGATCCAGCGGATGGCCCGGCCGACCTGCGACAGGCGGCTGTCGGCCAGGCCGATCTGGCGCAGCATGGCGCCATGCCCGCCGGTCAGCAGCCGCCACAGGATCTCGCGTTCGATCATCGGGCGCAGCATGGCGGCATCCTGCGGGCGGTCCAGCAGGCGCAGCAGCCGCACACAGGCCTCGAGCAGTTCGGGCGGGGCGTGGCTGACGGCCATGGCGGGAGATTCGGCGGCGAAGCGGTCGTCGCCATCCATCTCCAGCAGCAGGGCGGCGATGGTGGCCGGATGCAGCGCCATGCCGAAGGCCAGGAACGGCTCCTCGGCGCTGGCCCGGGTGACATGGCCGGTCAACGGCAGGTCGAGCGACACCACCATGTGCTGGCCCGCGCCGTATTCGAACACCCTGCCGCCCAGCACCGTCCGCTTCGCACCCTGGACGATCACGCCGAAGGCCGGCTCCGAGATATGCTGGACGGGCTCGGTGGTGATGGGCGACGCCATCACCCGGACGCCGGGCAGGGCCGTGGCCATGCTGCCGGGGACGGCGTGGCGGGTGATCAGCGAGCGCAGTTCGGCAAGCGGTTCCATGGTCCCATTCCGCCAGCACGCCGCGCAAAGCACAAGCCGCAACCGCATGATCCGATCATGATTGGCAGGATCATGCAAGAATGCGGATGCATCGATCTACCGCCGCCGGATTGCCACATGATCCCATGAAGGCTCCGTAGCGATGGAGTCGGCGATGCCGAAAACATGGTTTGTCACGGGCGCCGGCCGCGGGCTCGGCGTCCAGATCGCGAAGGCCGCCCTGCGGGCCGGCGACCGCGTCGTGGCCTCGGGCCGCAGCCGGGCCGGCGTCAGCGACAGTCTGGGGCCGGACAGCGACCGGCTGCTGGCGGTCGAACTCGACGTCACCAGCCTGGACCAGGCGCAGGACGCCGTCGATGCGGCCGTGTCGCGGTTCGGCGGCATCGACGTGCTGGTGAACAATGCCGGATACGGCCATCTCGGCTTCTTCGAAGAGATGACCATGCAGGACGTCCGGGCCCAGTTCGCCACCAACCTGTTCGGGGTGTTCAACGTCAGCTGGGCGGCGCTGCCGGCGATGCGGTCCGCGCGCCGGGGGCGGATCTTCAACATCTCGTCGGTGGGTGGCTTCGCGGGTGGCGAGCTGGCGTCGCTGTACTGCGCCAGCAAGTTCGCCCTCGAGGGCTTCTCGGAGTCCCTGGCGAAGGAAATCGCCCCGTTCGGGCTGTTCTTGACCATCGTCGAGCCGGGCGCGTTCCGCACCGACTTCCTCTCCGGCGACTCGCTCCGCTTCGGCGACAGGACCGTGGCCGATTACGACGACCGGCGGGCCCGGCTCCACACGTCCTTCGAACAGCGCGACGGGCAGCAGCCGGGCGATCCCGAGAAGCTGGCCGACGCGCTGGTGCTGCTGTCGGGCGAGGCCGAGCCGCCGCTGCGCTTCGCCGCCGGGTCGATCGCCGTCGCCGCGGCCGAGGCCAAGCTGGCCAGCCTGCGCACCGAACTCGACCGCTGGCGGCCGCTGTCCGTCGGCACCGACTACACGACCTAGCGGCCGATCCATCCCCGCGCATCCGCGCCGGCCCGTTCTCGCGGCCGCCGGCCCCCCCTCAGCGACCGAAGAGACCCGTCATGTCACTCAATTCCTATGTCAGCCTCGGCCGCTCCGGCCTGCGCGTCAGCCCGTTCTGCCTGGGCACCATGACCTTCGGCGAGGAATGGGGCTGGGGGTCGAGCCCGGCCGAGGCCGAGGCGATCCTGACGGAATACCTCGAACGCGGCGGCAACTTCATCGACACCGCCAACATCTACACCCTTGGCCATTCCGAGAAGATCATCGGCGACTTCTTTGCCCAGCGGAAAGGCCGGCGCGACCGCGCCGTCATCGCCACCAAGTTCTTCGGCAACCTCCATCTCGGCGACCCCAATGGCGGCGGGGCCGGGCGCAAGGCGATCATGGAGCAGTGCGACCAGTCGCTGCGCCGGCTGCAGACCGACTACATCGACCTCTACTGGCTGCACAACTGGGATCGCACGGCGCCGATCGAGGAGACGCTGCGGGCGATGGACGACCTGGTGGCGGCCGGCAAGGTCCGCTATCTCGGCATCTCCGACGTGCCGGCCTGGAAGGTGGCCCAGGCCCAGGCCATCGCCCAGTTCCGCGGCTGGGCGCCGCTGATCGCGCTGCAGATCGAATACTCCCTGCTGCAGCGCACGGTCGAAGGCGAGCTGACGCCGATGGCGCAGGAGCTGGGCCTGGGCGTGATGCCGTGGAGCCCCTTGAAGGGCGGCTGGCTGTCGGGCAAGTACAGCCGCGAGAACGCCGGCACCGTGACCTCCGACCGGGCGGCCCTGGTCGGCATGCCGGCCGAGCGCGACCATCTCATCATCGACGCGGTCAAGGCCGTGGCCGCGGAGCAGGAGGCCAGCCCGGCGGCGGTGGCGCTGGCCTGGGTGCAGGGACGGCCGGGCGTGGCCTCGACTCTGATCGGGGCGCGGCGGATCGACCAGCTGCAGGCCAACATCGCGGCCCTCGACATCACGCTGACCGACGCCCAGGTCGCGGCGCTGGACGAGGCCTCGAAGCCCAGCCTGGCGTTCCCGGCCGACATCAACCGGCTGCTGGCGCCGAATCTGGCCTTTGCCGGGGCGAAGGTCGACGGCCTGCAGACCACGGCCTATCCGCTGCTGACCCGGACCGCGACCCGTTACTGACGAGGCCTGCGCCCGGGCTTGCCGGGCGGCCCAATACCGGAATTCCCTGGATCTCGATGGGATCGGCTGCGCCGTGGTGATCTTCTTCGGCCGGTCGATCCGGCTGCCGGAGAAGTAGGCCGGAGCTGCCGGCAGCCGCCGTTCCACCGAGCGCACATCTCGGCGAACGGCCTCTACGGCAGGCGTCTGTGATCCGCGCCGATCCTCGATCGGGCGCTGAAACCACGCCTCTTCCCATGCGGAAACCGACGCCTTCGCCGGCGCCTTTCGCGCCGTGCATGGCGGATCGGATTTCCGCCACACTCTGATCCCCTTGCGTTCCTGCCCCGTTCGGCGGTATCAGGGCGCCGCATGCCGCAATGCGACCATCGGTCCGAATTCCGACCGCAGGCCGCCGCGGCGCCCCGATGCGGCGGAGCGAAGCGGCATCCGGGGGCAACGGATTTTGTGTGGTCGTTCAAAGTCGTGGAAAATCAGCGGGTTATAGAATTCGATCCGCGCATCGTTTCGATTGTTTCCGACCTAGCGTCTCCCTATACTCCGCGCCGCCCAGGCCCGGAGAAGGCCGGCACGTCAGACAGTGAGTGGTTGTTTGCGATGACAGCGATGCTTCTGCCTCCGGATTATCATCCGTCGGATGACGAAGACTTCATGAATCCGATGATGCTGGAGTACTTCCGGCGAAAGCTTCTGAAGTGGCGGGCCGAGCTCCTCGCCGAATCCAACGCGACCCTGAGCAGCCTGCAGGATGGCGGCATCCAGGAGCCGGATCTGACCGATCGGGCCTCCGCCGAGACCGACCGCTCGCTCGAGCTCAGGACCCGCGACCGCGAGCGCAAGCTCCTGTCCAAGATCGATTCGGCGATGCGCCGGATCGAGGACGGCAGCTACGGCTTCTGCGAGGAGACGGGCGAGCCGATCGGCGTCAAGCGGCTGGAGGCGCGCCCGACGGCGACCTTGAGCCTCGAGGCGCAGGAGCGCCACGAGCGGCTGGAGCGTACCCACCGCGACGATTGATCCGCACACGGCGCCGAAAGGCGCCGTTCTCGTCTTCGCCGTCTCCGGAGGGCCGTTTCCGGTCTTCGCGGTCGAAACGCGCGTTCGCACCTCCGCCTCGGCCCCGGCTCGTGCTAAGGTGCCGGCGGGGCATTCAGATCGAGGGTTTTCGATGTATCGTGGCGCAGCGCTTATCGCCGCTCTTCTCGCTGTCTCGGCCTGCGGGATCGATCCGGTGAGTCCGAAGGAGACCCGCGTCGACTATGCGGGTTTCATCAACAGTGCGGATCAGGCCGCCATCTACGCCAATTCGCAATGCGCCAAGATCAACCGCCTGGCCGTGTTCAAGGCCGAGGACGTGATCGATGGCCGGAAGGGCGCGACCTTCCAGTGCCTGGCGGTACCGAAATGCTATCCGGCCGAAGCGTCGGCGCCCGGCCAGCCGGTCGGCCTGACGCCCGGGGCCGCGATGCCCGTCTCCGCGCCGGGCGCCGCGACTCCGGCGGCGCGGAACGCGCCCTATGTGGTCCCGGCCACCGCTGCTTCGCGGTTCCCCGGCGGGGTCGTGGCAATGGCGCCGGTCTCCGGCCACCGCGACCGCCGTGCCACGCGCCGGGCCAGCGGGCCTGCCGACAACGCGGCGGACGACAACACCTACATTCCCTACGCCGCCGTCCCGGTGGCCGCGGGCGCGCCGCCGCAGCGGGTGCCGGCCTTCGCGACGATCGGCGTCCCCACCGGCCCCAACCCGGTCTCGGTCCCGGAGGAATCCGCCGGCCCGCGACCGGTCGGCTCCTTCGCCTCCACCGCGGCCGGCACCTGGCAGCAGGCGGTGACCTGCAAGCCGAACGACACCCTGCCGCTCGCCACCGACCGGCTGCTCGACCTGTACTGAGGCCCGTTCCGGCCCAGGGCGCCATCCGGCGTCCCGGGCCGCATTTTTTCCAGCCTCAGCCCTCCGGCATCGACCGGATCGGCAGGTGGATGTCGGTAACGAGCTCCGCGGCCGGAGTCGTGCGCGGGTCGTTCAGGTACTCCTCGAAGATCGGCGCTTCCGCCGGCTCGGCGCCGCTGGTCGGCAGCCAGGTCCGGTACAGCCAGGCGTAGGACCGCTCCAGCTCGGCATAGGGGCCGGTGTGCCGCAGCACGGCATAGGGGCCGCCGGCGACGGTCAGGATGGCGACGCCGTCCTCCGCCGCGATGCCCTCGGGCACCTCCAGGCAGGCATCGGCGCGCAGGTCGGCGGCGGCGACCGCCCCCGGGTCGTCGTGGTAGAGGCCCAGGCTGCGGGTGGCCTGCCCCAGCAGCTGGCGGGCGCGGGCCCAGGCCACCAGGGTGTCGAAGCTGCGGCCGATCTCCAGATAGGGGCCGGTGTGCCGCACGGCGGCGACTCGGATCGGCGCCAGGGTGCGGCAGGTCACGTCGGGCATGATGGTATCTCCTTCGGTTGGGGCGAAGGGGAACGACCGGCGCGTGTCGCGATAGGCGCCCGGCGGCAGGCCATAGGCGCCGGCGAAGGCGCGGCTGAAGGCGGCGGTGCTGCCGTAGCCGGCGCGGCGGGCGACCGTCGCCATCGCCGTCTCGGCTTCCAGCAGGGTGCCCGCCGCGCGGTGCAGCCGCAGCCGCCGCACCGTATCGGCCACCGTCTCGCCCAGCAGGTACCGGTAGGCCCGGTGGAAATGGTAAGGCGAGAAGCAGGCGACCGCCGCCAGCCGGTCGAGATCGATCGGGTCGTCGAGATGGTCGGCGATGTGGTCGATCACCCGCTGGATGCGGGCAAGGTGGCGGTCGAGCGTGGCGTCCTTCGGCATCGATTCGTTCTCCCGGTCCCAGTGCTAGCCCGGTACGCCTTGATCCTGCTTGCGAAGTTCCGGTTGCGGAAGGGGGCTGTACAAGGCGTATTGCTCGGCGTGAACAAAACGTGTACAAGGACTGCATTGACGTGGCCGCGGCGCCATGCAACTGGAAAGGGACAGGTGATGTCGATCCCGACTCTCCGTGTTGTGGAAAGAGCCCCGATGGACAAGACCAAGGCGCTTGAAGCCGCCCTGACCCAGATCGAACGCGCCTTCGGCAAGGGGTCGGTGATGAAGCTCGGGGCACGGCCCCAGGTCGAGGCCGAGGTGATCTCGAGCGGCTCGCTGGGCCTCGACATCGCGCTCGGCATCGGCGGGCTGCCGAAGGGCCGGATCATCGAGATCTACGGCCCGGAAAGCTCGGGCAAGACCACCCTGGCGCTGCACGTCGTGGCCGAGGCGCAGAAGGCCGGCGGCACCTGCGCCTATGTCGACGCGGAACATGCGCTGGACCCCGGCTATGCCCGCAAGCTGGGCGTCAACATCGACGAGCTGCTGATCTCGCAGCCCGATGCCGGCGAACAGGCGCTGGAGATCACCGACACGCTGGTCCGCTCCGGCGCGATCGACGTGATCGTGATCGACTCGGTCGCCGCGCTGGTGCCGCGGGCCGAGCTCGAGGGCGAGATGGGCGACAGCCAGCCCGGCCTGCAGGCGCGGCTGATGAGCCAGGCGATGCGCAAGCTCACCGGCTCGATCTCGCGCTCCAACACCCTGGTCGTCTTCATCAACCAGATCCGGCTGAAGATCGGCGTGATGTTCGGCAACCCGGAGACGACGACCGGCGGCAACGCGCTGAAGTTCTACTCCTCGGTCCGGCTCGACATCCGCCGCATCGGCGCGATCAAGGACCGCGAGACCGTCACCGGCAACCAGACCCGGGTCAAGGTGGTGAAGAACAAGATGGCGCCGCCGTTCCGCGTCGTCGAATTCGACATCATGTACGGCGAAGGCATCTCGAAGACCGGCGAACTGCTCGACCTCGGCGTCCAGGCCGGGGTGGTCGAGAAGTCGGGCGCCTGGTTCTCCCATGACGGCCAGCGCATCGGCCAGGGCCGCGAGAACGCCAAGGTCTTCCTGCGCGACAATCCCGAGGTGGCGAAGACGGTCGAGGCCAAGATCCGCGGCAATGCCGGGCTGGTCTCCGACAAGATGATGGCGACGGGCGGCCCCGACGAGGGCGACGCTGCCGAGGAGTGATCCGCGCCGGGTTGCTCCCGACGGATTTGCGACAGAGAAGGCCCGGGTTTCCGGGCCTTTTCCGTTGCCGCGCGGATCGTGCTATGTCCCAGCCCATGATTGCTCTGCCTGCGACCGACCCGACCCCGATCGTCACCCGCTTCGCCCCCAGCCCGACCGGCCTGCTGCATGTCGGCAATGTCCGCACCGCCCTGGTCTGCTGGCTCGCCGCCCGCGCCTCGGGCGGCCGCTTCCTGCTGCGGCTCGACGACACCGACACCGAACGGGGCAGCGCCGAATTCGCCGCGGCGATCGAGCAGGACCTGCTCTGGCTCGGCCTCGGCTGGGACGGCTTCTCGCGCCAGTCCGACCGCACCGGCCGCTATCAGGCGGCGCTCGACCGGCTCAAGCAGTCCGGCCGGCTCTACCCCTGCTACGAGACGGCGGAGGAGCTGGAGCTCAAGCGCAAGAGCCTGCTGGCCCGCGGCCTGCCGCCGCTCTACGACCGCGCCGCTTTGGCCCTGACCGACGCCGACCGCGCCCGGCTGGAGGCCGAGGGCCACCGGCCGCATTGGCGCTTCCGGATGGCGGATGGGCCGGTCGAATGGCAGGACAAGGTCCGCGGCCGGGTCCATTTCGAGGGCCGCGACATCTCCGACCCCGTGCTGGTGCGCGAGGATGGACGGGCGCTCTACCACATCGGCTCGGTGGTCGACGACGCCGAGATGGGCATTACCCTGGTGGTGCGCGGCGAGGACCATGTCGCCAACACCGCGATGCACATCCAGTTGGCCGAGGCGCTGGGCGCCGTTCCGCCCAGCTATGCCCACACCTCGCTGATCGCCGACGCCGAGGGCCACGGCCTGTCCAAGCGCCTCGGCAGCCTGTCGCTGCGCAGCCTGCGCGGCGAGGGCATCGAGCCGATGGCGGTGGCCAGCCTGCTGGCCAAGCTCGGCACCTCCGACCCGATCGAGCCGCGGCTGTCGCTCGACCAGCTGGCGGCGGAATTCGACTTCGCCAAATTCTCCCGCACCACCCCGCGCTTCGACCCGGCCGAGCTGCAGCGCCTCAACAGCCGCATCCTGCACGAGACGCCCTATGCGGCGGTGCGCGACCGGCTCGCCGCCCTCGGTCTCGGCGCGGTGGACGAGGCGGCCTGGGCGGTTCTGCGCCCGAACCTGCAGCGCCTGGACGATGCCGCCGGCTGGTGGCGGGTGGTGACCGGGCCGGTCGGGCCGGTCGTCGCCGACGCCGCGCTGCTCGAGGCCGCGGCCGCGGTGCTGCCGCCGGAGCCCTGGGGCGACGCCACCTGGGGCGAATGGACCGCGGCGGTGCGCGACCGCACCGGGATCAAGGGCAAGCCGCTGTTCCTGACCTTGCGCCTGGCGCTGACCGGGCTCGACCACGGCCCCGAACTGCGCGGCCTGCTGCCGCTGATCGGGCGGGAGCGGGTGGCGGCGCGGCTGGCCGGCCGCGCGGCATGACGTCCCGGCATACCAAATCTTAACCCGGCCCCCCTTGGCGGCACCCCGCCGGCCGGGTTAAGAAGCGATCATGACCGACGAGACTTCGCCTGCCCAAGAGACCCCGGCGCTGCCGGTGGCCGCGGTCTTCCTCGATGTCGCCTCGCTCGCCGCTGACGAGCCGGAGGGCCTTGCCCGCATCCTCGGCGCGCTCGACACCGTCTGCCGCCCGGCCCGGCGCATCGCCTATGCCGATTGGGCGGCCTTGCCGGATCTGCGCAGCGTCGCCCACCGCCACGGCTTCGACCAGGTCCAGACCACCGAGACCGAGCCGGGCCGCGACGCCGCCGCGCTGCGCCTGGTGGTCGACGCCCTGGAGGTCGTGCTGATCGACGGCGATGTCGGCACCGTCGTGCTGGTGACCGGCAGCGCCGCGCTGCTGCCGCTGGTGCGCAGCCTGCGCCGCCACGGCCGGCAGGTGATCGGCATCGGTCCGGCCCGCCGCACCGACCCGCTGTTCCAGGCGGAATGCGACCGCTTCGTCGATTGCGCGCTCCTCGGCCGCCCGATTCCCGCCGCAATACCGGCCCGGCTCTCGGCCACGCTCCCGATGGCTCCCCGCCCGGCCGCGGCCACCCGCCGGCCCGAACCAGCCCCGGCTCTGCGCCCGGAGCCTGCACCGACTCCGCGCTTGGCCGAGCCGGCGCCGCGGCTGCGCGTCGGCCCGCCCGCCGTCGCGAAGCCCGGCCGCCTCGGCCCGGCTATGGCGACTGAGGCGCCGCGCCAGCCCGCCCAGGCCCGCGCCCACCGCCCGTCGCTGACCGCCCAGTTCGACGAGCCGGAGGCCGGCCCCGCCGGGCCGCCGCTGATGGCCGGCGCGCCGGTGGTGCCGCAGCGCAAGGGCTGGTTCGGCAAGCGTCRCTGACCGGGCTGCCTTGCGGCCGGAACCTTGGACGCCACGGGCCTGATCTGGTAATCGTCGCGGTCCCGACCGACCGGCCGGACCGCAAGCCAGACCAGTAGGATTCCGACCCGTGGCGCTCACCCTGCACAACACGCTCAGCCGGACGAAGGAAGCCTTCGTCCCGATCGACCCGAGCCATGTGCGCATGTATGTCTGCGGCCCCACGGTCTATGACTACGCCCATATCGGCAACGCCCGGCCGATCGTGGTGTTCGACGTGCTGTACCGGCTGCTGCGGTCGCAGTATCCGCGGGTGACGTACGTCCGCAACATCACCGACATCGACGACAAGATCATCGAGCGGGCGAAGGCCAACGGCGAGACCATCGGCGCGCTGACCCAGCGCACCGGCGAGGTCTTCGCCGAGGACATGGCCGCCCTGGGCGCCCGGGTGCCGGACATCCAGCCGCGCGCCACCGAGCATATCCCTCAGATGGTCGACATGATCGGCACCCTGGTTGCCAAGGGCAATGCCTACGCCGCCGAGGGCCACGTGCTGTTCAACGTGCCGTCGATGCCGGATTACGGCCAGCTGTCGCGCCGCAACCGCGACGAGCAGATCGACGGCGCCCGGGTGGATGTCGCGCCCTACAAGCGGGATCCGGCCGATTTCGTGCTGTGGAAGCCATCGGCCGACGACCAGCCGGGGTGGGACAGCCCCTGGGGCCGCGGCCGGCCGGGCTGGCATATCGAGTGCTCGGCCATGGCGGCCGCCCATCTCGGCGACATCTTCGACATCCATGCCGGCGGCATCGACCTGGTGTTCCCGCACCACGAGAACGAGATCGCGCAGAGCCGCTGCGCCCACGGCACCCCAGCCATGGCGCGCTACTGGCTGCACAACGGCTTCCTGATGGCCGAAGGCGAGAAGATGTCGAAATCGCTCGGCAACTTCTACACGCCGCGCGAGCTGCTGGAAGAGTTCCCCGGCGAGGCGCTGCGCTACACCCTGCTATCCGGCCATTACCGCCAGCCCTTCGACTTCACCAAGGAGGGCGTGCGGCAGGCGCGGGCGGCGCTGGACCGGCTGTACGGCGCCCTGCGCGGCGCCGGGGCGGTGGCGGCGATCGAGCCGAAGGATGCGCCGCACCTGGTGCGCAGCGCGCTGGAGGACGACCTCAACACCTCGCAGGCCCTGGCCGCGCTGCACGATCTGGCGGGGGCGCTGAACAAGACCACCGATCCGGTGCTGCAGGCCCGGCTGAAGGGCGAGATCCTGGCCGGCGGCGCGCTGCTGGGCCTGCTGGAGCAGGACCCGGAGGACTGGTTCCGCTGGCAGCCCAAGGCCGGGGCGGGCCTGACCGATGCCGAGATCGAGACGCTGATCGCCGACCGGCGGGCGGCGCGGGCGGCCAAGAACTTCGCCGAGGCCGACCGCATCCGCGACCAGCTGGTCGCGGCCGGCGTCGCGCTCGAAGACAAGCCGGACCGCACCTTGTGGCGCCGGGAATGGTGAGGCGATGAGCGAGCGGCTCTACCTGTTCGACACCACGCTGCGCGACGGGGCGCAGACCCAGGGCGTGGACTTCTCGGTCGCCGACAAGATCGCCATCGCCCGGCGGCTGGACGCGCTGGGCATCGACTATGTCGAGGGCGGCTGGCCGGGCGCGAACCCGACCGACGACGCGCTGTTCGCGGCGCCGCCGAAGATGAACCACGCCCTGTTCACCGCCTTCGGCATGACCCGGCGGCCGGGGCGCAGCGCCGCCAACGACCCTGGCCTGTCGGCGCTCTTGAACAGCGGCGTGCCGGCGATCTCGATCGTCGGCAAGACCTGGGATTTCCATGTCGACATCGCACTGGGCATCCCGCGCGAGGAGAACATCGAGCTGATCCGCGACAGCGTCGCCGAGGTGGTCGGGCGCGGCCGCGAGCTCGGCTTCGACTGCGAGCATTTCTTCGACGGCTACAAGGCCAACCCGGACTACGCCCTGGCCTGCGCCAAGGCGGCGTTCGAGGCCGGCGCGCGCTGGGTGGTGCTGTGCGACACCAATGGCGGCACCCTGCCGCATGAGGTGAGCGAGATCGTCACCGCCGTGGCCCGCCACATCCCGGGCGACCGGCTGGGCATCCACACCCATGACGACACCGGCAACGCCGTGGCCAACACCCTGGCGGCGGTGCGGGCGGGGGTGCGCCAGGTCCAGGGCACGCTGAACGGCCTGGGCGAGCGCTGCGGCAACGCCAACCTGATCACCCTGATCCCGACCCTGGCCCTGAAGATGGGCTTCGAGACCGGGGTGACCGAGGCCGGGCTGGCCTCGCTGACCGAGCTCAGCCACTGGTTCGACGAGCGGCTGGACCGCGCGCCGCAGACCAGCGCGCCCTATGTCGGCGGCCGCGCCTTCGCCCATAAGGGTGGGCTGCACGCCTCGGCCATCGCCAAGGATCCGCGCTCCTACGAGCACATGGCGCCGGAGCGGGTGGGCAACCGCCGGCACCTCGTGGTCTCCGACCAGGCCGGGCGGTCGAACATCCTGGCGCGCTTCGCCGAGATCGGCGTCGCCATCGACCCCAAGGACCGCAATGTCGAGCGGCTGGTCGACCTGGTGAAGCAGCGCGAGTTCGAGGGCTATTCCTACGACACCGCCGCCGCCAGCTTCGAGCTGCTGGCCCGGCGCATGCTGGGCCAGGTGCCGTCCTTCTTCACCATGGAGCGCTTCACCGTGGTCGATGAGCGGCGCTTCAACGCCCGCGGCGAGATCGTCCAGGAATCCGAGGCCACGGTGCTGGTCCGGGTCGGCGACAGGACCCTGCACGAGGTCTCCTTCGGCAACGGCCCGGTCAACGCGCTCGACAACGCCATGCGCAAGGCGCTGGAGCCGGCCTATCCCGCGCTGAAGCCGCTGCGCCTGGTCGACTTCAAGGTCCGCATCCTCCGCTCCAACGACGGCACCGGGGCCATGCCGCGGGTGATGATCGAGACCGAGGATTCGGACGGCAGCCGCTGGTCGACCATCGGGGTCTCGACCAACATCATCGACGCGTCCTTCGAGGCGCTGGGCGACAGCTTCACCACCAAGCTGCTGCGCTCCGGCGCCGCCCCGATCTGATGGCCGGCACCGACCAGACCCAGACGCCGCGCACCGGCGGCCCGGCGATCATCCTGATCGAGCCGCAGATGGGCGAGAACATCGGCACCGCGGCGCGGGCGATGCTGAATTGCGGCCTGACCGACCTGCGCCTGGTGCGGCCGCGCGACGGTTGGCCGAACCCCAGGGCGGTGCCGACCGCCTCCGGCGCCGACGCCGTGCTGGACCAGGTCCGGGTGTTCGAGCGGACCGAGGATGCGATCGCCGGCCTCACCGCCGTCTACGCCACCACGGCGCGGCTGCGCGACCAGCTGAAGCCGGTGGTGACGCCGCGCCGGGCGGCGGAGGAGATGCGGGCGCATCACGCCGTGGGCGCGAATTGCGGCATTCTGTTCGGGCCGGAGCGGGCCGGCATGACCAATGACGACGTCGCCCTGGCCGACGCTGTGGTCAACGTGCCGCTGAACCCGGCCTTCTCCTCGCTGAACCTGGCCCAGGCCGTGTTGCTGGTGTCCTACGAATGGTTCACCGCCGGCGACGCGACGCCGGAACGGCAGCTGTCCTATGAGGACGACACCCCGCCGGCGACCAAGGACCAACTGGTCAACATGTTCGAGCATCTCGAACAGGCGCTCGACGCCCGCGGCTTCTTCCGGGTGCCGGAAAAGCGGCCGAGCATGCAGCGCAACATCCGCGCCTTCCTGCAGCGGGCCCAGCTGTCGACCCAAGAGGTGCGGACGCTGCACGGCATCATCGTCGCCTTGTCCGGCCTGCGGAAGGAATCGGGCGGGGAGTAGGGCGCGCCCCGTCTGACGTTGCACAGGCGCGGCCTTCTGCGTATCCTGATGGCAAGGGGTTATTCGCGATTGCCCCGTGAGGCGACAGCCTGAATATCGCGTCCATGCTCCCGACACGGGACGGACGCTCATGCCATCGAACACTGAAATCACCGTTTCTCAGCTTTCCCGCCTCATCGGCATGCCGAAGGCGCCGATGATCGTCGACGTGCGCACGGACGAGGACTACGACGCCGACACGCGGCTTCTGCCCACCGCCATCCGCCGCGATTTCAAGGCTGTCCCGGCGTGGGCCTCCGGGTTCGCCCATCGGCACGTCGTGGTCGTCTGCCAGCGCGGCCAGAAGCTCAGCCAGGGGGTCGCGGCCTGGCTGCGCCACGAGGGCGCCGAGGCGGAGTCGCTGGAAGGCGGTTTCGAGGCCTGGCGCGATGCCGGCGGGCTTCTGGTCTCCGTCGACAAGCTGCCGCCGCGCGATGCCTCGGGCCGGACGGTCTGGGTGACGCGCGCCCGGCCGAAGGTCGATCGCATCGCCTGCCCCTGGCTGATCCGCCGCTTCGTCGATCCGGACGCCGTCTTCCTGTTCGTGGCGCCCGCCGAGGTGCCCCTGGTGGCGGACCGGTTCGGCGCGACGCCCTTCGACATCGACGGCGTGTTCTGGAGCCATCGCGGCGAGACCTGCACCTTCGACACGATGGTCGGGGAGTTCGGGCTGCGGGCCGAGGCCCTGGATCGTCTGGCCGCGATCGTGCGGGCTGCCGACACCGCCCGGCTCGACCTCGTGCCCCAGGCCGCCGGCTTCCTGGCGGCCGCCCTCGGCCTGTCGCGGATGTTCCGCGACGATCTGGAGCAGCTGGACGCCAGCATGGTGCTCTACGATGCCTTGTATCGCTGGTGCAGGGACGCGACCGAGGAAACCCACAACTGGCCCTCCACCACCAAGCCGGCGTGAGGGCGGATCATGTCCACGATTTCGACAGCGGCCTCCGGATCCTCGGAGGCCGCCCGGCCCAGTTTCGGCGAGGCGCTGAAGGTCTGGGCCAGGATCGGTCTTCTCAGCTTCGGGGGGCCGGCCGGCCAGATCGCGCTGATGCACCGGATGCTGGTGGATGAGCGGCGCTGGATCGGCGAGCAGCGGTTCCTGCATGCGCTGAACTATTGCATGCTGCTGCCGGGACCGGAGGCGCAGCAGCTGGCGATCTACATCGGCTGGCTGCTGCACCGGACGGTGGGCGGGCTGGTGGCCGGCATCCTGTTCGTGCTGCCGGGCGCGTTCGTGATGCTCGGCCTCAGCATCCTCTATGCCTGCTTCCGGCAGGTGCCTGTGGTCGACGCCATCTTCTTCGGTGTGAAGGCCGCGGTCCTGGCCGTGGTCATAGAGGCTGTGATCCGCATCGGCCGCCGGGCGCTCAAAAATCGCGCGATGATCGCCATCGCAGCGGCGGCCTTCGTCGGCATCTATGCGCTAAGGATACCCTTTCCGATCATCGTGCTCGCGGCCGGCATCATCGGCTGGATCGGCAGCAGGCATGCGCCGGCATCCTTCACCGGCGCCGGTCACAAGGCCGGTGCAGCGGGGCCAGCCTTTGTCGGTGTGGTCGACGCGATGTTCGAGCGCGGCGAACTGACCCATGCCGAGCCGTCCTGGTCCCGCGCCGTTCGGGTGCTGGCGATCTGGCTGCCCCTCTGGTTGGGGCCGGTCGTGCTGCTGTGGGCGTTCACAGGCTCAGCCAGCGTGTGGACCCAGATCGGCGGCTTCTTCAGCACGATGGCCGTGATCACTTTCGGCGGCGCCTATGCCGTGCTGGCCTATGTCGCCCAGGCGGCCGTCGACACGTTCGGCTGGCTCGGGCCGGGGGAGATGGCCGACGGTCTCGGCCTGGCCGAGACGACGCCGGGGCCCCTCATCATGGTGCTCCAGTTCGTCGGCTTTCTCGCGGCGTTCCGAGACCCCGGCGGGTTGAACCCGATCGTCGCCGGCGGCCTCGGCGCCCTTCTCACCACATGGGTCACCTTCGCCCCATGCTTCATGTGGATCTTCCTCGGTGCGCCCTATGTCGAGACGCTGCGCGGCAACCGCGCCGTCTCTGCGGCGTTGTCGGCCATCACCGCTGCCGTGGTCGGGGTCATCCTCAACCTGGCCCTGTGGTTCGCGCTGCATGTGATGTTCCGCGCGGTGGTGACGGTCGAGGTACTCGGCGTCGGCCCCGACCTGCCCGTCCTCTCGTCTCTGGACTGGCGGGCCGCCTGTCTGGCCGGGGCCTCGATGGTTGCCATGCTGCACTTCAGGGTCGGCATGATCCCGACGCTGATCGGCAGCGCAGCCGCCGGGGCCGCGCTCTTGTGGCTGACGGCGTGAGGAGGAATTCAGGCCAGCAGCGAGGCCAGGGCGGTGAGGCCGATCCCGGTCAGGAACGGCCAGCCGAGATGGCGGCCGCGGCTGGAGATGGCGGTGAACGCCCCGATGGCGGTGAAGGCTGCGCCGGTCGCGGCCGCCGCCCACCAGCGCACCGCCACCGGGTCCAGCACCAGCGCCAGCAGGATCACGGCGATGACCGCCCAGGCGATGCTGGTGATGTGCCAGGCGAAGCGCAGCACGAACCGGGCCAGGCGGTTGGCCAGGATGCCGTCGCGGCGGGTCAGCAGCGGGCCGATCAGCCGCCTTTCGCCCGCCACCGAATGCACGGCGGCGGTGACGATCAGCAGCAGCGCTGCGAGAAGAAGCAGGCCGTCCGCCATGCGGCGACTCCCTGTCCGATGTGATGCCGCCCGGCGGCCGTGCCGGGCCTAGAACCGGTCGAGCAGACTGGGGACCCGGGCCGTCTGCGGCCATGCTTCGGCCAGCGGTGCCTCGGGATGCAGCCGCTCGACCGCCAGATCGACGCGGGCGCGGATCAGGCGGTAGCCGAACTGCCGCAGCACGTCGGCCAGCGCCGCGCGCAGCTGGACGTCGCCCAGGGTCAATCGCTCCGGCGGGGCCGCGGCGGCGACCGGCCCATAGGCCGGATGCCGGACGGGCTCGCTCCACCAGCCGGCGATGCCGACCCGGCGCAGCGCCGCCAGGAAGCGGTAGACCGTGGCCAGGCTGATCCGCGGATCCAGCCGCCGCGCCCGGCCCAGGATCTCCTGGGCGTCGAGCGCGCGCTCGGCCTCGGCCAGCACCCCCAGCAGGATGCGGCGCGGCCGGGTCGGCCGCAGCCCGGCATCGCGCAGCCGGGCCTCGGCCGGGGCCGACAGGGTCGTCAGGGAAAGGGCAGGGGCGGGGCTCATGCCGCCGCCCTCAGCCGCGCCGGATCTCGGCCGCGGCGCGGGCCAGGATCTCGACGATCTGGGTCTCGGCCTCGGCATCGCCGTCGATCTTGTGGCCGGCGACCTCGCGCAAATTGTCCAGCGCCGCATGGACCAGCGCCGGCAGCCGGCTGGACCGCTCGCGGTCGCCGCCGAACGCCCGGTTCACCCGGGCCATCTTCTCGCCGATGGCGAACAGGCGGCCCAGGATGGCATCGACGATCGACCGGTTCTCCTCGATATAGGCCCGGCCTTCGGGGGTGATGGTGTACAGCTTCTTGGTGCCCTCGGTCTCGACCGTGACGTAGCCGGCCTCCTCGAGATAGGTCAGCGTCGGGTACACCACGCCGGGGCTCGGGCTGTACCAGCCGGCGGTCTTCTCCTCGATCAGCTTGATGATCTCGTAGCCGTGGCGCGGCTGCTCCGCGATCAGAGTCAGCGCCACCAGGCGCAGGTCGCCATGCGCCAGCATCCGCCCGGCGCGCATCATGTCGCCGCCGCCGAAGCCGCGGCCGCCGCCTTCGCCGCCGCCGTGATGGCCGAACATCCGGCGGCCACGGCCCCCGGCCCACATCCCGTCGCCGCATTCGCCGCGCTGGCCACGATGGCCTCTCATTCCGAACATCGAAACTCTCCTTTAGACTTCGATATATCGGAAGATAGGTCTCTTCGAGATGGGTTTCAAGATATATCTAAAGATGTGTCTTCGGACCCTGCCTGCAAGAACCGCAGGGGCCGGGCAGCCTTGGCGTCCAGCGTCCATTGACCGCGCCGCGACGGGGGCGATACACATCGCCCCGACGGTTCCCGCACGGGATCAAAAGGGAACACGGTGACGCGCATCCGCGCGGAGTCCGTGGCTGCCCCCGCAACTGTCAGCGGATCGCCGAACGTCCTCGTGACGCCTCTCCGACGAGGCGCCATGCCACTGCTGGGTCCGAAGCCGGATCCGGTGGGAAGGCAGACGCGAAGCCAAGATCTGCGAGCCAGGAGACCTGCCGTCGCAGCGCAATCCGTTTCCCGGGCGGGGTGGCCCGGGCAGGAGGCATCATGACGGCCGTTCCCCACCGTACCTTCCGTTCGCTCATCCCGGCCGCGGCCGTCGCCGCCGGCCTGGTCCTGTTCGGCCTGGCGCCCGCCGCCTCGGCCGGGCCGACGCACTACCCGTTGACCATCAGCAACTGCGGCGTCGACGTCACCTTCGCCAAGGCGCCGCAGCGGGCGGTGTCGATCGGGCAGAGCAGCACCGAGATCCTGCTGTCGCTCGGCCTCGCCGACCGCATCGTCGGCACCGCCGTGTGGTTCGGCCCGGTGCTCAAGGGCTACGAGGCGGCCAACGACAAGATCAAGCGCCTGGCCGACAACGACCCCAGCTTCGAATCCGTGGTGGGGCAGGAGCCCGACCTGGTGACCGCCCAGTATGAATGGCATGTCGGGCCCAACGGGTCGGTGGGCAAGCGCGAGCAGTTCGCCGAACTGGGCATCCCCACCTACGTCGCGCCGGCCGACTGCGTCGGGAAGGACAATTCCGGCGGCGGGGACGGCGTGCGCAAGCGGCTGTTCAGCATGGATCTGGTCTATCGGGAGATCCACGACCTGGCCGCGATCTTCGACGTCGGCGACCGCGGCGACGCGCTGGTCGCCCGGCTGAAGCAGCGCGAGGCCGCCGCCATCGCCGAGGTTGCCGGCATCAAGGGCAGCAACGTGCCGGTGGTGTTCTGGTTCTCCAGCAAGGAGGTCCAGGGCGATGCCTTCATGGCCGGCAAGAACGGCGTGCCCGCCTACATCATGCAGACGCTCGGCGCCCGCAACATCGTCACCACGGAAGAGGAATGGCCGTCGGTGAGCTGGGAGCAGGTCGCCGCCTCCAACCCCGCCATCATCGTGATCGCGGAGATGAGCCGCCGCCGCTACGCCGCCGACGACCCGGCGGTGAAGCTGAACTTCCTGGCGACCGATCCGGTGGTCAGCAAGCTGCCGGCGGTGCGCGATAGGCACTTCGTCATGATGAACGTCCAGGCGATGGAGGCGTCGATCCGCGCGGTCGACGGCATCGAGGCGCTGGCGAACGGCATCAAGGCCTTCGGGCTGGCGAAGTGATCCGGGCGTGATCCGGGGGCCGATCCTCGGCGGTGGCTGGGGCCTGCGGGCCCTGGCCACGGTCCTCGCCGTGGCCGTGCTGGTCGCGGCCATCGGCGTCGCCGTGTCGATCGGCGAGATGGCGATTCCGCTGGCCATCACCTTCCAGGCGCTGGGCAACCGGCTGCTGGGCATGGGCTTCGCGCTCAGCCCGATCCAGGAAGGCGTAATCTGGGACTACCGGCTCAGCCGCGCCGTGGTGGCGGCCTGCAGCGGCGCGGCGCTGGCGCTGTCGGGCGCCATCCTGCAGGCGCTGCTGCGCAACCCGCTGGCGGAACCCTATGTCCTCGGCATCTCCGCCGGGGCGTCGACCGGCGCCGTCGCGGTGATGATCGCGGGATTCGGCGGCGGTGCCATCTCGCTCTCCGGCGGCGCCTTCATCGGCGCGGTGCTGGCCTTCGCCCTGGTGTCGCTGCTGGCGGCCGGGGCCGGGGGCGGCACCGACCGCATCATCCTGGCGGGGGTCGCCGGGTCGCAGCTGTTCAACGCCCTGACCTCCTATATCGTCACCACCTCGGCCAACGCCGAACAGGCGCGCGGCGTGATGTTCTGGCTGCTCGGCAGCCTCGGCGGCGTGCGCTGGCCGGACGCCCATGTCGCGGCGCCGGTCGCCCTGGCCGGCTTCGCCATCTGCATCCTGCACGCCCGGGCGCTCGACGCCTTCACCTTCGGGGCCGATGCCGCGGCGTCGCTCGGCATCGCCGTGACCCGGGTGCGGCTGGTGCTATTCGGGGCCACCGCGGCGATGACCGCGACCATGGTCAGCATCGTCGGGTCGATCGGCTTCGTCGGGCTGGTCATCCCGCATGCGGCGCGCTTCCTGGTCGGGCCCGGCCATATCAGGCTGCTGCCGGCCTCGGCGATGATCGGCGCCATCTTCATGGTGCTGGCCGACATCGTCTCGCGCATCATCATCCCGCAGCAGATCCTGCCGATCGGCGTGGTCACCGCCCTGTTCGGCGCCCCGGCCTTCGCCATCATCCTCTACCGGGCGAGGCGGACGGCATGACCATCGCCACCCATGACGTGCGCTGGGCCGCCGGCGGCCGGATGATCGTCGATGGCGTCACCCTCGCGGCGGAGCCCGGCCGGATGCTGGGGCTGCTGGGGCCGAACGGCGCCGGCAAGTCGACCCTGCTGCGCCTGATCTGCCGCCTGCGCCGGGTGGCCAGCGGCGTGGTCACGCTGGGCGGGGCCGACATCGCCGACCTGCCGCGCGCCGCCATCGCCCGCCGCGTCGCCCTGGTTGAGCAGCAGGCGGCGACCGACGCCCAGGTCACCGTGCTCGACGTCGTCCGCCTCGGCCGCACCCCGCATCGCGGCCCGCTGTCGCCCTGGACCGCACAGGACGACGCGGCGGTGGAGGATTCGCTGCTGCGCATGGGCATGGCCGGCAAGCGCGGCCAGCTGTGGCACACCCTGTCGGGCGGTGAACGCCAGCGGGCGCAGATCGCCCGGGCCCTGGCGCAGACCCCGACCGAGCTCTTGCTGGACGAGCCGACCAACCATCTCGACGTGCAGCACCAGCTCGAGATCCTGGCGCTGGTCGGGCGGCTGCCGGCGACCAGCATCGTGGCGCTGCACGACCTCAACCTGGCGGCGATGTTCTGCGACGCGGTGGCGCTGCTGCGGGACGGGCGGGTGGTCTGCGCCGGCGCGCCGGAGGAGATCCTGACCGAGGCGACGATCCGCGACGTGTTCGGCGTGCGCGCCCATGTCGAGGTTTCGCCGCATCACGGCCGGCCCCATATTCACTACCTCCCGGGCTAGCGGTGGCCCGGCACGCGCCTCCAGGCTTGACAATCGGTCCGGAATGGGCTTTTTCACCGCTTCCATTCCTGGGAACGTGGGTCCGGTGCGTGAGCCGGCGCCCCGCCTTGCCGTCGGCAGGGCCTACCGGGACAATATCGAGAGAAGGAATGCGCGCGTGAGCAAGCGCCAGAATTCGAAGCACAAGATCGACCGCCGCCTTGGCGTCAACCTCTGGGGCCGTCCGAAGAGCCCCCTGAACAACCGCGAATACGGCCCGGGCCAGCATGGCCAGCGGCGCAAGAAGCCGACCGATTTCGGCACGCAGCTGATGTCCAAGCAGAAGCTGAAGGGCTACTACGGCAACATCGGCGAGAAGCAGTTCCGCCGCCTGTTCGACGAGGCCGTGCGCCGCAAGGGCGACACCGGCGAGAACCTGATCGGCCTGCTCGAGCGCCGCCTCGACACCGTGGTCTACCGCCTGAAGTTCGTGCCCACCGTGTTCGCGGCGCGCCAGATCGTCAACCACGGCCACATCCTGGTCAACGGCAAGCGCGTCAACATTCCGTCCTACCAGGTCAAGGAAGGCGACGTCATCGAGGTCAAGGAGAAGTCGCGCGAGCTGCCGGTCGTGCTCGGCGCCGTGTCCTCATCCGAGCGTGACGTGCCCGACTACCTCGAGGTCGATCACGGCTCCATGAAGGGCAAGCTGATCCGCAGCCCGGCCCTGGCCGACGTGCCGTATCCGGTCCAGATGGAACCGAACCTGGTGGTCGAGTTCTACAGCCGCTGATTTCAGCCGGCTGACCGACGGGAAAAGGGGCGCCTCCGGGCGCCCCTTTTTGTTTGTGCATGCGGCGGGCGGTCAGCCGCTGCCGGGGACCATCAGGGTCAGCGGCCACAGATAGGCCTGGCCCAGCACCAGCAGGCCGACCAGCAGCGCCAGCGCGATGGAGTGGAAGAAGACGTAGCGCAGGATGTCGCTCTCATGCCCGTACCAGCGGGTGGCGGTCGAGGCGACGACGATGCTCTGCATGTCGATCATCTTGCCCATGACGCCGCCGGAGCTGTTGGCCGCCGCCATCAGCACCGGGTTGAGGCCCAGCTGCTGCGACGTCACCTTCTGCAGCCCGCCGAACAGCACGTTGGACGAGGTGTCGGACCCGGTCAGGGCGACGCCCAGCCAGCCCAGCAGCGTGCCGAACACCGGGTACAGCACCCCGGTGGCGGCGAAGGCGAGGCCCAGCGTGGTGTCGGTGCCGGAGTAGCGGGTGACGAAGCCCAGCGCCAGCATGCAGGCGATGGTCATCAGCGAGAAGCGCACCACCCACAGGGTGCGCCCGTACATGCGGATGAGGCCGAGCGGGGAGTAGCCCATGACGAAGCCGGCGATCACCGCGGCGACAAAGATGCCGGACCCGGTGGCCGACAGCCAGTTCAGCAGGTAGATCGCCTTCTCCGCCGTGGGCGCCGTCACCACCGGCGGCACCTTCTGCACCAGCTCGTTCAGCCCGGCGACCGGCAGGGCGACCATCGACAGGCCGTCCAGCGCCGCCTTGACCTGCGGCAAGCCCCACAGGAAGACGCAGGCGCTGAGGATCACCCAGGGCAGCCAGGCGCGCACCACCGCGCCGCCCGAGGGGCTGCCATGGGCCTGCGCCTCGGCCTCGGCCGTGCCGCCGCCCGGGCCGGTGCCCAGCCACAGCTGCCGGGGATGCCAAGCCTTCAGGAACAGGGCCAAGAGGCCCATCGACACGATCGAGGCGACGACGTCGACCAGCCAGGGCCCGTGGTAGTTCGAGACCAGGAACTGCGGCACGGCGAAGGCCACGCCGGCGACCAGCAGCGCCGGCCAGACGCCGAGCATGCCGCGGAAGCCGGCGAAGGCCCAGATCAGCCAGAACGGCACGATGATCGAGAACACCGGCAGCTGCCGCCCGACCATGGCGCTGAGCTGTAGCAGGTCGAGGCCGGTGACCGCGGCCAGCGCGATCAGCGGCGTGCCCAGCGCGCCGAAGGCCACCGGCGCGGTGTTGGCGATCAGCGACAGGCCGGAGGCGGCGAGCGGCGCGAAGCCCAGGCCGATCAGCATCGCCCCGGTCACCGCGACGGGGGTGCCGAAGCCGGCCGCGCCCTCGAAGAAGGCGCCGAAGGAGAAGGCCACCAGCACCAGCTGCAGCCGGCGGTCGCGGGTGATGCCGGCGATCGAGTCCTTGAGGACCTCGAACTCGCCCTTCTCCTTGGTCAGCTGATACAGGAAGATCACGTTGAGAATGATCCACCCGATCGGCAACAGCCCGTAGGCGGCGCCGTAGACGGCGGCCATCCCTGCCATCTGCGCCGGCATGCCGAAGCCGATGATGGCGACGGCGAGGGAGGCGATGAGGCCGAGCACCGCGGCCAGGTGCGCCTTGACCCGGAACAGCCCGATGCTGCCGAGCAGGACGACGATGGGAATGGCGGCCACCAGCGTCGACGCCGCCATGCTGCCGAAGGGATTATAGACCTGCGACCACATCGCCCTCTCCCCCTTGTCCGACCTTTTGTTGCGGAAAGGCTGCGGGCGATGCGGATGTGTTGTCAAATCATCCCTGACTTTGGGCCGGATGGCTGCCTTTCTTCCTAGGACTGGGTTCGGGGGCCGAACGCCGCCGGCCGTCGAATCAGCGCGATGAGACAGTGGCGGCGACCTGGCGGGCCCGGCCGGCGCCGATGCCGGCGGCGCCGGCGACGAGGCCGATGCCCAGCACCAGCAGGCCCGGCGCGGTCCAGCCGCCGGTCCAGTCGTGCAGCAGGCCGATCAACAGCGGCCCGCCCGAGGCCAGGGTGTAGCCGACGCCCTGGGACATCGACGACAGATGGGCCGCGACATGGGCGTCGCGGCTGCGCAGCACCACCAGGGTCAGCGCCACGGCGAAGGCGGCGCCCTGGCCGATGCCCAGCACCACGACCCAGAGCCAGACCGTGCCCAGCGGCGCGAAGATGCAGCCCCAGAAGCCGGCGACCGAGAACACCATGCACAGCAGCGCCGCCAGCCGCTGGTCGCGGCCGCGCGTCGCCAGCGACGGCGCCACCAGGGCGGCGGCGACCTGCACCATGATCGAGACCGACACCATGATGCCGGCGGCGACGCCCTCGACGCCGCGGTCGCGCAGGATCGGGGCCAGCCAGCCGAAGACGCTGTAGGCCAGCGAGGATTGCAGCCCCATGAACAGCGTCACCTGCCACGCCAGCGGGTCGGTCCACAGGCCGCGCACGGTGACGCCGGCGTGGCCGGCCTGGCCCTGGCGGGGCGGGATCTGGGTCAGCCACACCGCCGCGGCGATCACCGCCGGAATGGTCCAGAAGGCCAGGGCCACGGCCCAGGATCCGCCGGCGGCCCGGGCGATCGGCAAAGTGGCGCCGGCGGCCACGGCGGCGCCGGCGCACAGCGCCATGGTGTAGACGCCGGTCATCAGCGCCGCCTTGTCCGGGAAGTCGCGCTTGACGATGCCCGGCAGCAGCACGTTGGTGACGCCGATGCCGGCGCCGGCCAGGATGGCGCCAACCAGCAGCGCGGCGGGGGTGCCCAGGCCGCGCAGCGCGGTGCCCAGGGCCAGCACCAGCAGCAGCGCCAGCACCGCCCGCTCGGTGCCCAGGCGCCGGGCGATCCGCGGCGCCAGCATGCCGAACAGGCCGAGGCAGACGACCGGGACGGTGGTCAGCAGGCTGGCGCCGCCGGCGGACAGGCCGGTGTCGGCGATGATCTCCTTCAGCACCGGCCCCAGGCTGGACAGCGCCGGGCGCAGGTTGATCGCGATCAGCACCAGGCTGACCACCAGCAGCAGCCCGGCCTTCAGGCGGGTGGGCGCCGGCAGGTCGTCGATCTCGGCGTCGATCAGCAGATCATCGGACAGGTCGTGGGGGGCCGCGCCGGGGGCGTTCCGATGCTGCTCGGCTATCGACAAGGCGGGCCTCCTGATCGCGCGAATGATTGCCGCCTCCCGCGGGACGGGAAGCGGTGCGCTTGAACGCCATTCTGGACCGAAGTGGAAGCTGGCCGCGCCGTCCACCTCGTCATGCCAGGGTCCTTGTCCCGGCATGACCGCGGGCCCCCGGCGGGGTGCGGCCGCTCAGTCGTCGCGCATCGACGGCAGGCCGCATTGCAGCAGCAGGCGAACCAGTTCCGCCTGCCGGGCGGTGCCGGTCTTCTCGAAGATGCGGGCGAGATGGGTCCGGGCCGTGCTGCCCGCGATCGCCAGGCGTTCGGCCACGGCGGGCAGCCCATCGCCCCGGCTGATCTCGACCGCGACCGCGGCCTCCGCCGCGGTCAGGTCGAACAACTGCCGCAAGACGGCGGGGGCGGGGCCATCGGTCCGGTCGGGGTCGACGACGAAGACCGTCACCCGCGGCACCGGGCCGAGGCGCCGCTCCGCCGCAACCTCGCGGATCGGGATCACGGTCAGGATCAGCGGCTGGGCGCCGGACGGGCGCGAGAGGCGCAGCCGGATGCCGGCGCCGGCGGCGCGGGCCGCGGCGTCGATCCCGGCCGTGGCGTCGCCGGCCGCGGCGGCCGTGGCGATGGCGTGATGCAGGCGGCGGGTCTGGTCCGGCAGCGCCGCCATCAGGCCGGTCGGCCCGGAGAACAGGCCGTCGGCCTGGGCGATGATCGCCTCGGCCCGCTGGTTGAGGCGGATCGGCCGCGCCGCGGCATCGACCAGGATCACGCCGAGATCGACATGGTCGAGCGCGGCGCCGGCATAGGCGGCGCGGAGATCGGCGCTGTCGAGGCGTTTGCGCAGGTCGAGGGCGCGGGCGAGATGGGGCACCATCGCCTGCAGCGCCGCGACGTCGCCATCGGCGAAATCCTCCGCCCCCAGCACGCGGCGGACGGCGACGTAGCTGCTGTGGGCCGGCGTCCGCTCGACCAGCGCCACCGCGCCGTAGAAGTCGCCGTTCGGCCGCACCACCTCGTTGTAGAACTCCGACCGCACGAAGTCGTGCTCGGTCTTCAGGGCCAGGCTGCGCACCACCTGGCCGAGCGGCAGCCCCGCTGCCCAGGGGGCCATCCGGCGGGCGCCGGGCGCCGACATGCGGGCGAGATGGGCGGGATCCCACTGCCAGCCGACCATCAGCTCGGCCCGCTGCTGCGGCCGGTTCTCGACCAGCAGCGACCCGCGCGGGGCGTTGGCGGCGGCGGCGATGGCCGCGATCGCGCCGGGCCAGGCGTCGGGAGACACCGCGGCGTCGTAGATCCGCTGCACCGCTCCAAGGATTGCGTCCGCCCGATCCATCCGCGCCCCGCCGCAAGAGCCGATTGCGCCCGTTCCGAACAAACCTAGCAAAATGCGCGCTTTCCGGACAGCTCGCGTCATCCGTTCGGCCGCGGCGACCGAAGCCACTGCCAGCAGGGGGAAGAGTCATGGCGACCGTTCCGAGCACCACCCTCGACCTGGACTGGGACCTGACCCGCGCCGCGGGCGCCCTGTCCGGCGAGATCGAGGATTTCGACACCGGGGCCTGGATCCGGCTGTCCGTGACCGCGGGCGTCAACTACCAGATCTATGGCGACACCGATACGCTCCACGGCGGTGAGCCGAGGCTGGAGGTCTGCAATGCGGCCGGCACCGTGCTGGCCGCCCTGGACGGCACGCAGCGGGCTGCGCCGCCGCTGTCCTACACGGCGGGTTTCACCGGCACCGTCTATCTCCATGTGGACAGTTTTCCCGCGCAGTTCGACGTCTTCGTCACCACCCTTCCCGGGACGGCCGCGTCGTTGACCGACGCCAACGACATCTACACCGGCACGGCGAACCAGCGGATCGCCGGCTGGATCGGCCACGACACCATCCAGATCGGCGCCGGGATCGACGCCCTGGGCGGGCCGGGCGACGACCACCTGATCGGAAACGCCGTGGCCAACCGGATCTTCGGCGCCCTGGGCGACGATCGGGTGGAGGCCGGCGCCGGCGACGATGTGGTGTGGGGCGGCGAAGGGGTGGATGTCATCCGCGGCGAGGCCGGCAACGACCTGGTCTATGGTGGTGCCGGTGGCGACGGCATCGACGGCGGGTCGGGCAACGACCGGGTCTTCGGCGGCGACGGGGCGGATCTGGTCTTCGATACCGGCGGCGACGACATCCTGTCCGGGGATGCGGGCAACGACTGGATCGTCGGCTTCGACGGCAACGACACCCTGCGCGGGGGCGCCGGGGCCGATCGGCTCGACGGCGGCGGCGGCTTCGACACCGCAATGTATTCCGAGGCGACGGCCGGGGTGGGGGTCAATCTCGCGGCCGAGACCGGGATCGGCGGCATCGCCCAGGGCGACACGCTCAGCGCGATCGAAGGCGTCTATGGCGGCAGCGGCAATGACGGGCTGATCGGGTCTTCGACCGACAACGTGCTGGTCGGCAACGCCGGCAACGATGTGCTGATCGGGCTCGGCGGCCGGGATGCCCTGGCCGGCGGGGCCGGGGCCGATCGCTTCACCTATGGCAGCGTAGGCCAGAGCCCGGTCGGCGGCGGCTCCGACCAGATCAGCGATTTCAGCCATGCCCAGGGCGACCGCATCGACCTGGTCTCGATCGATGCCAGGACCACAGTGGCGGGCAACCAGGTCTTCACCTTCATCGCCGCCGCGGCCTTCACCCACCATGCCGGCGAGCTGCGGGCGGTCAGCGCCGGCGGCGTCAGCTCGATCTACGGAGACGTCAACGGCGACGCCGTCGCCGACTTCCAGATCCGCGCCACCGGCACCATCGCATTGGTGGCCGCGGATTTCGTGCTGTAGCGGCCTGTCGGACTGGAACATCCCACACAGGGCGTTGGCGGTGGGGGCGATGGCCGCGATCGCGCTTGGCCGGGGGCGGGCACACCGCGTCGTCGCAGATCTGCTGCACCGCACCGAGGATTGCGTCCGCCCGATCCATCCGCTCTTCCGCCGAGAGTCCCGGCCAAGAGGAATCCGCAAAAATGCGCGCTATCCGGACAGCGCGCATCATCCGTTCGGCTGATGTCGCGCACCTTGTTTTGCCGCAGGTTGGATGGAATCTGCGATTGAACAGGAGAGGCTTCCTCATGGCTTACATACCCGGCACCGCCGGCGAGGACACCCTGAACGGCACCACCAGCGACGACACCATCGACGGCATGGCCGGCAATGATGTGCTGAACGGCGGGATCGGCAACGACACGCTTTACGGCCGCGACGGCAACGACACGCTCTATGGCGGCGACGGCGACGACTATATCAGCACCGGCATCGGGGTCGACCTTGTCGATGGCGGCATCGGCACCGACACGCTGTATGTCGACCACAGCACCACCACGGCCGGGGTCAGCTTCACYCTGAACGGCGCCGCCGGCAGCGACGGCAGCCGGGCGATCAACATGGAGTTGATGACCTACTTTGCCGGGTCGGGCAACGACACCATCACCGGTGCCGCAGGGGCCGACACGATCTACGGCTATGCCGGCACCGACGCCCTGAATGGGGTGGGCGGCAACGACAACCTCCATGGCGGCGACGGCACGGACACGCTGACCGGCGGSGAYGGCAACGACGGCCTCTATGGCGAGGACGGCAACGACATCCTCCGCGGCGGYCTCGGCACCGACACCATGTATGGGGGCGTCGGGGACGACCGGATCGAGACCGGGGGTGGGGGCAACGACTACGGCTCCGGCGGCGACGGCAACGACACCCTGGTCGGGTCGGCCGACACCGAGACCCTCTATGGCGACGCCGGCAACGACGTCATCCTCGGGGTGGCGGGCAATGACAACCTCTATGGCGGCGACGGCAACGACACGATCCTGGGCGGCGACGGCGACGACTACATCAGCACCGGCATCGGGGTCGACCTTGTCGATGGCGGCATCGGCACCGACACGCTGTATGTCGACCACAGCACCACCACGGCCGGGGTCAGCTTCACCCTGAACGGCGCCGCCGGCAGCGACGGCAGCCGGGCGATCAACATGGAGCTGATGACCTACTTTGCCGGGTCGGGCAACGACACCATCACCGGCGCCGCAGGGGCCGACACGATCTATGGCTATGCCGGCACCGACGCCCTGAATGGGGTGGGCGGCAACGACAACCTCCATGGCGGCGACGGCACGGACACGCTGACCGGCGGGGACGGCAACGACGGCCTCTATGGCGAGAACGACAACGACATCCTCCGCGGCGGCCTCGGCACCGACACCATGTATGGGGGCACCGGGGACGACCGGATCGATACCGACGGCGGCGGCAGCGATTATGGCTCCGGCGGCGACGGCAACGATCTCCTGGTCGGGTCGGCCGACGCCGAGACCCTCTATGGCGACGCCGGCAACGACGTCATCCTCGGGGTGGGGGGCAATGACAACCTCTATGGCGGCGACGGCAACGACACGATCCTGGGCGGCGACGGCGACGACTACATCAGCACCGGCATCGGGGTCGACCTTGTCGATGGCGGCATCGGCACCGACACGCTGTATGTCGACCACAGCACCACCACGGCCGGGGTCAGCTTCACTCTGAACGGCGCCGCCGGCAGCGACGGCAGCCGGGCGATCAACATGGAGTTGATGACCTAC
Organism: Inquilinus sp. 2KB_23; assembly: GCF_052115705.1. Taxonomy (NCBI): domain Bacteria; kingdom Pseudomonadati; phylum Pseudomonadota; class Alphaproteobacteria; order Rhodospirillales; family Rhodospirillaceae; genus Inquilinus; species Inquilinus sp. 2KB_23. The sequence goes on along the minus strand of NZ_JBFRHF010000017.1, from coordinate 62,958 downwards.
TTTGCCGGGTCGGGCAACGACACCATCACCGGCGCCGCAGGGGCCGACACGATCTACGGCTATGCCGGCACCGATGCCCTGAATGGGGCGGGCGGCAACGACAACCTCCATGGCGGCGACGGCACGGACACGCTGACCGGCGGGGACGGCAATGACGGCCTCTATGGCGAGAACGGCAACGACATCCTCCGCGGCGGCCTCGGCACCGACACCATGTATGGGGGCGTCGGGGACGACCGGATCGATACCGACGGCGGCGGCAGCGATTATGGCTCCGGCGGCGACGGCAACGATCTCCTGGTCGGGTCGGCCGACGCCGAGACCCTCTATGGCGACGCCGGCAACGACGCCATCCTCGGGGCGGCGGGCAATGACAACCTCTATGGCGGCGACGGCAACGACACGATCCTGGGCGGTGCCGGGGCTGACTGGCTGGACGGCGGCACCGGAATCGACACCGTCAACTATGCCGGCAGCACCGCCGGCGTGTCCGTCGACCTCGCGGCCGGCACGGGGTCGGGCGGCGACGCGTCCGGCGACCACATCGCCGCGATCGAAGTCGTCATCGGCTCGGCCTTCGCCGACAGCCTGGCCGGAAGCGCTGCCGCAGACAGCCTCAATGGCGGCGATGGCAACGACATCCTCACGGGTGGGGCCGGAGCGGACGTTCTCAATGGCGGTGCCGGCAGCGACACCGCCAGCTATGCCGGCAGCACCGGTGGGGTGAGTGTCAGCCTGGCCACCGGGCTGGGTGTGGGGTTCGAGGCCCAGGGCGACAGGTTGACCGGGATCGAAAACCTGATCGGCGGTCTCGGCAATGACGGGCTGCTCGGTGATGGCAACGCCAATGTGCTGACCGGCAATGCCGGCAACGACACCATCGACGGCGGGGCCGGCAACGACATCATCAATGGCGGGGCCGGGGCCGATACGCTCAATGGCGGCGCCGGCATCGACACCGTCAGCTATGCCGGCAGCACCACCGGCGTGACCATCAACCTCGCGGTCGGCACGGGATCGGGCGGCGACGCGACCGGCGACCACATCACCGGGTTCGAAGCCGTCATCGGGTCAGGCTACGCCGACACCCTGACCGGAGGCGCCGCCGCAGCCAGCCTCTATGGCGGCGATGGCAACGACACCCTCAATGGCGGGTCCGGGGCCGATACGCTCAATGGCGGCGCCGGCACCGACACCGCCAGCTATGCCGGCAGCACCACCGGCGTGACCATCGACCTCGCGACCGGCACGGGATCGGGCGGCGGTGCGACCGGCGACCATTTCGTCTCGATCGAACAGGTCATCGGTTCGGCCTTCAATGACAGCCTGGCCGGAAGCGCTGGCAACGACAGCCTCAATGGCGGCGCCGGCAACGACATCTTAATCGGCGGCCTGGGTGGGGACCTTCTCACAGGGGGCATCGGCGCCGACCGCTTCGTCTTCAACTCCCTCGGCCCTGCCCCCTTCACCAATCCCAACTCCATTTGGGATTTCACGGGTGCCGATGGCGACAAAATCGACCTGTCGGCGATCGATGCCAACAGCCACGTGGCCGGCAACCAAGCCTTCACCTGGATCGGTTATCTCTCTTCGCTTATTGGATTTTCCGGCAGCGGTGGCGAGCTGGGCTATTTCAAAGACGTCCCCGACGCAGAAAAGACGACCGGCTATGTCATGGGTGACATTGACGGCGACAAGGTCGCCGACTTCCGGATCGATGTGCTCTTCATCAAACAGCTGGATGGCAGCGACTTCGTGCTGTAGCCGAAACGACAATGCCCGCCCCGGAAGGGGCGGGCATTTGCCTGGCTGGATCGATAGCCGTAGCGCCGGGCGTCAGCCCTGGGCGGCGACCGCGACGCCCTTGGCCTCGAGCAGGTCCTGCAGCTCGCCGGACTGGAACATCTCGCGCACGATGTCGCAGCCGCCGACGAACTCGCCCTTGACGTAGACCTGCGGGATGGTCGGCCAGTTCGAGTATTCCTTGACGCCCTGGCGCAGGCCGGGGTCGGTCAGGATGTCGATGCCCTTGAACGGCACGCCGATATGGGTCAGCACCTGCACCACCGCGGCGGAGAAACCGCACTGCGGGAACACGGGCGTGCCCTTCATGTAGACGACGACGTCGTTGCTGGCGATGTCGTTGCGGATGCGCTCGAAGACGGGATTGTCCATGGGAACTCGCTCTCGTCGGGGAGGGGTCAGGCTTCGGCGGCGGTGGTGTGCAGCATCAGGGCGTGCAGCTCGTTGCCCATCCGGCCGCCGAGGGCCTGATAGACCATCTGATGCTGCTGCACGCGGCTTTTGCCGGTGAAGGCGGCGCTGGTGACGTAGGCGGCATAATGGTCGCCGTCGCCGCGCAGATCCTCGATCCGCACCTCGGCGCCGGGCAGGCCATCCTTGATCAGGCGGACGATCTCCGCCGGTTCCATTGCCATCTCACGCTTCTCCAGCCGGAACGGTATTGGTCATGTATCCGGGCAGCCACGCCTCGTTGACGCGGCGCAGCCTGTCAACCGATATGGCAACGCCGTCACCGCGCTTCAACACGTCGCCGCCGGTGCCGCCGATGATTTGCGCCGGGACGCCCGCCGCCCGGGCGCGGGCCAGCAGCGCCTCGCCGTCGGTGGCGGTCACGAGGTAGCGGCCCTGGTCCTCGCCGAACAGCAGCCCGGCCTCGGCCGGCAGCTCGACCGTGGCGCCGATCCGGCCGGTCATCGCCATCTCGGCGACGGCGACGTAGAGGCCGCCATCGGCCAGGTCGTGGCAGGCGGTGACGGTGCCGTCCTGGATCAGGGCCCGCACCAGGTCCCCGTTGCGGCGTTCGGCCGCCAGGTCGACCGGCGGCGGTGCGCCGTCCTCGCGGCCATGGATCTCGCGGGCATAGAGCGAGGTGCCGACATGTCCCTGGGTTTCGCCAATCAGGACAATGGCTTCGCCGGCGGCCTTGAACCCGGCCTTGACGTGGCGCCCGCCGGCCTGGATCAGGCCGACGCCGCCGATCGCCGGAGTCGGCAGGATGCCTTCGCCGGAGGTTTCGTTGTAGAGCGAGACATTGCCGGAAACGACTGGGAAATCAAGTGCCTGGCAGGCGGCGATCATGCCCTGGATGCAGCCGACGAACTGACCCATGATCCGCGGCTTCTGGGGGTTGCCGAAGTTCATGTTGTCGGTGATCGCCAGCGGCGTAGCCCCTGTGGCGGTGAGATTCCGCCAGGCTTCGGCCACGGCCTGGGCGCCGCCCCGCTCGGGGTCGGCCAGGCAGTAGCGCGGGGTGCAGTCGGTGGTGATGGCCAAGAGCTTGCCGGTGCCGTGCACCCGCACCAGCGCGGCATCGGCCTCGCCGGACAGGGCGACGGTGTCGGCGCCGACCCGGCTGTCATACTGCTCCCAGATCCAGCGCTTGGAAGCCAGGTCGGGGCAGGCCAGCATCCGCTCCAGCACCGCCTCTGGCGCCTCCGGCAGCGGCAGGGCCGCGGCGGCGATCTCCGGCTGCGGCGGCGTCGGTTCCCACGGCCGGGCGTAGTTCGGAGAGGCGTCGACCAGCTCCGCCACCGGCATGTCGGCCCAGGTGCGGCCATACATCTTCAGCACCATGCGGCCGGTGTCGGTGACCCGGCCGATCACGGCGAAATCCAGCTCCCATTTGCGGAAGATCGCCTCGGCCTCGGCCTCGCGGCCGGGCTTGAGGACCATCAGCATCCGCTCCTGGCTCTCCGACAGCATGATCTCGTACGGGACCATGTTGGTCTCGCGCTGCGGCACATGGTCGAGATCCAGCTCGATGCCGCAGCCGCCCTTGCTCGCCATCTCGACCGAGGAGGAGGTCAGGCCGGCCGCGCCCATGTCCTGGATCGCGACGATGGCGTCGGTCGCCATCAGCTCCAGGCAGGCCTCGATCAGCAGCTTCTCGGTGAAGGGGTCGCCGACCTGCACGGTCGGGCGCTTCTCGTCCGAGGCGTCGTCGAATTCGGCCGAGGCCATGGTGGCGCCGTGGATACCGTCGCGCCCGGTCTTGGAGCCGACATAGACCACCGGGTTGCCGATGCCGCCAGCCGCCGAATAGAAGATCTTGTCGGTGTTGGCCACGCCCACGGTCATGGCGTTGACCAGGATGTTGCCGTTGTAGGAGGCGTGGAAATTGGTCTCGCCGCCCACCGTCGGCACGCCGACGCAGTTGCCGTAGCCGCCGATGCCGGACACGACGCCGGCGACGAGGTGCCGGGTCTTCGGATGGTCCGGGCTGCCGAAGCGCAGCGCGTTCATGTTGGCCACCGGCCGCGCGCCCATGGTGAAGACGTCGCGCAGGATGCCGCCGACGCCGGTCGCAGCACCCTGATAGGGCTCGATGAAGCTCGGGTGGTTGTGGCTTTCCATCTTGAAGATGGCGGCCTGGCCGTCGCCGATGTCGATCACGCCGGCATTCTCGCCGGGGCCGCAGATCACCCAGGGCGCGGTGGTCGGCAGCTGCTTGAGCCAGCGGCGCGAGGATTTGTAGGAGCAGTGCTCCGACCACATCACCGAGAAGATGCCCAGCTCGGTCAGCGTCGGCATCCGGCCCATGATGGTCTGGGTCAGGGCGAATTCGTCGGCGGTCAGGCCGAATTCGGCCGCCAGCGCCTGCGTGACCTCGGGCTCGGGGGGAAGCTGAGCGGTGGTCATGACAGGATCTGCACCAGGCCTTCGAACAGGGCGCGGCCGTCGGTGTTGCCGTGTTCCGGCTCCGATGCACGCTCGGGATGGGGCATCATGCCGAGCACCCGCCGGTTCTCGGACAGGATGCCGGCGATGTCGTTCAGGCTGCCGTTCGGGTTGCCGCGGCCGTCCTGGTCCGCGATGTAGCGGAAGGCGACGCGGTCCTCGTCCTCCAACCGCTTCAGCGTGTCCGGGTCGGCGAAATAGCAGCCGTCATGATGCTGGATCGGAATCCGCACCGTCTGCCCGGCATTGTAGCCGCGGGTGAACGGGCTGTTCGAGGTCTCGACCCGCATCGACACGGTGCGCGACACGAAGGTCAGGCCGGCGTTGCGCATCAGCGCGCCTGGCAGCAGCCCCGCCTCGGTCAGGATCTGGAAGCCGTTGCAGATGCCCACGGTGGGCACGCCCTTGGCCACGGCCGCGCGGATCGCGCCCATGATCGGCGACTGTGCCGCCATGGCGCCGGAGCGGAGGTAGTCCCCGTAGGAGAACCCTCCCGGGATGGCGATCAGGTCGGTCGGCGGCAGCTCGGTGTCGCGGTGCCAGACCATGTGGGTCGGCCGTCCGGTCGCGTGGGAGAGTGCCACGGCGAGGTCTCGGTCGGCGTTCGATCCCGGGAAGACGATGACGGCGGCTTGCATGGCCGGGATTTAGCGGTCCGGCCGGGCCTTGGCAAGGGTGCTTGGGTCTGTCCTGTCATGCGCGCCAGAACGGCTTCTCGCCTTCTGCCTGCACGTCGTCGCGGGACAGGCCGATGTCGTTCAGCAGATGGCTGTCCAGCGTCTGCAGCCGGCGCCGGGTGCGGTCCCGGACTGACCACAGGGTCAGGGTGGACAGGAGTCGGCCGAGGCCGCCGCGCTGGCGTTCGGTCGAACTGGTCCGCGGGGTGCGGTCGGCAACAATCATGGTCATGGTCGCGTCCTTCTGTGTCGGTGACTGAACCGGACCTTACCGCCGCCGGGGCTCGCTTGGATGTGATGGCGGATACACCCCGTGATTCCCGGCCTTCGGATGGGAAAATGGCCGGATCCGCGGTGACGGATCCGGCCCGAGGCACCGCAGGGGGGCGGAGCGGATCAGAGGCGGAGGATCAGGTCGCGCGGGTCGGTCGAGGCATTCGGCCGGTCGACGCCGACGTCGCGCAACATGTGGTCGTCCAGCGAGCCGAGCGGCAGGCGGCGGGTGCTGCGGCCGGTCAGGGAGGCCTTGAGCAGGGTCCACAGCCCGACACGGCCGTTCGGCAGCCCAGCAGCGCGATGCTGGATGACAGGGCGGGAGGCGGTGGCGGTGGTCATGGCATTTCCCTTTCCGGCGGGGACGAATTCAGGGGCGTCGGGAACACTCCCAAGATCGGATTCTGGAGAACAAACCACAAACAGGATATTCTCGTGGCCGGGACAAGAGAATCTATCGACCGGGTTTCGACAGGGGGAAACGATGCGCCGACGCCTGCCGCCGCTGAACGGTATCCGCGCCTTCGAGGCCTCGGCACGGCACGAGAGCTTCACCCGCGCGGCCGAGGAGCTGGCGGTCACCCAGGCCGCGGTCAGCCAGCAGGTGCGCCGGCTGGAGGACTGGCTGGGGGCCAAGCTATTCGACCGCACCGAAGGCGGGCTGGAGCTGACCGAGACCGGCCGCGGCTACCTGCCGGTGCTGCGCGACGCCTTCGACGCCATCGCCGAGGCCACGGCGCGGATCCGGCCGCCGCCGCATTCCGGCATCCTGACCGTCTCGGCGATCCCGTCCTTCATCCGCAAATGGCTGGTGACGCGGATCCCGTCCTTCAACGAGCAGCAGCCCGAGATCGACGTCAACCTCGACGCCGAATCCCGGCTGATCGACTTCAGCCGCGACACGGTCGACTGCGCCATCCGCTTCGGCAGCGGCGCCTGGGACGGGGTGGTGGCGGAAAAGCTGTTCTCCGAGGACACCTTCCCGGTGTGCAGCCCGGACCTGGCGGCGGCCGGCCTGTCGGCGCTGGACGATTTGCGCCGCTTCCGCCTGCTGCACGACGAGACGCTGGTGCAGTGGAAGCAGTGGCTGCGGGCGGCGGGGATGGAGGATCTCGGCTGGGTCCGCGGGCCCCGGACGCAAGATTCGGCGCTGCTGATCCAGATGGCGATCGAAGGGCACGGGGTGGCGCTGGCGCAGCGGGTGCTGGTGATGGACGACCTGCGCGCCGGCCGGCTGGTGCGGCCGTTCGAGCTGTCGCTGCCGCGGGACCATCTGAAGAGCGACTACGCCTACTATTTCGTGGCGCCGCCGGCCGCGCTGAACCGGCCGCTGGTGCGGGCGTTCCGCGACTGGCTGTTCGCCGCGGCCGCCGAGGCCGAGGCGCAGCCACAGCAGCCGATGGAGCTGCCGGCGGCGTAGGGACCGGAGCGTCGATCGGGCTTCGATCCCTGGGCATCGTCTTTTTTCTCCTGGGCGCGATTTTTTTTCGCAAGGCCTGTCGATCCAGGTGAGGCTGGTTCGTCGACTTGAATAGCGAGACGGTGCAGCGGCGATGGCGTCCGCGGCTCGCCCCAGGAGGAGATCCAGATGCGCTTCATGTCGATCATCACCACCGCCAGCACCGAGCCGCCGACGCCGGAGCTGATCGAGGCCATGAACACCCTCGCCAACCGCGAGCTCCAGACCGGCCGCATGCTCGATGGCGGCCAGCTGATGCCGATCGAGACCGGCGCGCGGGTCAGTCTCACGGGCGGGCAGCTCAGCGTCCTCGACGGCCCGTTCGTGGAGGCCAAGGAGGTCATCGGCGGCTACGTCATCTTCGAGTTCAGGACCAAGGAGGAGGCGGTGGCCTCGGCGGTGGAGTTCCTGCAGCTGCACAAGGACTTCATGCCGGGCTGGGAAGGGACCTGCGAGATCCGCGTCCTGGCCGAGGCGGCCGACTGCGCTTGACGCGACGGTCCGGCAGACGGTGTCGGCGGCCATGACGGCCGCCGACACCCATCGCGCGATCCTGGCCGTGTGGCGGATCGAGCAGCCCCGGCTGATCACCAGCCTGGCGCGGATGCTGCGCGACGTGCCGCTGGCCGAGGAGTCGACCCAGGACGCCCTGGTGGCGGCGCTGGAGCGGTGGCCCGAGACCGGCGTGCCGGAGCGGCCCGGCGCCTGGCTGATGGCGGCCGCCAAGCGCCGGGCGCTGGACCATCTGCGCCGCCGCCAGATGCTGGCGCGCAAGCACGATGTCATCACCCGGGATTTGGAGGAGGAGCAGCAGGCGATGCCCGATCTCGACTCCGCCCTGGACGACGACATCGGCGACGAGATGCTGCGTCTGGTCTTCACCGCCTGCCATCCGCTGCTGTCGCGCGAGGCCCGGGCGGCGCTGGCGCTGCGGATGATCTGCGGCCTGACTACCGACGAGATCGCCCGGGCCTTCCTGCTGCCGGAGGCGACGATCGCCCAGCGCATCGTGCGCGCCAAGCGGACGCTGTCGGAGTCCGGGCTGGCCTATGAGACGCCGCGCGGCGAGGAATTGTCCCAGCGGCTGTCCTCGGTGCTGGAGGTCGTCTACCTCATCTTCAACGAGGGCTACACCGCGGCGCGCGGCGCGGACTGGATGCGCCCCCAGCTGTGCCACGAGGCGCTGCGCATGGGCCGGGTGCTGACCGCCGTCGCGCCGCAGGAGCCCGAGGCCTTAGGGCTGCTGGCGCTGATGGAGCTGAACGCCTCGCGCACCGCGGCGCGCACCGATGCGGCGGGCGACCCGATCCTGATGCTCGACCAGAACCGCGCGCTGTGGGACCAGCTGCAGATCCGGCGGGGCCTGCGGGCGCTGGGGCGGGCGCGCGACCTGGGCGGGGCCGGCGGCTTCTATGCCCTGCAGGCCGCCATCATCGCCTGCCATGCCCGGGCGCGGACGGCCGACGAGACCGACTGGCCGCGCATTGCCGGGCTCTATGCCGAGATGGCGGCGCTGGTGCCCTCGCCGGTGGTCGAGCTCAACCGCGCGGTGGCCGTCGGCATGGCCGAGGGGCCGGGGGCAGGGCTGGCCATCGTCGACCGCCTGATGGGCGAGCCCGCGCTCAAGGCCTACCACCTGCTGCAGGGCGTCCGCGGCGACCTGCTGCACAAGCTCGGCCGCCATGCCGAGGCGCAGGCCGCCTTCGAGGCCGCTGCGGCGCTGGCCGGAAACCGGCGCGAGCAGGACTTCCTGAAACGACGCGCCACCGAGGCGGCCGACGCGGCGCCGCCGCCCTAGTCCCACGCCGGTCATTCGCGCCAGAACGGCTTGCGCTGCAGGGTCTCGACCTGGTCGCGGCGCAGGCCGAGGTCGCTCAGCGCGGCATCGTTCAGGCGCTGCATCCGGCTGCGCGCCACGATCCGGGCGCGCCACAGGGCGGGCAGGGCGGTGAGGCGGCGGAGCAGGGCGAAAGCGAGGTTCGGCCGCGCCGCCGGCGTGCGGCGGCGGTCGTCCATGCAGAAGCTTGTCATGTCCTGAAGTCCTGATCGGGGTGAAGGATCAGGGTCGACCCTTGCCCCTAAGATCGGTGCTGGCGGCCGCGGCGGCAAACGGGATAGTCTGGGCCTAGCCCAATAAAAACTTGGTCTGTAGGGAGTCGGGGATGGCGTGGCGTCTGCCGCCGCTGAACGGCGTGCGGGCTTTCGAGGCGGCGGCCCGGCACCGCAGCTTCACCCGGGCGGCGGCCGAGCTGTCGGTGACCCAGGCCGCGGTCAGCCAGCAGGTGCGCCGGCTGGAGGGCTGGCTGGACGTCCGGCTGTTCGACCGCCGCGAGAACAGCCTGGACCTGACCGAGGCGGGGCGCGCCTACCTGCCGCTGGTCAGCGCCGCGCTGGCCGGCATCGCCGACGCCACGGCCCAGATCGCGCCGGGCCGCTCGACCGGCATCCTGACCGTCAGCACCACCACCTCCTTCGTCGCGAAATGGCTGGGGGCCCGCCTGTCGGGGTTCATCGCCGCCCATCCCGATGTCGACGTCAACGTCACCGCGTCGCTGGCCCAGGTCGATCTCGATGGCGGCGAGGCGGATTGCGCCATTCGGTGGGGACGGGGCGGCTGGGATGGGCTGGTGGTCGACCGGCTGTTCGCGGATGACAGCTTTCCGGTCTGCAGCCCGGCGCTGCGCGACGGCTCGCCCGGCTTGCGCACGCTCGACGACCTGCGCCGGCACACGCTGCTGCACGACCAGTCCCTGGCGCCCTGGCGCGACTGGCTGCGCGCCGTCGGGATGGCCGATGTCGACTGGGTGCGCGGGCCGCGCATGAGCGATTCCTCCATGGCGATCCAGGCCGCGATCGGCGGCCAGGGCGTCGCCCTGGTGGTGAACTCCCTGGCGGCCGACGACCTGGCCGCCGGCCGCCTGGTCCGGCCGTTCGACCTCTCGCTCGCCAGCGACGCCGGCTACCACTTCGTGGCCCCCGCTCGGGCGCTGCGCCGGCCGATGGTGCGGGCGTTCCGGGACTGGATCCTGGCCGCCGCGGCGGAAACCGCGCTGGCGCCGCGGGAGCCGGTCATGGCGTCGCGCCCGGACGATTGAGGCCTGTCCGCGACTTGTCGACAGGTACCGGCCGGGCCATTTGCCTCCCAACGCAACCATCGGGAGGAGAGGCGCGTGATCGATCCGAAGAAGCTGTTCGAGGATTTCCTGGGCGGCGGCGCGAACAAATCCGGTGGCCCCGCTGCTGGTGGTAAAGGCTCCGGCTGGACGGACAATCTCGGCACGCTGGCGACCGGCGCGCTCGGCGGCGGCGTGATCGGCCTGCTGCTCGGTTCGAAGAAGGTGCGGAAGTTCGGCGGCTCGGCGCTGGGCTATGGCGGCGCGGCGGTGCTCGGCGGCCTGGCCTTCAAGGCGTGGCAGGACTGGCAGGCCAAGCGGGCACCGGCGCCGGCCCAGGCGCCGGTGCAGCAGCCTTTGGCGCTGCCGCCGCCGAGCAGCCCGTTCGACCTGGAGACGCAGAGCGCGGCGGGCGGCGGCGACGCGCGCATCGCCGTGGTGCGGGCGATGATCGCCGCGGCCAAGGCCGACGGCCATATCGACGCGACCGAGCAGCGGGCGCTGTTCGACCGGATCGGCCAGCTCGGCCTCGACACCGAGCAGAAGGCGTTCGTGATGGACGAACTGGCCAAGCCGCTCGATGTCGCGGCGATCGCGGCCCTGGCGGCGACGCCGGAGCAGGCGGCGGAAATCTGGCTGGCGTCGCGCCTGGCGGTCGACCCGGACGATCCGCGCGAAAAGGCCTATCTCGACGACCTCGCAGCCCGGCTCAAACTGCCGGACGGGCTGGCGGCCCATCTCGAGGCGCAGGCGTCGACGGTGGGGTAAGGACACTGCCATACCCACTTGGTGTCATTGCCCGGCTTGGCCGGGCAATCCAGGGCCGTCGAGAGCCGCTCTGGCCGCCCCTGGATGCCACGGTCAGGCCGTGGCATGACAGGAGAGGCAGCCGCCTCAGGCGACCAGTTCGATCGCGTAGCTCTCGGTCACCGGGTTGGCGAGCAGCTTCTTGCACATCTCGTCCAGCCGGGCCCGCGCCTGGGCGGCGTCGGCGGCGGCGATCTCGACCTCGATCACCTTGCCCTGGCGGACTTCGCCGACCTCGCCGAAGCCGAGGCCCTGCAGGGAATGGCCGATCGCCTTGCCCTGGGTGTCCAGGACGCCGGGCTTCAGCATGACGTGGATGCGGGCTTTCATGTCGGTGCCAGTCTTCAAGTGGGGGCCTGGGTCTCGCGGATGTCGACGACGCTTCCTTCCGGCAGGATGCCGAGGCGCCGGGCCACCTCCTGGTAGGCCTCGATGACGCCGCCCAGATCCTGGCGGAAGCGATCCTTATCGAATTTCTCGTTGGTCTGCACGTCCCACAGGCGGCAGTTGTCCGGGCTGATCTCGTCGGCCAGCACGATCCGCATCTCGTCGTTCTCGTCGTAGAGGCGGCCGAATTCGAGCTTGAAGTCGACGAGCTTGAGGCCGATGCCGAGGAACAGGCCGGTGAGGTAGTCGTTCACCCGCAGCGACAGCGAGACCATGTCGTCGAGGTCCTGGGCGTTGGCCCAGCCGAAGGCGGTGATGTGCTCTTCCGACACCATCGGGTCGTTGAGCTCGTCCGACTTCAGGTAGTACTCGATGATCGAGCGCGGCAGCGGCGTGCCCTCGGGCACGTTGAAGCGCTTCGAGAACGATCCGGCGGCGATGTTGCGCACCACGACCTCGAGCGGGATGATCTCGACCTCGTGGATCAGCTGCTCGCGCATGTTCAGCCGGCGCATGAAATGCGTGGGAACGCCGATCTCGGACAGCCGGGTCATGAGGTATTCGGAGATGCGGTTGTTCAGCACCCCCTTGCCCTGGATCACCGCCTTCTTCTGCCCGTTCTGCGCCGTCGCATCGTCCTTGAAGTACTGGACGATGGTGCCCGGCTCCGGCCCTTCGTACAGGACCTTGGCCTTGCCTTCGTAGATGCGCCTGCGGCGGCTCATATCGAAACGTCCATTGAACGGTGAAGCCAACAAAAAAGGATCGGGACGTCCCGGGAGGGACGTCCGCGTCCGGCAGCTTATAGCAAGCGCACATCCACTAAACAATTGCACGCTCCCAGTTGCCTCGGGGCGTGACCGCAGCGGCGAGAGACGCTATATCCTCGGCATGATGCGAATTGCGCCCGCGGCGGCGGGCAGGTGGAAGGAAGCGACAGGATGACGATCGAATCGCGGGGGCAGGCTTTCGAGGCGGAGTTCCAGCACGACCAGGAGCTTCTGTTCCGGATCCAGAACCGGCGCAACAAGCTGCTCGGCCTGTGGGCGGCCGAGCTGTTGGGCCTGACCGGCGATGCCGTCGATGCCTATGCGAAGGAGGTCATCATGTCCGACTTCGAGAAGCAGACCGACGAGGACGTGCACGACAAGGTCTATGCCGACCTCAAGATCCACGACGTCGACCTGTCGGACCACCGGCTGCGCAAGAAGATGGATGCGCTGCTGGCCGTGGCGCGGCAGCAGATCATGACCGAGGCGACGCCGAAGTAAGCGGCCGGTCCTCCGGCGAGCGGAAAGGGCGGCTTCGGCCGCCCTTCTGCGTTGTGCGGGAGAGCGAAATATCCATGCAAAATCTCGGCTTTTAATTTCTGCGACATATCAGAAAACTGTCCTCCAGGCCGAATCCCAGCGGAGTCAGCCTGCTTTTTTGAGTTCGACAATTTCTGAAGGGAAATTTCATGTGCGATCAGTGTTGCTCCGCCGGAGCGGAGCCATCGGTGCCGGCGATGTCACGCCGTGGCGTCCTGGCGGGCGCGGCGATGCTGCTGTCCGCCGCGGCGGCCTTGTCGAGATCCGGGGCCCGGGCGGCCGCCGCGCCCACCGCCGCGCCGCCGAACGCCATCTCCGGGGACGAGGCGCTGACGAAGCTGATGGACGGCAACGCCCGCTACGTCGCCAACACGCCGGAGCAGAAGGATTTCTCGGCCGGCCGAGCCGCGCGGACGCAGGCCCAGTATCCCCTCGCGTCCATCCTCAGCTGTTCCGATTCCCGGGTCTCGCCGGAACTGGCCTTCGACCAGGGGCCTGGTGATCTGTTCGTGGTCCGGGTCGCCGGCAATTTCCTGAACGACGACGGGCTCGCCAGCCTCGAATACGGGGCGCAGTTCCTGGGCGCGCCCCTGATCATGGTGCTGGGGCACTCCAATTGCGGTGCGGTCGACGCGGCGATCAAGGTGCTGAAGGACGGCGTCAAGCTGCCGGGTCATCTGCCGGGGCTGGTCAATTCGATCAAGCCGGCGGTGGAGGCGGCGAAGGCGAAGGGCGGGGCGGATCTCCTCGCCGACGCCATCACCGAGAACGTTCGCCGCAACGTCAGGCTCCTGGTCACCCGCGATCCGGTCGTCGCCGGGCTGGTCAAGGAGGGCAAGGTGAAGGTCGTCGGCGGGATCTACGATCTAGCGACCGGCCAGGTGGCGCTGGTCTGAGCGCTGAACGGGCGGGGTTTCGTGGGTTGGGTTCGCCCTTGCGAACCCAACCTACGCCCGGCAGCGGGGAGGGGCTCAGCCCTTCACCGCCCCCGCCGTCAGGCCGCTCGTCATGGTGTTGCGGAACAGGTAGTAGATCACGGCCGGCGGGATCGCGTAGATCAGCCCGGTCGCCATCAGCAGGTTCCACGGCGAATCATCGGCCGACAGGAACAGGCCGAGCCCGACCGACAGCGGCGCCGCCTTCTCGCTCGACAGCAGCAGGAAGGCGTAGAGGTACTCGTTCCAGGCCAAGAGCAGGGCGTAGATGCCGATCGCCACCAGCGACGGGCGCATCAGTGGCAGGTAGACCATGCGGAAGATCTGCATCGGCGTGGCGCCGTCCATCACCGCGGCCTCGTCCAGCTCGCGCGGCAGCTTGTCCGAGGCCTGCTTCAGCACCCAGATGGCGTAGGGCGAGGACAGGGCGACCATCGCCAGGATCAGCGCCAGCTGGGTGTTCAGCAGGCCGTAGGACCCCATCGTCTTGTACATCGGCACGGCCAGGAAGGCGGCCGGGATCAGATAGGTCGACAGCGCCAGGTTCATCACCGTGCGCCCGCCCGGCGCCCGCAGCCGGCTGATGGCGAAGGCGGCGCAGGTGGCGACGAACAAGGTCAGCACCCCGGTCGTCACCGCGATCACGAAGCTGTTGCCGAGCTGCAGCCAGAAGTTGCTGAGGTAGTAGTGCTGCTGCCGGAACACGGTGACGAAGTTGGACAGGGTCGGCTGGGCCGGCCACAGGTCGCCGGCCAGCACCGAATCCGGCGGCGAGATCGCCAGCACGAACAGATGGTACAGCGGCACCACGGTCCACAGCACCACCGGGATGGCGATCAGGACCAGCACCGCCTCGCCGAACCAGCGCTTCATGACTCGGTTCCCTTCGACAGCCGCTTGACCATGACGAACACCATCGGCAGGACCAGCGGCATGGCGACGATGATCGAGGCGACGCCGAGGTCGAGGCTGTTGTTGCGGAGGTAGCGGATGCCCAGCGTGGCCAGCACCTGGGTGCTGTCGGCCGGGCCGCCGCCGGTCAGGAGGTAGACGCTGTTGAAGTCGCCCAGGGTCCAGATCATCGACAGGAAGGTCGAGGTGACGTAGAGCGCGGCCACCGACGGCCAGGTGACGAAGCGGAAGCGCTGCCAGCGCGAGGCGCCGTCGACCGCCGCAGCCTCGTACAGGTCGCGGGCGATCGCCAGCCGGCCGGTCAGCAGGATCAGGGTCCAGAACGGCAGCGACTTCCAGATGTGGACGACGATGGCGCAGAAGAAGGCCAGCCAGGGGTCGGTCAGCCAGGGCGGGCCTTCGAAGATGCCGAACAGCCGGAACAGCTGCTGGTTGATCATGCCGTTCTCGGGGTTGAGCATGACCCGGAACGACAGGATGGTCGGGATCGACGGCACCGCCCAGGGCAGGATGAACAGCACCAGCAGCAGCCGGATCCAGCGGCGCGGCACGGCGAAGAAGCCGGACAGGCCGAGCGCGATCACCATCTTCACATTGACCGCGATCATCAGGAACAGGAGCGTGTTGACCACGGCGGTCAGGAAGATCGGGTCGGCGAACAGCCGCCGGTAGCTGGCCGGGTTGGCGCCGAGATACAGGCCGTAGCCGACCGGATAGGCCACCAGCACCAGCAGCACGGCGACATAGGGGGCCAGCAGGATCATGCCCCAGGCCGCCCAGGTCCGCCGGTGGCTGCTGCGGGCGGTCGGGATCGCGTCGATCGTGGTCGCTGTCATCGGCAGTGGTCCCGTCGAAAGGAAAGTCGATGCGGCCCGCCCGTTCCGGTCGGGGCGGGCCGCGGCTTTCTCAATGAGCCTGTTCTAGAATGGGCTCAGCCGGCGATCTCCTTGATCCGGGCGATCATCTCATCGACCGCCTGGTCGGGCGAGACCTTGTCCTGGACCACCCGGCTCATCGCCTTGGCCCAGACGTTCTCCGCATTCACCGTGGTGAAGTGGTAGTTGTAGACGAAGGGGAAGGGGATGGTGCCGTCGGTGAACTGCTTCGACACCACGGCGCGGTGCGGGTCCTTGCCGTCGGTCCAGAACGGCCGGGCGGCGCCGGATTTGGTCGCCGGATACCAGCGCCCGAGCGAGCCCTCGACGAACGGGGTCAGGTTCTCGTCCTTCAGCATGAAGGTCATGAACTCCTTGGCCCGAGGCTTGTTCTTGGCGTCGGCGAAGATCACCGCGGTCTTGGTCGCCGCCAGGTTCGGCAGGGTGCTGCCGTCCGGCTTCTTCGGGAAGTAGGCGGTGCGGATGTTCTCCTCGTAGTTCTTCTTGGCTTGGGCCCGCTGCTCCTCGGTCAGCGTCGGGTTGGTCGAATCGTCCAGGTGCTTGCCGGCGATCGAGATCGTGGCGTTGTGGGTCAGCACCGTGGTGCGGTTGTGGAAGTTGACGTTGTTGTCGGTGTCGAGCCAGTTGATCGACGATGGCGGGGTGCAGCCGCGGGTGAAGATCGAGGTGTAGCTCTTCAGCGCCGCGATCATCGCCGCC
Organism: Inquilinus sp. 2KB_23; assembly: GCF_052115705.1. NCBI lineage: Bacteria > Pseudomonadati > Pseudomonadota > Alphaproteobacteria > Rhodospirillales > Rhodospirillaceae > Inquilinus > Inquilinus sp. 2KB_23. The sequence goes on along the minus strand of NZ_JBFRHF010000017.1, from coordinate 46,789 downwards.
CGGTTCTCCGGCTGGTCGAGCACGATCTTGCCGCTGTCGTCGACGATCTTGACGTTGTAGGCGTTGGCGAAGGTCAGGAAGCTGAAGAAGGTGTCCGAGGCGGCGACGCTCATCGGGTTGCCGATGCCGTAGATCCGCTTGCCCTTGGCGCGCAGCCCGCCCTGGACCTTGTCGCACCAGAAGTCCCAATAGGCGTCCCAGGTGGTCGGAATGTCGGCCTCGGTGAAGCCGGCGTCCTGCAGCATGTCCTTCCAGTAGAAGATGTGCATGGTCTGGCGTTCGATCGGGAAGGCGTAGTAGGCCTTCTGCCCGGTCTTGCCGTTCATCAGGAAGGTGGTGGCCAGCGCGTCGGGCTGGAACCCGTCCTTGATCGGCGCGATGACGTCGGACACATCCTCCAGCCGGCCCTCGAAGGCCCATTGGCCGGTGGTGCGGAAGTCATAGGTGGTGCAGTAGCCGACATCGGGCGGCGTGCCGGCCTCGACCGCGGCGACCGACTTCACGATGCAGTCCTCGGTCGAATACAGCGACAGCTCGACCTTGACCCCGGTCGCCTGCTGGAACCGGTCGACCAGGGCCAGCAGGGCGTCGTCCTCGCCCTTGTAGAACCCCTTGGTGACCCAGACGGTGAGCGTTTCCTCTGCCTGGGCGGGCATGGTGAGCGCAAGGCCGAGGGCCAGGGCGCATCCCGCCGCGAGGGGGCGGAGACCGATTTTGGGCATGGGCTTCTCTCCCAGAGCTGATGTTGCGGATGACGGGGCGGCTTGTGCCGTCTTGCTGGTGGCGCCCGGTGGCCCGGGCGCTAGGTCGAAACGGGCCTTGGCGCGGTCGAGCCCCGCTCCACGATCTTGAAGCCGACATCGGTGACCGCGGTCGGCGTCGGGCCATGGTCGCCGGCGTCGCCGGGCAGCAGCCGCAGCAGCAGCTCGCCAACGCGGCGGCCGATGTCCTCGGCGTCGATGCCGATGGTCGACAGCGCCGGCACGCATTGGTCGCCGATCTCGAAATCGCCGAAGCCCAGGACCGACAGGGAGCCGGGCACCGCGATGCCGCGCCGCTGGCATTCCATCAGCGCGCCGAAGGCGGCGAGGTCGGAGATCGCGAACACGGCGTCGAGCGGCCCGGCGGTGTCGAGCAGATGGGCCATGGCCGCAGCGCCGCCGGCGAAGGACAGGGGCACGTCGCCGCGTTGGACGATGCGGTCGGTCGACAGCCCGGCCTCGCGCAGCACTTCGGTGAAGCCGGTCAGCCGGGCCTCGCCGCGGAAATCATGGGCGTCGTCGCCGATGGTCGGGCCGATCGCGCCGATGCGGCGGTGGCCCAGCGCGATCAGGTGCCGCGCCGCGGCCCGTCCGCTTTCGATGTTCGAGAAGCCGACGGCATAGCCGATCGGGTCGGCCTCGCCGCAATCCCAGATCTCGACCACGGGGATGCCGGCGCCGCGCAGCATCGTGCCGGCCGCCTCGGTGTGGCTCATCCCCGCCAGCACGATCGCCTCGGGCCGGCGCTCCAGCATCGTCCGGATCAGGGATTCTTCGTCGCTCATGCGGTAGCGGGTGTAGCCGATCAGCAGCTGGTAGCCGCTCCGGCGCAGTGCCTCGGTCAGGCCGTGCGCGGTGTCGGCGAAGGTCGAATTGGTCAGGGTCGGCACGATGGTGGCGATGAAGCCGGTGCGGCGCGACGACAGGCTGGCGGCGACCTTGTCCTCGACATAGCCCAGCGCGGCGATCGCGGCGTTGATGCGGTCCCGCGTCTCCGGCGCCACCAGCGCGCTGCCGGCCTGGACCCGCGACACGGTCATCGGCGAGACCCCGGCGAGGCGCGCGACATCGCGCATGGTCGGGCGCAGGGAACGTTTGGGCATGATGCGGTTCTCGCTCGGCGCGCCGGCGATCCGGCGACGCGCGCGGCATGGCGTCCGGCGGCAAAGTCTTGCAGCGGCGCGGCGAATGTTGGGTTGGGGTCGCGGATCCCCGTGTCGGGCCATGCGGCGCGGCATCGGTCAGGCCTGGGCGCGGCGTGCGGTCGGGCGGATGCGGTCGATGGCAAGCAAGACGGCGGCTCTCCCCATGGCCGAGACGATTTGTCCTTCTTATTTATGTGACCGGTAACATGAACAGCCCCGAAGAGGCAACATCCATGCATCGAGGACGAGGTGGCGAGGGGCGATGCGTCCGTCAGTCCTGCGCGCCCATGGCCAGGGGCTCGGGGTCGCCATGGCCCCGTCGATGCGACAGCTGGACAATCCCCAGGAAGGCCAGCACGGCAACGCTGCCGAAGATGGCTGTGACGAGGAGCGCCCAGCCGGTCCCGACGGTGTGCATCAGGAAGGCGAACGCGAACGGGGCGGCCGAGGAAACGACAAGCCGTACGGAGGTCACCCGGCCGAGGCGTTCGCCATACCCGTCGCTGCCGAACAGCTCCAGCGGCAGCGTGCCCTGGACGATGCTGTTCAGGCCGGAGCCGAGGCCGAACACGACGGCGAAGGCCAGGGCGCCGATGAGCCAGGGGGCGGTGCCGAGCAGAAGCAGGGCCGCGGCCGGCATCAGCGTGGCCGAGATCACCGCGAGCGTGACCTGGGGCAGCCCGCCGCCGAAGACCATGTTGGTCAAGCGGCTCAGCACCTGCGCCGGGCCGAACAGCGTCCCGACCAGGACGCTGGCCGCACCCAGGCCCAAGGCAGCCAGGAGCGGCAGCATATGGACCAGGATCGCGGCGTTGACGAAGCTCTCGAGCGCAAAGCCGGTCACCATCAGCGCGAAGGCGATCGGCCGTCTGCTCGGATGAAGGCGGCCTTCGACCGGGGTAGCGGGCGTCGCGACCGCCGTGGCCGGTCCGGGCCCTCGCGGCCGTCGCATGGCGCGTGAAAGCCAGGCATGGGCCGGCAGGCAGATGGCCAGGTTCAGGACCGCGAAGACCAGATAGACCTGCTGCCACGTCAGATGGGCGTGAAGGGCGGCGGTGATCGGCCAGAACAGGGTCGAGGCGAAGCCGGCGATCAGCGTCAGATGGGTGATGCTGCGCTGCGCGGCCTGCGGCCGGAGCTGGACCAGCAGCGCGAAGGCTGCGCTGTACTGGACGAAGGTCGACGCGACCTCGATGGCGATCAGGCCGAAGACGAACGCGATCCGGCCCGGCGCCAGCGCGCAGGCGACCAGCGCGGCCGCGGCGAGGACCGACCCGACGCTCATCACGCGCCCGGCGCCGTGCCGGTCGATCCGGCGGCCGACCCACGGCGCGGCAAGGCCGCCGATCAGCAGTGCGGCGGAAAGTGCGCCGAAGGTCCATTCGGCCGACCAGGCGAAGTCCCTGGACATCGCCGGCGCCAGGATGCTGAAGCTGTAGTAGAGCGTGCCGTAGCCGATGATCTGCGTCAGCCCGAGCGCCGAGACCACCAGCCAGGGCTTCACCTCGGATCGCCTTGAGCCGGATGCGGGTCGCATGACGGGTCTGGGTTCGTCGGCACGGGCATCCGGCTCGCGGCATTGCCTCGCTCGTACCAGCCCTTGGACCGGTTCACGATCGAGACGACGGACAGCATCACCGGGACCTCGATCAGCACGCCGACCACGGTGGCGAGCGCGGCGCCGGAGTGGAAGCCGAACAGGCTGATGGCGGCGGCGACGGCCAGTTCGAAGAAATTGGACGCGCCGATCAGGGCCGAAGGGCCGGCGACGCAATGCTGCTCCCCGGCGACGCGGTTCAGCAGGTAGGCCAGCCCGGCGTTGAAGTAGACCTGGATCAGGATCGGCACGGCCAGCAGCACGATGACCAGCGGCTGCGCGATGATCTGCTCGCCCTGGAAGCCGAACAGCAGCACCAGAGTCGCGAGCAGCGCCACCAGCGAGACCGGCCCCAGGACCTGCAGCAACCGCCCCAGCGCCGACTCTCCTCCCGTGGCCAGCACCCAGCGGCGCAGGCCCTGCGCCAGCATCACCGGAATGACGATGTAGAGCACGACCGACAGCACGAGCGTGTCCCACGGCACGGTGATCGCGGACAGGCCGAGCAGCAGGCCGACGATCGGGGCGAAGGCCACCACCATGATCGCGTCGTTGAGCGCCACCTGGCTCAGCGTGAAATGCGGCTCGCCCCTGGTCAGGTTGGACCAGACGAAGACCATGGCCGTGCAGGGCGCGGCCGCCAGGATGATCAGGCCGGCGATGTAGCTGTCGATCTGGTCGGCCGGCAGCCAGGACCGGAATAGCCAGCCGACGAAGAGCCAGCCGAGCGCCGCCATCGAGAACGGCTTCACCGCCCAGTTGATGAACAGGGTCACGCCGATGCCGCGCCAGTGCCGACCGACCTCGCCGAGCGCGGCGAAATCGATCTTCAGCAGCATGGGGATGACCATCAGCCAGATCAGCACGGCGACCGGCAGGTTGACCCTGGCGACCTCCGCGGCGCCGACCGCCTGGAAGGCCCCCGGCACGGCATGGCCGAGGGCGATGCCGGCGACGATGCACAGGGCGACCCAGAGGGTGAGATAGCGTTCGAAGATGGACATGGATCCGCCTATGTCGTCGCGACCCGGCGGCCGTGCCCGTCCACCACGCGTTCGCCGTCTTCCTTGACGAATTCCCCCTGCTGCGGCGGCAGCAGGTCGATCACCGCTTCGGATGGCCGGCAGAGCCTCACGCCCTTGGGGCTGACCACGATCGGCCGGTTGATCAGGATCGGATGCGCCATCATGGCGTCGAGGATCTGGTCGTCCGTCAGGTTGGGATCGGCGAGGCCCAACTCGGCATAGGGGGTGCCCTTTTCGCGCAGGACGTCACGGACGGAGACCCCCATCCGTTCGATCAACTGGCGCAGCAGCGGCCGCGACGGCGGCGTCTTCAGATACTCCACGACATGCGGCTCGATCCCGGCATTGCGGATCAGCGCGAGGGTGTTGCGCGAGGTGCCGCAATCCGGGTTGTGGTAGATGACGATGTCCATGGCGGGCCCGGGCTGGTGGGTACGATCAGGCATGGGCGGGTTCCTCCCCGGGGGCGCAGCAGGCGGACATCGCGGCCACGGCGGGGGTGCACACCTCCGGGCGCCCCTGGCAGCAGTCGCGCATCAGGAACTGGATCAGGCCGGACAGGGCCGGATAGGCGGCGGTGTAGACGATCGAGCGGCCCTCGCGGCGGGACTGGACCAGCCCCGCCTGCTCCAGATGGCTCAGGTGGAACGACATCCGCGACGAGGTCGCGCCCATCTCCTCGCCGATCGCACCGGCCGGCAGCCCGGCCGGTCCGGCCGTCACCAGAAGGCGGATGATCCGCAGCCGGGTCTCCTGCGAGAGGGCCGCGAAAGCATCGAGGGCTTGCGGTTCATCCATCTTTGTCTCAATCTCTCAAGAGATGTTGAGATGAAAGGTAGGCGACAATGAGCGAGCAGGCAAGCCTCTCGGCCACCGATTTTCACGGCGCCGATTTCCACGGCGACGGCTCTCTCGGTGCGGTTCTCGACGCCCTCGCGCCGCACGCCGGCAAGGCCCTCGTGATCGAATATGGCGGACGGCGGATCCGGCCGGGCTACCACGTGACCGAGGTCAAGGCGGGATCCTTCGTCACGCTCGATTGCGGCGGCAACCCCGACCAATGGCGCGAAACGATCCTGCAGGTGGAGGACCGGGCGTCGGACGACGGGCGGGCCTTCATGCCGGTCGCCAAGTTCCGGGCGATCCTGGACCAGGTCGCGCGCCGGATCGCGCTCGATCCCGATGCCCGGCTGACCTTCGAGGTCGGCCCGCCGGAAGCCCCGATGCAGGTGTTCGATGCGGAAGCGCTGCTGGCCGACGACGAGAGCGTCGTGCTCCGTCTCGTGGCCCGTGCCGCGATCTGCAAGCCCCGGCATCGCGCAACCCAAGCGGCCGCATCGGCCTCATGCTGCGGATCGACGGCCGGATCCTGAGGTTGAAGCCTTACGCGGTCGCTGCCTTCAGCGCCTGCTCCAAATCGGCGATCAGCTCGGACGGGTCCTCGATGCCGGCGGACAGGCGCAGCAGGTCGTCCGGCACCGGGCTGGTCGGGCCCTCGATGCTGGAGCGGTGCTCGATCAGGCTTTCGACCCCGCCCAGCGACGTGGCGCGCTTCCACAGTTCGACCCGGGCGGCCGTGCCGATCGCCGCGGCGGCGCCGGCCTTGACCCGGATCGACAGCATGCCGCCGAAGCCGCCCTGCATCTGGCGCGCGGCGATGGCATGGCCGTCGGCCGAGGGCAGGCCGGGATACAGCACGGCGGAGACCAGCGGATGGCCGTGGAAGTGCTCGGCGATGGCCATGGCACTGGCCGAGGCCTGGCGCACCCGCGGCACCAGGGTGCGCATGCCGCGCAGCAGCAGCCAGGATTCGAACGGCCCCAGGATGCCGCCGAGCTGGGCCCGGATGCGCTTGATCCGCTGCCACTGCTCGTCGTCGCGGGCGGTGGCCAGGGCGCCGGCGATCACGTCGGAATGGCCGTTCAGGTATTTGGTCGCGGAATGCATCACCAGGTCGGCGCGCAGCGCCAGCGGTCGGGTGAGCACCGGCGTTGCCACGGTGGAATCGACCGCCACCCGGGCGCCGGCGGCATGCGCGGCCTCGGCCACCGCGGCGATGTCGGTCACGGTCCACATCGAGTTGGACGGGGTTTCCAGCCACACCAGTTTGGTCTCGCCCGGCCGCAGCGCGGCGCGGACGGCGGCAATGTCGCTGGTCTCGACCAGCTCGACCTTCAGGCCCCAGCGGGTCGCCTCGGTCAGCAGCCAGTTGCGCAGCGACCAGTACATCACCGTCGGCGCCACCACATGGTCGCCCGGGGACAGCGACAGGAACACCGCCGTCGCCGCCGCCATGCCGGAGGCGAAGACCGCTGCGCCGGCCGCGCCCTCCAGCGCCGCCAGCACCGCCTCGACCTGGTCGAAGCTCGGGTTGTTGTCCCGCGCGTAGATCCGGCCGGAGGTGTACTGGTTGTCCGGGTCGCGGATATAGGTGGAGGAGGGGTGGATCGCCGGGGTCACCGCCTTGGTGATCGGGTCGACCCAGCCCAGCGCCTGGGCCGCGATGCTGGCCTGTGAGAGCTTGCTCTTGTCCATGGTCGCGCGCCCCCCGGGCTGGTGGTGTCAGGCCGCGGCGAAGACGCGGGTGAAGATGTCGTCGACGTGCTTGGTGTAGAAATCATAGGTGAAGGCGTGCGCCAGCTGCTCGCGCGGGATCGCCTTGGCCACCTCCGGGTCGGCCGCCAGCCGGTCCAGGAAGCTGCCGCCCTCGTGCCACACCTTCATGGCGTTGCGCTGGACCATGGCGTAGGCGTCCTCGCGGCTGACACCCGCCTGGGTCAGGGCCAGCAGCACGCGCTGCGAGAACACCAGGCCGCCGAGCGAGTCGAGGTTGGCCTGCATCCGCTCGGGGTAGACCAGCAGCTTGTCGACCACGCCGGTCAGGCGCGACAGGGCGAAGTCCAGCGCGATGGTGGCGTCCGGCCCCTGCACCCGCTCGACCGAGGAATGGCTGATGTCGCGCTCATGCCACAGCGCGACATTCTCCAGCGCCGGCACCACGGCGCCGCGCACCAGCCGGGCGATGCCGGTCAGGTTCTCGGTCAAGACCGGGTTGCGCTTGTGCGGCATCGCCGACGAGCCCTTCTGGCCGGGATGGAAGAACTCCTCCGCCTCGCGCACTTCCGTCCGCTGCAAGTGACGGATCTCGATGGCCAGGTGCTCGATCGAGGAGGCGACGACGCCGAAGGTGGCGAACACCATGGCGTGGCGGTCGCGCGGGATCACCTGGGTCGACACCGGCTCGACCTGCAGCCCCAGCTTGTCGGCGACATAGCGTTCGACGAACGGGTCGACCGAGGCGAAGGTGCCGACCGGGCCGGAAATGGCGCAGGTCGCGATCTCGCGCCGCGCCGCCACCAGCCGGTCGCGGTTGCGGCGGAAGGCGGCCCAGTGGCCGGCCAGCTTCAGGCCGAAGGTGGTCGGCTCGGCATGGATGCCGTGGCTGCGGCCGACGGTCAGGGTGTGCCTGTGCTCCTCCGCCCGGCGCTGCAGCGCGGCCAGCAGGCCGTCGACATCGGCCAGCAGCAGGTCGATCGCCTGGGACAGCTGGATCGACAGCGTGGTGTCCAGCACGTCCGACGAGGTCATGCCCTGGTGCACGAAGCGCGCCTCGGGCCCGACATACTCGGCCAGGTTGGTCAGGAAGGCGATGACGTCGTGCCGGGTCTCGCGCTCGATCTCGTCGATCCGGGCGACGTCGAAATTGCCGCGCTCGCGCACCGCCTTGACCGCGCTCTCGGGCACGATGCCCAGCTGGGACATCGCCTCCAGCGCCGCGACCTCGATGTCCAGCCAGATCCGGTAGCGGTTCTCGGGCTCCCAGATCCGGGTCATCTCGGGGCGGCTGTAGCGCGGGATCATGGCGTGGGTCCGTACAGGGCAGAGGAGGGCGGTCGGGACCGGCCTCTCTTTCCATGTCATTGCCGGGCTTGACCCGGCAATCCAGAAGATGTCGACAGCCTCTGGATGCCCGGGTCGAGCCCGGGCATGACAGGTTGAGGGAAACCCGTCCTGATGTTCTGGGCCGGTATAGCAGCATGCTGCGGCATGGCGGAAGCGCAGGGCCTTGCCGAAACTGCATGCCGCCGGTGCGCCGCCGCGGGAATTGGATCGGCCGATCCGCACGGATTGGCCCTGGCGGCCGGTCCGATTGGCCGCCATCTGTACCAGCATCCACTTCGCTGCCCCGGACACCGCCATGTATGTTCCGCCCGCCTTCCGGGAAGACCGGATCGAGACCCTGCACGCCGCCATCCGCGAGGCCGGCCTGGCCACGCTGGTCAGCCTCGGGGCCGACGGTCTCGTCGCCAGCCATGTCCCGATGCTGCTGGATGCCGGGGCCGGGCTCAACGGCACGCTCTACGGCCATCTCGCCAAGGCCAACCCGCATGCCGCCGGCGGCGTCGCCGGCACTCAGGCGCTGGCGATCTTCCAAGGCCCGGACGCCTACATCACACCGTCCTGGTACGAGACCAAGCGCCAGACCGGCAAGGTGGTGCCGACCTGGAACTACGTCGCCATCCATGCCAGCGGCCCGCTGGAGATGTTCGACGATGCCGACCGGCTGCTGGAGCTGGTGACGCGGCTGACGCAGCGGCACGAGGGCGGACGGGCGGCACCCTGGGCCGTGGCCGACGCGCCGGCGGATTTCGTGCGCGGCCAGCTCAGGGGCATCGTCGGCTTCGCTTTGCCGATCGCGCGCCTCGAGGGCAAGTGGAAGATGAGCCAGAACCGCCCGGCGGCCGACCGCGCCGGCGTGGCCGAGGGGCTGGGCGGCGAGGGGCGGGACGAGGTCGCGGCGCTGGTGCCGCAAGGGTAGCCACGATCCCGCATCCGGCCGGCCGGCACCACCCCGGGCCGGCGCAGGGCGACCTTGCGCGCGCCGGCGTGGCGGCCCGCCCGGGCGATCGATAGGGTCCAGGTCCGGCCTGACCATGGAGATCGCCTCATGCCGGACCTCGCCACCCTGACCCTGTTCGCCGCCGCCTGCCTCGCTTTGACCGCGACGCCGGGTCCCGACATGCTGCTGATCGCCTCGCGCAGCGTCAGCCAGGGCCGTGCCGCCGGCTTCGCCTCGCTCGCCGGCATCCAGGCCGGCACCTACTGCCACGCCTTGGCCGCGGCGCTGGGTCTGTCGCAGCTGTTCGTGGTCGTCCCGGTCGCCTACGACATCGTCCGCTGGGCCGGCGCCGCCTATCTGCTGTACCTCGCCTGGAAGACGCTGCGCAGCGAGGGCACGCTGCTGGCGCCGACCGCGACGCTGGCCCGCCACCCGGTCGGCCGCATCTTCCGCCAGGGGCTGATCACCAACCTGCTGAACCCTAAGATGGCGCTGTTCGTGCTGGCGCTGTTCCCGCAGTTCATCCAGCCGGGTGCCGGGCCGGTGACGGTGCAGATCCTGGTGCTGGCGACGGTGCTGAACCTGATCGGGCTGGGGGTCAACGGGGTGGTGATCCTGACGGCCAGCCGGCTGGGCCGCCGCCTGGCTCGCGGCGGCCGCTGGCAGCGCCTGCCGCAAGTTCTGCTGGCGACGGTGTTCTTCGGCCTCGCCTGCCGCCTCGCCATCGCCGACCGTCGCTAGCGGCGGACGCTGGCCGGGGCGCGACGCTGCCGCCCTTGCATGCTGCACCGCGATACCACACGGTAAAGCCATGCAACCGGCGAGGGATCATCATGACCGAACCCGAAGCGCGTCATCGCGTGGTCGTCATCGGCGCCGGCTTCGGCGGGCTGCAGGCGGTGCTGCGCCTCAAGGGCGCACCGGTCGACATCACCCTGATCGACCGGCGCAACCACCACCTGTTCCAGCCGCTGCTGTACCAGGTTGCCACCGCGTCGCTGTCGCCGTCCGAGATCGCCTGGCCGATCCGCCACCTGGTGGCGGGGCGGCCGGAGGTGCGGACCATCCTGGGTGAGGTCACCGGGGTCGACGTCGCCGGCAAGGCGGTGCAGTTGAAGGGCGAGCCGCCAGTGCCCTACGACACGCTGCTGGTCGCCACCGGCGCCCGGCACGCCTATTTCGGCCATGACGACTGGGAGCCCTTCGCCCCCGGGCTGAAGGACATCGACGACGCCACCGACATCCGGCGGCGGGTGCTGATGTCCTTCGAACGGGCGGAGGTCGAGCCCGACCCGGCGGTGCGACAGGCGCTGCTGACCTTCGTCATCGTCGGCGCCGGGCCGACCGGGGTGGAGCTGGCGGGCACGATCGCCGAGCTGGCGCACCACACCATGGCCCAGGATTTCCGCGCCCTGAACCCGAAAGAAGCCCGTATCCTGCTGGTCGAGGCCGGGCCGCGCGTGCTGTCCGCCTTCCCCGAGGACCTCTCGAACTACGCCCGGCAGGCGCTGGAGCGGCTGGGGGCGGAGATCCGCACCGACCACGCCGTCACCGCCTGCGACGCCGACGGCGTGATGCTGGGCACCGACCGGATCCCGGCCAAGACCGTGATCTGGGCCGCCGGCGTCCAGGCCTCGCCCGCCGCCGCCTGGCTGGGGGCGGAGGCGGACCGCGCCGGCCGGGTCATGGTGGCGCCCGACCTGACCGTGCCGGGCCACCCCGAGATCTTCGTGGTCGGCGACACCGCCCGGCTCGACGCCTGGGACGGCAAGCCGCTGCCCGGCATCGCCCCGGCCGCCAAGCAGCAGGGCCAGCACGTCGCCGACACCATTCGGGCCCGGCTGGAGGGCAAGGCGGAGGCGCGGCCGTTCCGCTACAAGCATGCCGGCAGCCTGGCCACCATCGGCAAGCGCGCCGCGGTGATCGATTTCGGCTGGATCAAGCTGCGCGGCTGGCTGGCGTGGTGGATCTGGGGCTTTGCCCACATCTACTTCCTGATCGGCCTGCGCAACCGCCTGACCGTGGCGCTGAGCTGGCTGTGGATCTACACCACCGGCCAGCGCAGCGCCCGGCTGATCACCGGGCGCCACAAGGAGGAATAGCCTCAGCCCCGCGGCGTCGGCGCGTCCGGCGCGATCAGGCCGCGGTCGCGCAGCGCCTGCCAGAAGGCGGCGGGGATCGGCGCCGCCGCCAGCGCCAGATTCTCGGCGCTGCGGCCCGGCCGGCTGGCGCCGGGGATGATCGCGGCGACGGCGGGATGCGCCAGCGGGAACTGCAGCGCCGCGGCGCGCAGGTCGATGCCGAACTCGGCCGCCACCGCCTTCAGCCCGTCGACCCGGGCCTGCATCTCCGGCGTCGCCGCCTGGTACTCGTAATGCGCGCCGCCGGCCAGGATGCCGGAATTGTACGGCCCGCCGACCACGATGCCGGCGCCGCGCTTCTCGGCCTTCGGCATCAGCCCGGCCAGCGCCGTGCGGTGGTCCAGCAGGGTGTAGCGCCCCGCCAGCAGGAAGCCGTCGGGGTCGGCGCGGTCCAGCGCGACCTCGCAGGGCTCGACCTTGTTGACGCCGAGGCCCCAGCCCTTGATCACGCCCTCCTCGCGCAGCCGGGTCAGCGCCTTGCCGGCGCCGTCCAGCGCCTGGTCCAGCACCTCGCGCCACTGCGCGCCGTGGAAATCCTCGGCCACGTCATGGATCCAGACCAGGTCGATGCGGTCGGTGCCCATGCGCTTCAGGCTGTCCTCGATCGACCGCAGCGTGCCGTCGGCGGAATAGTCGTAGACCCATTTGTTCGGCAGGCCGGCCTCGAACAGCCCGCCCTTCTCACCCTGGTCGCGGGTGCCGGTCTCGATCTCGTCGAGGATCAGGCGGCCGACCTTGGTGCTGAGCACGTAGTCGCCGCGCGGCCTGTCCTTCAGCGCCGCGCCCATGCGGATCTCGGACAGGCCGGCGCCGTAGAACGGGGCGGTGTCGTAGTAGCGGATGCCGGCGTCCCAGGCATCCTGGACCGCGGCGATCGCCTCGGCCTCGGGGATGGCGCGGAACATGTTGCCCAGCGGCGCGCCGCCGAAGCCCTGTGCGTGGTGGAAGGGGAGACGCATGGCGATGTCCTCGATGTCGTACGGAAACCGCGGATATGGCGAGGTCGCGGCGGCGCAGTAGGCGGCGCGCCGGCCCATCACCTTGGAAGTTCCTTCACAGCTGGCCGGACCGGTGTCGGTTTCCGCGCCCGGACGGTGGCCTTGGCGGCCTCGCAGTTTCGCGCATACTGGGCCGGACTGCAAAGAGGAGGAGATGGCCATGGGGGACCCGGTGTTCGCCGGCGGCATCGCCGGCACCGCGCTGATCCGGGCGCCGTCGAATCTGGGCCTGCGGCCGCTGCATCAGGGGCATGAGCCCGGCACCTGGCGGGCGCCGCAGGCGCTGACCGAGGCCGGGCTGGAAACCCGGCTGCGGCCGAGCCGGGTGGTCGACCTGGGGCGGCCGGACTACAGCACCGATCCGCAGCCCGGCACCGTGCTGCGCAACGGCCCGGCGATCCGCCGCTTCAACCAGCAGGTCGCCGATGCGGTCGATGCGGCGCTGCGCGACCGGCTGTTCCCAGTGGTGGTCGGCGGCGACTGCTCGATCCTGATCGGCGCCCTGGCGGGGGCCCGGCGGCACAGCGAGCTGGCGCTGGTGCATCTCGACGGCCACAGCGACTTCCGCCATCCCGGCAATTACGAGCCGGACTTCGCCCTGTATTCCGCCGCCGGCATGGATCTGGCGCTGGCGATCGGCCTGGGCGACCCGCTGATGCTGCGCTGGCCCGGCGCGCCCGACCCGCTGGTGCCGGCGGAGCGGGCGATCCAGATCGGCGAGCGCGAAGGGCGCGAGCCGGACTGGGGCTGGGAGGACATCGCCGACACCGCCATCACCCGGATCGACATGTTCGAGCTGCTGGAGATGGGCCTGGCGGAGGGGCTGCGGCGCAGCTTCGCGGTGCTGGACCGGACGCCGGAGATCCCGTTCTGGGTCCATCTCGACGTCGACATCCTCGACCAGGCGGTGATGCCGGCGGTGGATTCGCCCGGCAGCCCGGGTCTCGACTACGCCGGCCTGGCGACGCTGCTGCGCGGCTTCCTGGCCTCGCCGCGCTGCCTCGGCCTCAACGTCACCATCTACGACCCCGACCTGGACCCGGACGGCGCTTACGCCCGGGGCCTGGTCGGAATGCTGGCGGACGGGCTGGCGCCGCTGGCGTCAGCCCGTCGGGACGGTCAGTAGGCGCGGGCCAGGATCGCGCGGTCGGTGGTCTGCACCCCGGTGGCGGCGCAGGGGGCGGGGCGATCGGCCGGGACCAGGCAGCGTACCGTCACCCCGATATCGGCCAGCGCGGCCTCCTCGTCCTCCGATCCGCTCCAGGGCAGCCGCACGAAGCCGGCGCCGCTGCGGTAGCCATCGGCGCCGCCATCGCCGAGCAGGGCGCGGGCCTCGTCCAGGGTCGCGGCGTCGCGCAGCCGGGCGTCGCGCCAGGTCCGGGCCTCGGCGGCCAGCGTGGCCTGGATTTCGGACAGCAGGCCGGGCAGGGCGGCGATGAATGCCCCCAGCCCGACCTCCGTCTTGCGGTCCTGCAACCGGTCGCGGCGCCAAGTGATGACCGTGCCGCCAGCCAGATCGCGGGCGCCGAGTTCGACGATCACGGGCACGCCCTTGCGCACCCAGTCCCAGCGCTTGGCGGAGCCGCTGCCGGGGCGCCGGTCAATCGTTACCCGGATGGGCTCGCCGCTCCAGGACTCGCGTCGCAGTCGCGCGGCGATCTCGTCGCAGCGGGCCAGGACGGCGGCATCCTCGGGTGTGCCGCGCAGCACCGGCAGGATCGCCACCTGGTCGGGTGCCACGGCGGGGGGCAGCCGCAGCCCGTCATCGTCGCTGTGGGTCATGATCAGCGCGCCGATCAGCCGGGTCGATGCGCCCCAGGAGGTGGTGTGGGGCAATTTCACCGTACCGTCGACATCGGTGAACCGGATGCCGGCGGCGCGGGCGAAGTTCTGGCCGAGGAAATGGGAGGTGCCGGATTGCAGCGCGCGGCCGTCCTGCATCATCGCCTCGATGCACAGGGTGGTGACGGCGCCGGGGAACTTCTCCCGCCGGGTCTTGCGCCCGGCGATCACGGGCAGGGCCAGCGCCTGTTCCGCCACCTCGCGGTAGATGCCCAGCATGCGCTCAGTCTCCTCCAGCGCCTCGGCTTCGGTGGCATGGGCGGTATGACCCTCCTGCCACAGCAACTCCGAGGTTCTCAGGAAGATGCGGGGCCGCTTCTCCCAGCGCACCACATTGGCCCATTGGTTGATCAGCACGGGCAGATCGCGGTGGGACTGGATCCAGCGCGAGAACGCCTCGCCGACGATGGTCTCCGAGGTGGGGCGGACCACCAGGGGTTCGTCGAGGGGGGCGTCGACCTGCAGCCGGCCGTCGACATTGGCCAGGCGGTGATGCGTGACCAGCGCCACCTCGGCGGCGAAGCCTTCGACATGCTCGGCCTCCCGCTGCATGTACTGCAGCGGGATGAACAGGGGGAAGTAGCAGTTGCGGTGTCCGGTTTCCTTGAAGCGGCGGTCGAGGATCGCCTGGATGCGCTCCCAGATGCCGTAGCCCCAGGGCTTGATCGTCATGCAGCCGCGCACGGGTGCGGCCTCGGCCAGGTCGGCGGTCCGCACCACGGCCTGGTACCAGCCGGCATAGTCCTCGGCACGGGTGGGGCTGACGGCGGTCTTCATCGTCTTCGTCATCGGAGATGTCCTGTCGAGGGAGGGTGCCTTCGTGGGAAGGCGCGAGGACGGACGGTCCGGACGCAACGACGCACGGGACCGCGGCGCGGACCGGGCCCGGGAGCGTGCGAGACTGAAGAATGAAGCCTGGCTGGACGGTCCGGACGCGGTCAGCGCGTCGGGAACGGTCGCCCGATGGAGGGAACGAGGGCAGGCACAATCCGTCCGCCGCCGAAGGCGGTGGGGGCGTCGTGCTGCTGGGTGCCAGCGATGGTCACCGGGAATCCTCGTTCGTCGATGCCGTCATGGCTGACGGCGGCGCGAGACTAAACGAAGGAGCCTGCGAGTGGAAAGGGGCTTTGTCCCGCCACGGCCAAGGGAAGCGGGGCCCAAGGAGGAAAGGGAGACTGGCCTCTCCCACCTCCCCGTCATTGCGAGCGCAGCGAAGCAATCCATGCCAGGCGGCGCCATGGATTGCTTCGTCGGCTTCGCCTCCTCGCAATGTCGAAGGAGGAAGGCGCTGGGGAAGGACCGCTCAGTGAGCCATCAGCACCGGGCAGGGGGCGTGGAACAGCATGTGTTCGGTCACCCCGCCCAGGATCATCTCGCGGAAGCGGCTGTGGCTGTAGCCGCCCATCACGATCAGCCCGGCATTGGCGCGCTGGGCGGCGGCCGGGATGGCGGCGTCGACCGACTGCTTGGGGTCGTCGTCGGTCACCCGGTTCGACGGCGCGCCGTGGCGGCTCAGATACTTGACCAGGTCGGCCGCGGTGCAGCGGTCTTCGCCCTCGTCGCGGGTGTAGACGCTCACCGCCGTCGCCGCCTCCAGGAAGGGCAGGGCGGCGGCCACGCTGCGGGCCGATTCCTTGCCGCCGTCCCAGGCCACCAGGATGCGGTCGGCGAAGTCGGCGGGCGCCGGGCCCGGCACGATCAGCACGGCCCGGCCGGTCTCGAACAAAGCGGCCTCCAGCACCGCCCGGGTGGCGGTCGGGTCCAGGCTCGGGCCTGGGGTCACGATCAGGTCCGAGACCGAGCCGCGGCGGCCGACCACGGCGGTCTCGCTGCCGGTCTCCTCGCGGAACTCGACCTCGGGGCCGGACCCGGCCGCCGCGATGGCGGCCTCGTACACGGCGCGGTTGCGGGCGGCCACCTCGTTCGACGCCTTCTCCGCCCCTTCCAGCAGCATGCTGGTCGCCACTGCCATCTCGGCCCCGGTGTAGGCCAGGACGCGCTGCGGATCGGGGCGCAGCGCCAGCACCTCGACCGACGCGTCGAAGCGCTTGGCGAGGCCCAGGGCGGCATCGAGGGAGGCACGGTCGCCGGCATGGCCGCTGAGGGGGACGAGCAGGTGCTGGATGGACATGGAACCTCCTGGGGCTCAACGGTCTGGGACCCATTGTTCACCTGAAGAAACCCCCGATCCACCGTTTCGGTGCCCGGCATGGCTGCCGTGCGGCTTCGTCGGGCTGCGGCTGTGCCGGCAAGAGTCGGTCTCGGACGCCTTTTCAGGAAACTTTTTTTCTATATAGTGAAATCGTTCCCATAGATTTCAGCCGACAGCGGGAGAAGCTCATGCCGGACCGGTTTGCCTCCGTCTGCACGAAATTTCTGTTGCTTGCGTTGACGTTGCTCGCCGTCTCGATGGCGCCCCGATCCCTCCGCGCCTTGGAAGCGCCGGGGACCTATCAGGCGATCGTCGAAACCGCCGCGGACACGACGATCACGCTGACAGGCCATGACCTCACGATCGAGCAGGTGATCGCCATCGCCCGCGACGGTGCGAAGGTGAAGCTCAGCGACGAAGCCCTGCAACGCTCGGCCGATGCCTACGGGCTGCTGCTGCAGGGCGCGGCCGAGAACGTGACGATCTACTGGTTCAACCGGGGGGCCGGCGACCAGCGCGAAACGGTGATCTTTTCGGGCGACCCGACCACGCCCGAGAACACCAAGCTGCTGAAGGAGCAGCAGTTGGCGCGTTTCAGGAACGGGGTCGCCAGCGGCTTCGGCCCGGAACTGCAGGAGGAGGCGCTGATCCGCGCCATCATGGCGATCCGTGCCAACACCATGTCCTATGAGGCGCCAGCCCGCAGCTGACCCACATCCTGGTCGACATGCTCAATGCGCGCGTCACCCCGGTGGTGCAGTCGCGCGGGACGCTGGGCGAGGGCGACCTGCCCACCATGGGCAACATCGCGGGGGCCATGGTCGGCGAAGGCGATGCCTATTACCGCGGCGTGCGCATGCCGGCGGCCGACGCTCTTGCCAAGGCCGGCCTGAGGCCGCTGGAGCCCTTCGTCGCCGATGAAGCCGCCCTGATCAGCACCAACGCCTATGCCCAGGCCCAGGCCGTGCTGCTGGTGGCCGATGCGCGCAGGCTGCTGGAATGGACGGACCTCGCCCATGCCATCGACCTGCTCGGCATGAATTCCAGCGTCACGCCGATCTCCTCGCAGGTTCAGGCGATGCGTCCCTATCCCTGGCTGACCTGGGACGCTGCGCGGGTCATGGACATGATCCGGGGCAGCTATCTCTTCGACGAGGACCCGGCCCGCATCATCCAGGATCCCGAAAGCATGCGCGCCTCCAGCCAGCGTCAGGGCTCGGCCTGGCAGGCCTGGGCCGAGCTGCGCGATTCCACGCTGCTGTCGATCAACGCGTCCGATCACAACCCGGCCGTGCTGCCCGGCCTGACGCCGGAAAGCTCATGGGAGCTGAGCACGCCGCAATTCATGAAGTACTACGTCAAGGGCGGCCCGCTCAGCCACGGCCAGTCGGGCTACATCTTCTCCAACGCCAATTGGGATCCCTATCCCCTCGCCAATCAGGTCGAAGCCTTCACCATCGCCCTGACCAATATGGACGTGGCGGTCGCCCAGCGCATCGAGCGCTTCCGCAACCCCTTCTTCACGTTGGTCAAGCCGGCCGACATCCTCAGCGCCGACATGCGCAGGAACGCGCCTAGGCTGGACGGTTACCTGCCGACCGATCTCTGGCTGGAGCTGTCGGGCATGGGCACGCCGGTCACGCCGGCCGGACAGGCCATCGTCGCCACGGTCGAGGACCTGCAGGCGGAAACCCGCCTCAAGACCCAGCGGGCCCGCGACGCCGTCGACCTGTCCTTCCAGCTCCTGGCCCAGGACCTGCTGACGGGGAGCTTCTGGACGGATGTGCGCAAGGTCCAGGCCCCCGGGCGCAACTTCGGAGCGGTGCCGACCGCGGCGCTGGCGGCGCTGCGCGAGGTCGTGCCGTGGCAGCAGGCGCCATCCGAGCGGCAGAAGCGCCCGCTCGGCGCGGTGGTCTATGACTTCATGCAGGCCAATCCCGCCGCGAAATTCTACCCGGGCGGGCCGACGCCACCGCAGGGCCAGCCGACCCCCAAGGCAGGGCCGTCGGTAAACTGAGGCGGGGTGCGGACGGCCTGAGAAGGCGCCCGCCTCTCATCCGTCATTGCGAGGAGGCGAAGCCGACGAAGCAATCCACGGGTCAGCACGAGCGGCCCGATGGATTGCTTCGCTGCGCTCGCAATGACGATGTGGGGAATTCTCGCAGACGGGTGAGCAACGCCCCCTATCCGCCGGGACTCAGCCTTCCTTTGCCCCGGGCTCCTGGGGGAATCGCCGCCAGGCGGGGTCCTTGATCTTCATCCGGACCACCTGCAGCAACTCGTCCCGCACGCCCTTGGTGGCGGCGAAGGGGATGTCGAAGTTCAGGCTGTGATAGACCAGCGACAGGATGCCGTCCCGGTCGTCATCGACGATCTCGCCATCGATCAGCCGCATGATCCAGTGATGGACGATGCTGTGGTCGCTGCCATTCGCATCGTCCTGGAGCACGACGCGACCGCCCTCGGCCCATTCCCGCCGCAGGGCGGCCCACTCGTCCGGATCGCTTGGAGCCATGGGCGTCAGGCGCCGGCCACCGGTAGCGGGATATCGTGCTTCTTCAGGATGTCGCTCTGCCGCCTGGTCAGCGACGCCAGGTCGAAATCGGCGATCAGGTCGTTGAACAGGGTGTGCCAGTTCACCTTGGCCTTGAGGTGGATGAACACCGAGCCCAGGCCCAGCGCGGCGCGGTCCATGAACACGAATTCGCGCGGCACCTCGATCCCGCCGACGCGGCGCAGCTCCTTGTGCACCTGCTCGGCGGTCTCGCGGCCATAGACGCCGTTCTTGGCCTCGCCGATCAGCCGCACCTTGTTCTCCAGGATCGGGCCGTACAGGAAGCCGGCCCAGACGTTCAGCACGTCGGCCAGCTCGTTGGTCATGTTCTTGAAGCCCCAGGTCTTGTAGGCCGCCACCGCGCGATCGCGGTCATTGGTCTCCAGGGCCCGGTACAGTTCGATCACGCCGCCGACGAAGCTGGGCGGGAACACCCTGATGCAGCCGAAATCCATCAGGTTGATCGAATCGTCGTCCCGCACCGAGTAGTTGCCGAGATGCGGGTCGCCATGGATCACGCCGTAGAAATACAGCGGCACGTACCAGGCGCGGAACATGTTCAACGCCAGCTGGGCCCGCTGCTCCTCGCTGCCTTGGACGAAGGTCAGGATCTTCTTGCCGTCCTGCCAGGTGGTGGTCAGCAGCCGCTTGGTCGACAGCTCCGGCACCACCTCGGGCACATGGACGTTGGGCTCGTTCGCCAGCATGTCGGCGTAGAGCCTGGAATGCTTGGCCTCGAGCGAATAGTCCAGCTCCTCGCGCAGCCGCTCCGAGATCTCGGCGTGGATCTGCTTGGTCGACACCGTCTTGTCGTAACGTTCGAAGATGCCGAGGATCAGCTTCAGCTGCTTGAGGTCGGCCTCGACCGCCGACTGCATGTCGGGGTACTGCAGCTTGCAGGCCAGCCGCCTTCCGTCATGGCCCACCGCCTTGTGCACCTGGCCCAGCGACGCCGCGGCCGCCGCCTCGTGCTCGAAGCTCTTGAACCGGCCCTGCCAGTCCAGCCCCAGCTCGCTCGCCATCCGCCGCTTGACGAAGGGCCAGCCCATCGACGGGGCATCAGCCTGCAGCTGCTGCAGCTCCTGCGCATATTCCTTCGGCACCGCCTCGGGGATGGTGGCCAGCATCTGCGCCACCTTCATCAGCGGGCCCTTCAGCCCGCCCAGCGCGACTCGCAACTCGCTGGCATGGGCGTCGCGGTCGACCTTCAGGCCGAGATAGCGCTCCCCCGCCACCCGGGCCGCGAGGCCGCCCATCGCGCCCGAGACCCGGGCGTAGCGGCGCAGCCGTCCACCGAAACTGTTTTCTTCGTCAGCCATGATCCAAACCGGATGTCGCGAGCGGGGGCGCCCGACCTATCTAGGGCTTGCCCTGCCATCCGTCACCCCCGGGCGATGTCGCGGCCCTCGCGCGGTGACCGGCGGGTTCGTTTCCATCCCGATTTCCGGAAAGCCCGTAATCTTCCATCAAGGACAGTAAGGCTGTCCGGTTTGCCGTTGCTTTCTGTCGCCGCGGCCTCCCGGCCGATTGTCCAGAA
The DNA here is from genome assembly GCF_052115705.1 of Inquilinus sp. 2KB_23. Taxonomy (NCBI): domain Bacteria; kingdom Pseudomonadati; phylum Pseudomonadota; class Alphaproteobacteria; order Rhodospirillales; family Rhodospirillaceae; genus Inquilinus; species Inquilinus sp. 2KB_23. The sequence continues at coordinate 26,197 of NZ_JBFRHF010000017.1, read as the reverse complement.
CGCGAAAGAAGATTACCTTTTTGCAGCAGCCGGACTGAAACCGGCCGCCTTCGGGAGGCGTCGATGACGGCAGTGGCCCTTGCACCCGTGAGCCTCGAGGACAAGTACGCCCTCGACTCCGGCCGCATCTATCTCACCGGCATCCAGGCGCTGGTCCGCCTGCCCCTGATGCAGCGTCAGCGCGATGCTGCGGCGGGGCTGGACACCGCCTGCTTCATCTCCGGCTACCGCGGTTCGCCGCTCGGCGGCTACGACCAGGCGCTGTGGTCGGCGCGCAAGTTCCTGCAGAAGCAGCACATCGAATTCCAGCCCGGGGTCAACGAGGACCTCGGCGCCACTGCGGTCTGGGGCAGCCAGCAGGTCGGGCTGTGGCCCGGCGCCAAGCATGACGGCGTGTTCGGCATCTGGTACGGCAAGGGCCCCGGGGTCGACCGCACCGGCGACGTGCTGAAGCACGCCAACTTCGCCGGCACCTCGAAATACGGCGGCGTCCTGGCCCTGGCCGGCGACGACCATGCCTGCAAGTCCTCCACCGTGCCGCACCAGTCCGAGCACGCCTTCATCGCCCATATGATGCCGGTGCTGAACCCATCGAACGTCCAGGAGATCCTGGACTACGGCCTCTACGGCTGGGCGATGAGCCGCTATTCCGGCCTGTGGGTCGGCTTCAAAACCATCGCCGAGAACGTCGACAGCTCGGCCTCGGTCCATGTCGATCCGAACCGCGTCGGCATCGTGCTGCCCGAAGATTTCGCCATGCCTGCGGGCGGGCTGAACATCCGCTGGCCCGACCCTCCGATGGTGCAGGAGGAGCGGCTGATGCGCGACAAGCTGTACGCAGCACTCGCCTTCGCCCGCGCCAACAAGCTCGACCACCTGGTCTATGACAGCGGCCGCCACCGCTTCGGCATCGTCACCACCGGCAAATCCTATCTCGATGTGCGCCAGGCGCTGGACGACCTCGGCATCGACCGGGCGCTGGCGGCGGAGCTCGGCATCTGCATCTACAAGGTCGGCATGCCCTGGCCGCTGGAGCCCAGCGGCGTGCGCGCCTTCGCCGAAGGCCTCGACGAGCTGATCGTGGTCGAGGAGAAGCGGGCGCTGATCGAGAACCAGCTGAAGGAACAGCTGTACAACTGGCGGGCGGACAAGCGGCCGGTGATCGTCGGCAAGTTCGACGAGGGCCGCGACTGGATCCTGCCCTCGACCGGCGAGCTGACCCCGGCCCAGATCGCCGTGGTCATCGGCAAGCGGCTCTTGAAGTACCTCAACCACACCGGCCTGGCCGAGCGGGTGCGCTATCTCGAGGAGCGCGAGGGCCAGAAGAAGATCGTCAAGGCCGCGGTCGACCGGGTGCCGTATTTCTGCTCCGGCTGCCCGCACAACACCTCGACCCGGGTGCCCGAGGGCAGCCGGGCGCTGGCCGGCATCGGCTGTCACTACATGGCGACCTGGATGCCGGACCGGAAGGCCGAGACCTTCAGCCAGATGGGCGGCGAGGGCGCTGCCTGGATCGGCCAGGCGCGCTTCACCGAGACCAAGCACGTCTTCGTCAATCTCGGCGACGGCACCTATTTCCACTCCGGCAGCCTGGCGATCCGCGCCGCACTCGCGGCCGGGGTCAACGTCACTTACAAGATCCTGTTCAACGACGCCGTGGCCATGACCGGCGGCCAGCCGGTCGACGGCACCATCAGCGTGCCGATGATCGCGGCCCAGCTGGCGGCCGAGGGCGTCAAGACCATGGTGGTGGTCACCGACCGGCCCGAGATCTACGGCGGGGCCGGGATGCCGAGCAAGCTGCTGCCCCACGGCGTGCCGGTCGAGCATCGCGACGAGCTGGACCACGTCCAGCAGCGGCTGCGCGACACGCCCGGCGTCTCGGTGATGATCTACGACCAGACCTGCGCCGCCGAGAAGCGCCGTCGCCGCAAGCGCGGCCTGATGGAGGACCCGGCCCGGCGGGTCTTCATCAACGAGGCGGTGTGCGAGGGCTGCGGCGACTGCTCGAAGGTGTCGAACTGCCTGTCGGTGGTGCCGGTCGAGACCGAATTCGGCCGCAAGCGCGCGATCGACCAGTCCAGCTGCAACAAGGACTTCTCCTGCGTCAACGGCTTCTGCCCATCCTTCGTCTCGGTGCTGGGCGGAAGCCCGCGCAAGCCGAAGCCGGCCGCCCAGGGCGCGGCCGACCTGTTCCCGGTGCTGCCGGAGCCTGACCTGCCGTCGCTCGACCAGCCCTACGGCATCATGATCACCGGCATCGGCGGCACCGGCGTCATCACCATCGGCGCGCTGCTCGGCATGGCCGCGCATCTCGAAGGCAAGGGCGTCTCGGTGCTCGACCAGGCCGGCCTGGCCCAGAAGGGCGGGGCGGTGGTCAGCCATGTCCGCGTCGCCCGGACGCCGGAGGACATCCACGCCGTGCGCATCGCCGCCGGCGGCGCCCGGCTGATGCTGGGCTGCGACCTGGTGGTCGCGGCCTCGGGCGAGGCGCAGTCGAAGATCCATCCCGGCCTGACCCGCCAGGTGGTGAACAGCAACGAGGCCATCACCGGCGCCTTCACCCAGAACCCGGACTTCGTCATCCCCGGCAAGGCGATGCTCGACACCGTGGCCAAGAACGGCGGCGACCCCGCTCTGCTCGACACCGTCGACGCCACCCGGATCGCCACGGCGCTGCTCGGCGACAGCATCGCCACCAACCTGTTCATGCTCGGCTACGCCTGGCAGAAGGGGCTGGTGCCGGTGTCGCACGAGGCGCTGGAGAAGGCGATCGAGCTGAACGGCACCGCCGTTCCGATGAACAAGGCCGCGTTCCTGTGGGGCCGCCGCGCCGCCCACGACCTTGCCCGGGTCGAGCGCCTGGTGGCGCCGGCGCCGGACGCGGTGCGCAAGCTGTCGCGGACGCTGGACGAGGTGCTGGCCCGCCGGGTCGAGCAGCTGACCGCCTACCAGGACGCCGCCTATGCCGCACGCTTCACCACGCTGGTCGGCAAGGTGCGGGCGGCCGAGGCCAAGTTCGGCCGCGAGGATCTGACCGACGCGGTGGCGCGCAACTACTACAAGCTGCTGGCCTACAAGGACGAGTACGAGGTCGCCCGGCTCTACACCGACGGCACCTTCCTGAAGCAGCTCGAGGCCCAGTTCGAGGGCGACTACAAGCTGCAGTTCCACCTGGCGCCGCCGTCCTTCTCCGAGAAGGACCCGGAGACCGGGCACCTCAAGAAGCGCACCTTCGGCCCCTGGATGCTGAAGGCCTTCAGGCTGCTGGCGCGGATGAAGCGGCTGCGCGGCACCGCCCTCGACCCGTTCGGCCGCACCGCCGAGCGCAAGGGCGAGCGGCAGCTGATCGCCGATTACGAGGCGGTGGTCGAGGAGCTGCTGGCCCGGCTCGGCCCGGACACCCATGCGGTCTGCGTCGCCCTCGCCCGGGTGCCGGAGCAGATCCGCGGCTATGGCCACATCAAGGACGAGGCCCTTGCCAAGGCCAAGGCGCGCGAGGCGGAACTGCTGGCCTCGCTGCGCACCCCGGCGGCGCCGAAGCTGGCGGCGGAGTAGGCCGGGGCGGACCGGCTGTCCGTGCCCGCCAAGGAAAGGACATGAATCCGACTATGCTGCTGGTGGGCCGGAGACTCCGCCGGCTCGTGTGACCGGACCATTCCCATGCCCGATGACCACCAGCTCGCCGGCCTGATCGGCCAGACCTACGACGCCGCCATCGGCGACGAGGATTGGACCCGGGTGCTCGACCGGCTGCTGGGGCTGTTCGACGCCCGCACCGGGTTGCTGGCCCGATCCTTCGTGCCGATGCACGACCTGGTCATCATCGGCATCGACGAGGCCTGCATCCCGCAGTATCGCGCGCATTACCAGCAGCGCGATCCGATCCGCCCGATGATGCCGGCGCCTGATGGTTCGGTCTTCACCAATTTCATGCTGGTGCCGGAAGCGGCCTACATGCGGTCCGAGTTCTACAGCGACATGCTGGCGCCCCGGGACATGCATGCCGGCCTCTTCTGGATGGATCCCGCCGGCAGCGACCGCACCGACACGCTGTCGATGTGGCGGCCGCGGTCCCGGCCCGCCTGGGACGAGGCGCAGGTCCGGGCCCTGCGCGCGATCGCGCCGCATCTGCGCCGGGCCATGGGCATCGAGCGGCGCATTGCCGGCGCGGCGGCGAGGCGCACCGCCGTGCGGTTGGCGCGGGGGCCGTCGCCGCTGACCCGGCGCGAGCGCGAATGTCTGGCCCGAGTGGCCCGCGGCGTGTCGAGCAAGGGCATCGCTCGCGAGCTCGACCTGTCGACCTACACCATCAACGAATATGTCGAATCGGCGATGCGCAAGCTGCGGGCGTCCAGCCGCACCGAGGCGGTCGCCACCGCCATGGTCCTCGGCCTGCTCGACACCTGACGGCGCCTGCGAGGTTCACGCTCCAGGAAACCTGTCAAGGTCCCCTGTTTTGAGGGGTTGCCCGGGTCGCGGCCGGCCTGAGATCCTGGACGCATGTCATCAACGGGCTGGGGCCGCCGCCTGCGGGCGCGGCGTTTCCTCGATCTGCCGGAGCAATCCGCCGAAGCGGCGCAAGGCCTGCCGGATGGGCATGGCCTCGCTCTCGAAGCCCAGCAGCAGCTTCGCCTCGCTGCCGAGAAAGGCCGCGCCGACGAGGCAGGCGACCTCGGCCGGCGAAAACGGCCCGAGGCCGCCGAGGCTTTCGCCAGCCTCCCTGGCCAGCGCATTCAGGAGGGCGTACCAGCCGCGCAGGCTGCGGCGCACGGCTTCGGCAATCTCCGGGTCCGACCAGCCGGCCGCCATCATGTCCTGCAGGATGCGCACATAACCGGACGACAGATCCTCATCGAGAAAGTCGCAGGCCCGCTCCCACCGGCGCCACAGGGGCATCGGCTCGGCGAACGTCGCCGACTGGCGCTCCAGCAGGCGCTCGTTCAGGTGGTCGAGCAGCGCCAGCACCAGGCCTTGCTTGGATTTGAAATGATAGTGGATCTGGCTGAGCGGCACGCCCGCGGTCTCGGCCACGGTCCGGGTCGACAGGGCGGCATGGCCGTCGCGGCGCAGGCAGGTCTCCGCCGCCGCCAGCAGCTCCTGGCGCGTGTCGCGCTTTCCCGGCTTCGAGGCCACGGCGTCATCACCGGATCCACGCGTCATGCGGGGCGGCCGGAGCCGGCAAGGGGACGCGTCGGATGGCCCATGATCTGCTCTCCCTGGCCGAAACGATGAACCCGCATCCTAAAGTCGGTCGGTCGATCGATCAAACTGATGCCTCGCTTCAACCGAGACGTTTTGTGCGAATTTCGGTCGGTCGACCGAATTATCGAGCCCAGGGCCCGGTCGGGCCATGGGACATTTCAACCACAGGAGGACAGCCATGGCCGGCATAGCCGCGCTTCTCTACGGCATCGTCGCCTACGCGATCTTTCTCGGCACCCTGCTCTACGCGATCGGGTTCGTCGGCAACCAGGTGGTGCCGAAGTCGATCGACACCGGGGCAGGGGGGCCACTGCTCGAGAGCCTGGTGGTGGACACCCTGCTGCTCGGGCTGTTCGCCGTGCAGCACAGCGTCATGGCGCGGCAGGGCTTCAAGCGCTGGTGGACGCGGTTCGTGCCCAAGTCGATCGAGCGCAGCACCTATGTGCTCCTCGCCAGCCTCGTGCTGCTGCTGCTGTACTGGCAGTGGCGGCCGATGCCCGATCCGGTCTGGACGGTGCAGGATCCGGTCGCCGTGGCGGTGCTCCACGGCATCTTCTGGCTCGGCTGGGCCCTGCTGGTGCTCAGCACCTTCCTGATCAGCCATTTCGAGCTGTTCGGGCTGACCCAGGTGTTCGCGCGGCTGCTGGGCCGGGACCTGCCGGCCCCAAGGTTCCACACGCCGTTCCTCTACCGGCATGTCCGCCACCCGCTCTATCTCGGCTTCCTGCTCGCCTTCTGGGCCACCCCGGCGATGACGGTCGGCCACCTGCTGTTCTCGGTGGCGACCACGGGCTACATCCTGATCGCGATCCAGCTGGAAGAGCGCGACCTGATCGGGCTGTTCGGCGACCAGTACCGCCGCTACCGCCAGCAGGTCGGCATGCTGCTGCCATGGCCGGGCCGCAGGGCCGGCGCGCGCGACCGCACTCCCCTCTGACTGGGACAGCCCGGCCATGGCGGCGTCATCGTCGTTTCAGGCGCCGCCGAGGTGCTCGACCAGGATCCGGGCACCGACCAGGACCAGGCCGAAACCGCCCAGGATCTCGGCCAGCCGTCCCAGCCGGGCGCCGGCGCCGCGGCCCAGCCCGAAGCCCAGCAGGCACATGGCGAAGGTGACGGCGCCGATGGTCAGGCTGGCGGTCCAGATGTCGATCCGGACGAAGGCCAGGCTGACCCCGACCGCGGTCGCGTCGATGCTGGTAGCGATGCCGGCGACGGCCAGCGCCGCCAGGCTCGACCGCCGGTCCGGCGCCGGGCCAGTCCCCGGCCGCAGCCCATGCCAGGCCATGCGGCCGCCGACCAGGCCGAGCAGGACGAAGGCGACCCAGTGGTCGACCGCCGCCACCGCCTCGGCGAAGGCGATGCCCAGCGCCCAGCCCAGCAGCGGCATCACCAGCTCGAACCCGCCCAGCACGGCGCCGACCCGCACGGCCTCGGCGGCCTGGGCGCGCACCGGAATGCTGCGCGCCGCGGCGCCCTTGCCGATCGCGGCGGCGAAGGCGTCCATCGACAGGCTGACGGCGAGGCCGAGGGTGGTGGCAAGGGGCACGGCGGTGTTCCAGAAGCGGGCAAGGGGCTCTGCATAGGCCCCCGGAATCGATGGGTCAACGGCGCAAGTCTTTGGTTCGTAACGGATATTTCGATCGTGCTGCAGAGTGCAGCCGAGGCTGAATCCTGTGCCTCGGTGGTGCGTCTGCGCCGCGCTTGCGGATGCCGTGGGGCCATGGCAGAAGGCGGATCCAGCCGGAAGGAAAGGTCCCCATGGCCGACGCCGTCACGCGACCGCGCGGATCGCCGCTCGAAGTCCTGCTGGTCTTCCTCCGGCTCGGCCTGACCTCCTTCGGCGGCCCGATCGCCCATCTCGGCTATTTCCGCGACGCCGTCGTGGTGCGGCGGCGCTGGCTGGACGAGGCGGCCTATGCCGATCTCGTCGCCCTCTGCCAGTTCCTGCCCGGCCCGGCTTCCAGCCAGGCCGGCATGGCCATCGGCCTGCACCGCGCGGGGCTGGCCGGCGCGCTGTGCGCCTGGCTCGGCTTCACCCTGCCATCGGCCGCGGCCATGATCCTGTTCGCCTACGGCACGGATTGGGTGGGCGTGGGCGGCGCCTGGCTGCACGGGCTGAAGGTGGTCGCGGTCGCCGTCGTCGCCCAGGCGGTCTGGGGCATGGCGCGCAGCCTGTGCCCGGACCGTGGGCGGGCCAGCGTCGCGGTGGCGGCGGCGCTGCTGGCGCTGCTGGTGCCGACCGTCTTCGGCCAGGTCGGCGCCATCCTCATCGGCGGGCTGGTCGGCTGGCGGCTGCTGCCGGCCGGCGCGACCGGCGGGGCTGGGGCACCGCTGGCCGGCGACGTCGGGCGGCCCGTCGCGGTCGCCTGCCTGATGCTGTTCGTCCTGCTGCTGGCCGGCCTGCCGCTGCTCGCCGCCGCGACCGGCAGCCCGTCGCTGCTGCTGTTCGACAGCTTCTACCGCACTGGGTCGCTGGTGTTCGGCGGCGGCCATGTCGTGCTGCCGCTGCTGCAGGCCGAGCTGGTGCCGCCCGGCTGGGTGGCGCCGGATCGCTTCCTGGCCGGCTACGGCGCGGCCCAGGCGGTGCCGGGACCGCTGTTCACCTTCGCCGCCTATCTCGGCGCCGCAGCCGGGATCGGGCCGGGGGGCTGGCGCGGCGGGCTGCTGTGCCTCGGCGCGATCTTCCTGCCGTCCTTCCTGCTGGTGGTCGGCGTCCTGCCGTTCTGGGAAGGGCTGCGCCGGCGCGGCGCGGTGCAATCGGCGCTGCGTGGCGTCAATGCCGCGGTGGTCGGCCTGCTGCTCGCCGCGCTCTACACCCCGGTGTGGACCAGCGCGGTCCTGGCGCCGGCGGATTTCGCCCTGGCGCTGGTCGCCTTCCTGGCCCTGGCGCTGTGGGCGGTGCCGCCCTGGCTGGTGGTGCTGCTGGGCGCCGTGGCGGCGGAGGGGCTGGCGCGGTCCTGAGGTCGGCCGACCGACTCAGCCGCGCGGCCGGGGCCGCGGCTCGGGGGCCTCGAACTGGGCGGTCAGCCAGGCCAGGAACACCCGGATCGCCGGCAGGTCGATCCGGCGCGGGTCGCACAGCACGCACCATTGCCCGTCGGCCGCGATCCGGGTCGGGAAGGGGCGGACCAGGGTGCCGTCGCGGACATGCTGGGACGACAGCACGTCGCTGGCCAGCACCATGCCGCCGCCATGCAGCGCCACGTCGATGGCGACGCTGATGTCGGAGAAGTGCATCTGCCGGCCGGCCGCGGGCGGCTTCACTCCGGCGGCGGCGAACCAGCGCCGCCATTCGGTGCCGTCGTCCTGGTGCAGCAGCGGCACCTCGCCCAGCGCCGCCGGGTCGGGGATGACGCCGCCGCGGTCGCCGAACAGCCGTGGGCTGCAGGCCGGCGACAGCGCGACCTCGGCCAGGACCCGTGACCATCGCCCCGGCCAGGGGCCGCTGCCGAAGGCGATGCCGATATCGGCCTCCGCCGCTGCGACGGCGTCGTTGTCGACGACCCGGACGGTGCATTCGATCGCCGGATGGCTGCGCGCGAACTCCGCCAGGCGCGGCGCCAGCCATTTGCTGGCGAACATCGGCGGCGCGCCGATCGCCAGCGGGCCCGCCGCCTCGCCGGCACGGGACGCCAGCTCCGCCGCCGCGGCCGCCATGGTCTCCAGGCTGTCATGCACCGTGCGGTGGAATTCCCGCCCGGCATTGGTCAGGACGACGCGCCGGCCGCGGCGTTCGAACAGCGCGAAGCCGACCGCCGCCTCAAGCCTGCGCATCTGGTGGCTGACCGCGCTGTCGGTCAGATGCAGGGCCTGCGCCGCCCGGGCGAAGCTCTCATGCCGCGCGGCCAGGTCGAAGGTCCGCAGCGGGCCGAGGGGAAGCCGCTGCATGGCGCGCCCTTCATGACATCAGTTCATCCATTTCCTGATATTTGATCATTTCATGTCAAGTCCCGGTCACGATACCGTTGCCGCAATCACCGGACGCAGCAAGACGGCCGGATCAGCAGCGGGGCGAAATCATGGGATGCGCGATGCGAAAGATGGCAGCCGCCGGGATCGTCCTGGCGGCCACCCTGTCGACCGGGGCCAGCCTGTCGGCGGCGGAGCTGCGGCTGGGCGCGGCGGGGCCCTTCACCGGGCCTGAGGCCTCGTTCGGCGAACAGATGGCCAGCGGCGCCGAGCTGGCGGTGGCGGACCTCAACGCCAAGGGCGGCATCCTCGGCCGCCATGTCACGCTCGAACTCGGCGACGACCAGTGCGATCCGCGCCAGGCGGTCAGCGTCGCCAACGACCTTGCCGGCCGCGACGTGGCGGCGGTGGTCGGGCATTTCTGCTCGTCATCCTCGATCCCGGCCGCCGCGGTCTATCACGACAGCGGCATCCCGATGATCACCCCGGCCTCGACCAACCCAGCGCTGACCGACGACGCGGCGGCCAAGGGCTGGCAGGAAATCTTCCGGGTCTGCGGCCGCGACGACGCCCAGGGCGCGGTCTCCGGCCGCTACCTCGCGGCGCATTTCAAGAAAGTCGCGATCGTCCATGACCGCTCCGCCTTCGGCACCGGCGTGGCCGAGGAGACGCAGAAGGCGATGGCCGCCGCCGGGCTGCAGGCCGTGGTGTCGGAGAGCATCAACCAGGGCGAGCGCGACTTTTCCGCCGTCGTCAGCAAGCTGAAGAACGCGGGCGTCGAGGCGGTGTATTACGGCGGCTACCAGACCGAGGCCGGGCTGCTGATCCGGCAGGCGCGCGAGCAGGGGCTGACTGCCGTCTTTGTCGCCAGCGACGGCATCCTGGCCGACGACTTCTGGGCGATCGCCGGCGATGCCGCCGCCGGCACGCTGATGACCCATCCGCCCGACCCGCGCAGCAACCCCGCCGGCAAGGCTGTCGTCGAGGCGCTGAAGGCACGGGGCAAGAGCCCGGATGGTTTCGCCCTCTACAGCTATGCCGCCTTCCAGGTGCTGGCCCAGGCCGCCGAGACCGCGGGCGGCGCCGACCCGGCCGCGATCGTCAAGGGGCTGCGCAGCGGCAGGCCGTTCGACACCGTGATCGGCACCATCCGCTTCGACGTCAAGGGCGACGTCATCGACCCGTCCTACGTCATGTACGCGTGGCGCGACGGCACCTATGCCGAGCTGAACTGACCGGCCCTTCCCGAAACCGGAGCTTGTCCATGTCCGCACCGATCGATCCCGGCCTGATGCCGCCCGGCCTCGTGGTCAACACCATGAAGGGCGACCCGGCCGAGCACCGCGCCGGCAGCTGGCTGGAGTGGGACGGGCGCTGGGACGGGCTGCAGGCGGCGCTGCTGGGCATCCCGTTCGACGGCGCCTCGGTGGTCCGCACCGGCTCGCGCCACGGGCCGGACGCCGTGCGCCGGTCGATGATGTACTACACCACCTACAGCAGCGGCGACGGCCGGGCGATGACCGGGTTCCGCGCCGCCGATGTCGGCGACGTCGCCACCGTCATCACCGACCTGCCGGGCAGCCACGACCGGATCACCACGGCGATCGCGGCGCTGGTCGGCCGCGGCATCGTGCCGGTGTCGATCGGCGGCGACCATTCGATCTCCTTCCCGATCATCCGCGGCGTGGTGCAGGGGCTGGGGGCCGGCAAGCGGCTGGGCGTGATCCATTTCGACGCCCATCACGATCTGCGCAAGGCGCATCTCGGCGCCGAATCCAGCGGCGTGCCGTTCCGCAAGTCGCTGGAACTGCTGGACGGCGCCCTGTCCGGGCGCAACCTGGTGCAGATCGGCATGGCGGAATTCGCCAACTCGCCCCAGCTCGCCGGCTATGCGGCGGAGCAGGGGGTGACGGTGATCCCGGCGCTCGAGGTCCGGCGCCGCGGCATGGCCGAGGTGGTGGAGCAGGCGCTGGCCCTGGCGACCGATGGGGTCGACGCGCTCTACGTCTCGGTCGACATCGACTGCATCGACCAGAGCCAGGCGCCCGGCACCGCGGCGCCCAACCCCGGCGGGCTGGACGCGCGCGACGTGCAGGATGCGCTGCGCCGGATCGGCAGCCATCCGAAGACGGTCGGCTTCGACCTGGTCGAGATCGCGCCGCCCTTCGACCATGACGACATCACCGGCCGCACCGGCGCCGCCCTGGTGCTCAACGTCCTGTTCGGGCTGGCCGGCCGGCCCGGCTGACGCTCTGGTTCAGTGAAACAGCAGCCAGATGACGATGAGCAGGGGGATCGGGATCCCGAGCAGCCAGAGCAGGATGTATCTCACGGGGCCATCTCCGGTGGTTCGGCGGCCGCCGTCGCCGGCGGCCTCTAAGCACCGGAACGGGGGCTCCGCAGCTTCGGTTCCGCCGTGGTTTCCTGGTGCATCCGCTCGTCGCGCACCCGGCTGAGATAGTCGGCCAGGGTGCGGCCGGAGACCGGCTGGAACCGCTCCTCCAGCTGCTCCATCGTCTCGATCCGGTCGAGGCGGAAGCTGCGGAAGTCCTGGCGCAGCTCACACCAGCCGGTGGCGGTCCAGCGATTGCCCCAGAAGAACAGGCCCAGCGGATGGATGATCCGCTCGCTGGTCGCGTCGGGCGCGCTGTAGTGCAGCCGCATCTTCCAGCGCTCGGCGATCGCGGTGCGGAACGGCTCCAGCAGCTCCACCGGATAGGGCCGCTGGCTGGGCGCGTGCATCGGCGCCTCGTCGAGCGAGGCGGCGCTGGCCTCCGGCAGCACGCCGGAGATCTTGCGGGCGGCCGAGGCGGCGGCGCGGGCCAGGGCCGGGTCGGTCCAGGCCCCGACCATGCGGGCGCCCAGGCTCAGCGCCAGCAGCTCCTCGGCGGTGAACTGCACCGCCGGCGGAGTGAAGCCACGGCGCAGCCGGTAGCCGACGCCGGCCTCGCCGTCGATCGGCGTGCCGCTGGCCAGCAGGTCGGCCATGTCGCGATAGATCGTGCGCTCCGACACCTCCAGCGCCTCGGCCAGCTGCAGCGCGGTGACCAGGGCGCGGCCCCGCATCAGCAGCAGGATCTGGATCAGGCGGTCGGCGCGGCGCATCGGCGGGGACGGTCAGGCGGAGCGGCAGAGCGGGGGGCAGGCCGGCGGGTCTTCGATCACCGCTTGGCGGTCGCAGGGCCACACGTTGGCCGCCCCGGCGGCGATCCGGGCGCCGGCCCGGTCGCGCCAGCGGATGATGTCGCCGAACCCACCCGCGATGCTGACGCAGGAGTCCGGCGCGGCATCCGCGCTCACGGTCTCGACCGCCATGCCGGGCCGGGCGCGAAAGAACACCAATTCGGTCACGAATGCCATCGCTTCCACTCCTCTGCCGACCCACGCTGCGCAGCGTCGATGGCAGAACAATACGCTACCCCTCCTGACAACATGGTGTCAGGAGGGATTCACCAAAAAAGGGATGGGGCGGCGACGCCCCATCCTGCATCAGACCTGGATCACGACACGCTGAGCTTGCGCACCGCCTGGCGGAAGGTGGCCCGGGAGTCGTCGATCGCCTTGCGTGCCTTGGCCAGGTCGGCGCCGGTCTTCTCCAGCTCGCTCTCGCTGTCGTTCAGCTTGCCGATGTAGCGCTGGAACAGGTCGCTGTCCTTCGGCACGGCGCCGAGGTTGTCGCGCAGCCGCGCCTGCTCCTCGCCGATCTCGGACTGGCGCTGCTCCAGCCGCTCCGCCTCGGCCTCGTGGTCGTGGATGGTGGCCAGCTGCCCGGCCAGGCCCGACAGCGCCTTGCGCACCTTGTCCGGAACCGTGGTGGCCGAGGCCCAATAGCCGATCTGGTCGTCGGCATCGGCGCTCAGGTCGATGGTCTGGGCCGAGGGCTGTTCCTGCGTCACCGTCACCGTCTCGGTCTTGCCGGCCGCCACGGTGCGGCGGATGCGGTACTGGCCGCCGACGATCTCGACCTTGCCCTTGTCCGGCTCGGTCAGGGTCCAGCCCTCGAAGCGCGGCGTCTCCAGCAGCACCGTGCGGTCCTCGCCGGCGGCGCCGGTGACGGCGTAGGTGGTGGTGCTGCGCTGGGTGGTGGTGATCTCCAGCACGCCGTCGACGATGCGGGCCCGGGCCAGCGTGTCGTCGCGCTTGTCCTCGCGATCGACCATCACCTTCTGGTCGACGGCGAAGCTGACCAGCCGGTTCTCGCCGGTCGGCAGCGCGCCCAGCCGGGCGTCGCCGACATAGGTGACCACGCCCTGCGCGCCGCGTTCGTACAGCGTCAGCACGCCCGGGGGCAGGCCGGTCTCGCCGTCGTTCTTGAGGTCGACCGAAGCCAGCGGATGCTTCGGCTCGGTGTCCGGCAGGTACAGGTCGACCCGGTTGGCCGGGATCTCGCGGTTGACGATCGGCACCAGCAGCGAATGGCCGGCGGCAACGGTCACCGGCTCGGGCAGGTGGAAGGTGACCTGGGTCGCGCTCTCGCCCGACTCGGCCGCGGTCAGCTGGGCGTATTGCCGGGGCGCGTCCACGACCTGGTCCGCATATCCATCCGCACCACCGACCGGCGTGGCCGTCGCCCGCTGCATCATCATCATCGGCGCGGGCGGCGGCGCGGGCGCGATCTCAGCGGCGCCGTTGCCGAGGGATTTGCTGTCGAGGTCGCGGGCCCGCTCGTCGACTGGCGGCAGCACCCGGCCCAGCACCTCGACCGGCACGTCGGGGCGGGAGACGTAGTAGCTCTGGTACAGCGCCTGGCGGAAGGTGACGGGGTTGCCGGACACCACGGTCAGGTCGACGCCCTCCCAATCGGTGCCGCTCATGTTCTCCAGCACCGCCCAGCCCTGCAGGGCGGCCTTGTCCGCCTTCGGGTCGGCGGCCAGGGTCAGGCGGTAGCTGGTCTTCCACAAGGGCGCGCCGACGACATAGCCGACGCGCAGCGTGCGGTCGCCGCTGCCGGTCGAGCGGATGGCGAAGGTGCGCCGGTCCTTGGCCGAATCCCGGGCCAGGGCGGCCAGGGCGGCATCCAGCTTGGCCTGCAGCGCCGGGTCGGCGAATTGCAGCCCGTCGGCCTCCTCCAGGATGAACTGGCGCACGCCGCCCGCGGTCATCAGGCTGACCCGGTGGCGGGTGATCTCGGCGCCGTCCTTGGTCGCCGACTTCTCCTCCACCACCGACAGGATGCGGCCGTCGACGGCGCGGGCACCCTCGACCTTGACCTCGGCGCCGCGCAGCGCGTTCAGCAGGTCGGCCGGTGAGGACAGCGCCTCGGGGCCGAACGGCATCTCGCGGAAGGCGGCGGCCAGCGGCTCGCGCCCGGGCAGGCTGATCTCGCCGACCCCGCCCTTGTCGTCATAGACGACGATGCTTTTCATCACGTCGTCGACCTGGTCGAGCGGCACGGCGAGGTCCAGCGTCTCGTTGCCGCTGACCTTGGCCTCGTATTCGAAATAGCCGACGCCGCCGGTCGACAGCAGCACGCGCTTCAGCGCCAGCGAATCGGCGGCGAAGGCGGGAACGGCCAGCATCGCCACGGCCGCGGCAGCCGCAGGCAGGGCAAGGCGGATCGGTGTCATGCAAGTCCCCTCATGGTCGGTCACGTGGCCCGACCATGGGGGGCGATCGTGGCGAAGCCGCGGCCATCTGTCGCCAAGCGTGGCGGAAAGGTGCCGGTTCAGTCGAACGGCCAGCCATTGTTGTTGTTGTTGCGCCGGCCCCCGCCGCGGCTGCAATCGGCCGTGTCGGTGCCGTCGGTGCAGCGGTTGGTGCCGCCGTAGCGGCCTTCGTCGCAGACGCCGTTATAGGCGCGGCGGCAGCTGTTCGGGCCGTGGTCGCGGTCCCGGCTGGAATAGCCGCGGCAATCGGCGGTGTCGGTGCCGTCGTCGCATTTGTTGGTGCCGCCGTAGCGGCCCTCGTCGCAGACCCCGTTATAGGCGCGGCGGCAGCTGTTGCTGCGGTCGTTGCGGTCGCCGCGATAGCGGTCGTCGATCCGGGTGTAGCCGCCGTCGCGATAGTTGCTGCCATCGTAATAGCCGCTGTCGGCGTAGCCGCCGCCATTGCCGTAATACCCGTCCTGCGGCACGCAGGCGATGGCGCCGACTGCGGCGGCGGTGAGGACGAGGGTGCGCAGGAAGGTGGACAAGGGGTGGTTCCTCGAAGGCGTTTCTGTCCGGCCGCGATCCTTTGCAGGGCGGCGGTGCGGACTCAAGGCACAACCCCCCGTCCGGGTTCCGTTGTTTCAGATGGAAGGATCGCGGACAGCACCTCTCGCGGAGGCGGCGGCCGGCGGCTCGCCGATACCGCCCCCTGCCGTCGCTGGACCAACTCTGCGGCCGGCGTGGCCGGCGGCGGGTGGAGACAGGATCCGGCTAATTGCCGAACAGGCCGCCGAACGGCTGGTCATCATTGTTGTTGCGGCGGCTGTAGCCACCCTGCTGTCCACCGCGACAATCGGCGGTGTCGGTGCCGTCGTCGCATTTGTTGGTGCCGCCGTACTGGCCTTCGTCGCAGACCCCGTTGAAGGCCCGGCGGCAGCTGTTGCCGCGGTCTTGATCCTGATTGCGACCGGCATAGCGCTGGCAGTCATTGGTGTCAGTGCCGTCGTCGCATCGGTTCGAGCCGCCATAGCGGCCTTCGTCGCATTCGCCGTTGTTGGCGCGGCGGCAGGAATTGGCGTTGCGATCGCGCTGGCTGGTTTGATAGCCACCGCCATTGCCGTAACCGGAGTTGCCGTTGTAGCCGCCATCCTGGGGCACGCAGGCGATGGCGCCGACGGCGATGGCGGTGAGGGCGAGGGTACGCAAGAAGGTCGACACGGAGAGTCCTCCAGACCGTTTCTGCGCGACGTCCAACCCCGATCACTCAAAGCGAGACGGCGTGTGATGACCCAATGGGCAATCCCCGCTTTCGGTTCCTCTGTTTCAGGTGGAAGGATCGTTGCCAGTGGGCACGGCCTGTTGCATGGTCGCTCGTTGCGTCGCCGCGGGGAAAAACTTGCGGATCCATCGCCGGGAACGCGAAGGGAGAACGATCCATGCGGATAGGTGTGTTGCGGGAGCGGCGGGATGGGGAGCGCCGTGTGGCGGCGACGGCGGACAGCGTGAAGAAGCTGGTGGGCCTGGGCGCTACGGTGGTGGTGGAGTCGGGCGCGGGGCTGGGCAGTGCGGTGACGGACGAGGCGTACCGGTCGGCGGGGGCCGAGGTGGTGCCGGACGCGGCGGCGGCGCTGGCGGGCGCGGATGTGGTGCTGAAGGTGCGGCGTCCGTTGCGGGCGGGGGAGGGCGAGCTGGACGAGCTGTCGCTGATCCCGCGCGGCGCGACGCTGATCGGCATCCTGGAGCCCTATGACGACGCGGAGAGCCTGACGGCCTATGCCGCGGGCGGGATCGAGAGCTTTGCCTTGGAGCTGGTGCCGCGGATCACGCGGGCGCAGTCGATGGACGTGCTGTCGAGCCAGGCGAACCTGGCGGGGTATCGGGCGGTGCTGGAGGCGGCGTCGGTGTTCGGGCGTGCGTTCCCGATGATGATGACGGCGGCGGGCACGGTGCCGCCGGCGCGGGTGCTGGTGATGGGCGCGGGCGTGGCCGGCCTGCAGGCGATCGCGACGGCGCGTCGGCTGGGGGCGGTGGTGTCGGCGACCGATGTGCGTCCGGCGGCGAAGGAACAGGTGCAGTCGCTCGGCGCCAGCTTCGTGGCGGTGGAGGACGAGGAGTTCAAGGCGGCCGAGACGGCGGGCGGCTACGCCAAGGAGATGTCGGCGGAATACCGGGCGAAGCAGGCGGCGCTGATCGCGGAGACGGTGAAGAAGCAGGACATCGTGATCTGCACCGCGCTGATCCCGGGGCGCAAGGCGCCGGTCCTGGTGGACGAGGCGATGGTGCGGTCGATGAAGCCGGGCTCGGTGATCGTGGACCTGGCGGCGGAGCGGGGCGGCAACTGCGCCCTGACCCGGCCGGGCGAGGTCGTCGAGGACCAGGGCGTGACCATCGTCGGGCACCGGAACGTGCCGGGGCGGATCGCGACGGATGCGTCGGCGCTGTACGCCCGCAACCTGGTGGCGTTCCTGACGCCGCTGGTCGACAAGGAGAGCAAGGCGCTGAAGGTGGACGGGACGGATGCGATCGTGACGGCGACGCGGCTGACCTCGGGGGGCCGGGTGGTGCATCCGGGCTTCGGCGGCAGCGCCGAGCAGGCGGCGTAAGGGAGAGCGGGATCATGGCGGCGGACGGGATCGCGCAAGGCGCGGAAGGCTTGGCGACGGCGGCACGGGCGCTGTCGGACCAGGCGCAGGCCCTGGCGGCACAGGCGCATGCGGCGGCGGCCAGCGTTCCGGCGGAGGGCCAAGGGTTCTTCCTGACCGGTCTGACGGTGTTCGCGCTGGCGTGCTTCGTCGGCTACTACGTGGTGTGGCGGGTGACGCCGGCGCTGCATTCGCCCCTGATGAGCGTGACCAACGCGATCTCGTCGGTGATCGTGGTGGGGGCGCTGATCGCGGCGGGCCCCGCGGTGATCGGGGCGTCGAGCCTGCTGGGGGCGCTGGCGGTGCTGCTGGCGTCGGTGAACATCTTCGGGGGCTTCCTGGTGACGCGGCGGATGCTGGCGATGTACCGGAAGAAAGCTTAGGGCCGTCAGGCCATCCAGAGACATCGGCCCTGAGACGGCCTCCGAGACTGAGGGGATAGAGGCATGACGAGCCTGGCGGTGCTGGCCTATCTGGTGGCGGCGATCTGCTTCATCATGGCGCTGCGGGGCCTGTCGAGCCCGGTGACGAGCCGTGTGGGGAACCTGTACGGCATGGTGGGGATGG
Organism: Inquilinus sp. 2KB_23; assembly: GCF_052115705.1. NCBI lineage: Bacteria > Pseudomonadati > Pseudomonadota > Alphaproteobacteria > Rhodospirillales > Rhodospirillaceae > Inquilinus > Inquilinus sp. 2KB_23. The sequence continues at coordinate 8,283 of NZ_JBFRHF010000017.1, read as the reverse complement.
CGATCGCGGTGGCGACGACGCTGATCCTGCTGCCGCAGGTTCGGAACTACTGGCTGATCGTGCCGGCGATCGCGATCGGCGGCGGCATCGGSTAYGTGGTGGCGCAGCGGATCAAGATGACGGCSYTGCCGCAGCTGGTGGCGGCGTTCCACAGCYTGGTGGGYCTGGCGGCGGTGTGCGTGGCGGCGGCGGCGTTCCTCGACCCCGAAGCGTATGCGATCGGGACCAAGGGCGCGATCCATGTCGGCAGCCTGATCGAGATGTCGCTGGGGGCGGCGATCGGSGCGATCACCTTCACCGGGTCGCTGGTGGCGTTCGCGAAGCTGCAGGGKCTGGTGACGGGCAAGCCGCTGGTGTTCCCGCTGCAGCACCCGATCAACGCGGCGCTGGGCRTCCTGATCGTGCTGCTGATCGTGTGGATGTGCGTCGGCCAGTCCGGCGCGGCGTTCGCGCTCTTGATCCTGGTGGCGCTGGCCCTGGGCTTCCTCTTGATCCTGCCGATCGGCGGGGCGGACATGCCGGTGGTGGTGTCGATGCTGAACAGCTATTCCGGCTGGGCGGCGGCGGGCATCGGCTTCACGCTGCAGAACAACCTSTTGATCATCACCGGTGCGCTGGTGGGCTCGTCGGGCGCGATCCTCAGCTACATCATGTGCAAGGGGATGAACCGCTCGATCATCAACGTGATCCTGGGCGGGTTCGGCGGCGATGCGGCAGGGGCATCCGCCGCGGGTCCGGCGGGCGACCGCGCGGTGAAGCAGGGGTCGGCGGAGGACGCGTCCTTCGTGATGAAGAATGCGCGGTCGGTGATCATCGTGCCGGGCTACGGCATGGCGGTGGCGCAGGCGCAGCACGCGCTGCGGGAGATGTCGGACCTSYTGAAGAAGGAGGGGGTGGAGGTGCGCTACGCGATCCACCCGGTGGCGGGCCGGATGCCGGGGCACATGAACGTGCTGCTGGCGGAGGCCAATGTGCCCTACGACGAGGTGTTCGAGCTCGAGGAGATCAACCGGGACTTCGCGCAGGCGGATGTGGCGTTCGTGATCGGGGCGAACGACGTGACCAACCCGGCGGCGAAGACGGACCCGGCGAGCCCGATCTACGGGATGCCGATCCTGGATGTGGAGAACGCCAAGACGGTCTTGTTCGTCAAACGCTCGATGGCGTCGGGCTATGCCGGCGTCGAGAACGAGCTGTTCTTCCGCGACAACACCCTGATGCTGTTCGGCGACGCCAAGAAGATGTGCGAGGACATCGCCAAGTCCCTCGCCGCCTGACGCAAGGCCGCCGCCTCATTCCATTCCTGTCATGCCAGGGCTCGACCGTGGCATCCAGGGGCAGCCAGAGCGGTTCTCCGTGGCCCCTGGATTGCCCGGTCAAGCCGGGCAATGACAGGAAGGGGACAGGGCAGAAGCAAGGCAACCCATTCGGCGCCTGACGCCGCAAACCGTTTCCTCCCGACTGGGCCGTGTCACCGCGTGGCACGGCCATTTTTTGCGTTGCAACATAAAATTCCGCGAACCGGTCATCAAAAAGAAGTTCGCATCGTCTTTCTCGTCTTGCCGGACCGATTCTTCTGGTATACAAAATTCTAAATTCAGTCGACCAAAGAGCCTCAAGGCCGGTCGCACGATCTGGGACGGAACGCATGCTGGTGGATGGGGTGACGCTCGATGTCGCGCCGCTGGCCGAGAAGGCCAGCTACAAGGCCAAGGCCTATCAGGCCCTGCGTGACGCCATCGTGCGCATGAACATCTACGGCCACAGCCGCCCGATCCGGATCGACGAGCGGCAGCTGTGCGAGGCGCTCGGCATCAGCCGGACGCCGGTGCGCGAGGCGATCGCGCTGCTGGAGCAGGAGGGCCTGGTCCGGTCGATGCCGCGGCGCGGGGTGTTCGTGGTCCGCAAGACCAAGGACGAGATCCGCGAGCTGATCATCGTCTGGGCCGCGTTGGAGGGCATGGCCGCCCGGCTCGCCGCCGGCCAGGCCACGACGGCCGAGATCCAGGGCCTGCGGGCGATGATCGCGGGCCAGGCGGCCGACGCCGAGTCACCCGACCGCTTCGCGGCGGCCAACATCGATTTCCATCAGGCGCTGATCCGCCTCGGCGGCTGCGCCCTGATCACCGAGATGACCGAGACCCTGTTCCTGCACATCCGCGCCATCCGCTGGACCCTGATCGGGCGGCCGGAGCGGGCCGAGCGGTCGGTGGCGGACCACGCCACCATCGTCGAGGCGCTGGCGCGGCGCGACGGGGATCTTGCCGAGACGCTGGTCCGAAATCATGCCCTCGACCTGTCGCGGTCGATCGAGCGGCACGGACACGGCTTAGAATGACCGCGCCGGGGCCAAAAGGCACCGCGCATCCTAAGGCTGGTGAAGGGAGCAGGCTCAAATGCCCGATACTGCAGTGAAGGAAGCCGCCACGACGGAGGAGGTCATCTCCGGCGGGCACCTCGTGGCCAAGGCCCTCAAGGCCGAGGGGATCGATACCATCTTCACCCTGTGCGGTGGCCATATCATCGACATCTATGATGGCTGCCTGGACGAGGGCATCCGCATCATCGATGTCCGGCACGAGCAGGTCGCGGCCCATGCCGCCGACGGCTATGCCCGCGTCACCGGCAAGCCCGGCTGCGCCGTGGTCACCGCCGGCCCCGGCACCACCGACGCCATCACCGGCGTCGCCAACGCCTTCCGCGCCGAGAGCCCGTTCCTGCTGATCGGCGGCCAGGGCGCGCTCGACCAGCACAAGATGGGGTCGCTGCAGGACCTGCCGCATGTCGACATGATGCGGTCGATCACCAAGTTCGCCGCCAATGTGGTGACCACCGAGCGTGTCGCCGACATGTGCTCGATGGCCTTCCGCGAGGCCTTCGCCGGCGCCCCCGGCCCGGTCTATCTCGAGATCGGCCGCGACATCCTCGACGGCCATGTCCCGGTCAAGAAGGCGGTGTTCCCGAAGGCCGGCCAGTACCGCTGGTCAACCAAGAGCATCGGCGACCCGCGCGACATCGAGAAGCTGGCCGACATCCTGGTCCACGCCAAGAAGCCCTGCGTGCTGCTGGGCCAGCAGGTCTGGACCTGCCGGGCGGCCGAGGACGCGATCAACTTCGTCCGCACCCTCAACATCCCGGCCTTCATGAACGGTGCTGGCCGCGGCACCCTGCCGCCGGGCGACCCGCACCACTTCCAGCAGACCCGGCGCTACGCCTTCGACAACGCCGACGTGATCCTGATCGTCGGCACGCCCTTCGACTTCCGCATGGGCTACGGCAAGCGCCTCGGCCGCAACGCCACGGTGGTGCAGATCGACCTCGACTACCGCACCGTCGGCAAGAACCGCGACGTCTCGCTCGGCCTGGTCGGCGATTGCGGCGCCATCTTCGCCGCGGTCACCCAGGCCACCTCCGGCCGGGTCGACAACGGCGCCAAGGGCCGCGAGAGCTGGCTCGAGGAGCTGCGGGTCGAGGAGGCGAAGATGGAGGCGGCGCGGCTGCCGAAGCTGCGCTCCGACGCCTCGCCGATCCACCCGCTGCGCCTAGCCTATGAGCTGAACGAGTTCCTGACCGAGAACACCGTCTATATCGGCGACGGCGGCGACGTCGTCACCTTCTCCGGCGGCGTGGTCAAGCCGCGCGCCCCGGGCCATTGGATGGATCCGGGCCCCCTCGGCACCCTCGGCGTCGGTGTGCCCTTCGCCATGGCGTCGAAGGTGGCGCAGCCGGAGAAGGAGGTGCTCTGCCTGTTCGGCGACGGCACCTTCAGCCTGACCGGCTGGGACTTCGAGACCATGGTGCGGTTCGACCTGCCCTTCATCGGCGTGGTCGGCAACAACTCGCACATGAACCAGATCCGCTACGGCCAGATCCAGAAATACGGGCCGGAGAAGGGCAATGTCGGCAACAAGCTCGGCGACGTCCAATACTCCAAATTCGCCCAGATGCTGGGCGGCTATGGCGAGGAGGTCCATGAGGCCAGCCAGATCCGCCCGGCGCTGGAACGCGCCCGGGAATCGGGCAAGCCGTCGCTGATCAATGTGTGGATCGACCCCGACGCCTACGCCCCGGGGACCATGAACCAGACCATGTACAAGTAGCCGGGTCGCGGGCGCGGGCCATTCAAGTCCGCCCGCGTCCGCCCCTTCGCCGCCAAGAAACACGGGAGAGAGACCATGGGTAAGGCCCTGGATGGGGTGCGCGTTCTCGACATGACCCACGTGCAGTCGGGACCCTCGGCGACGCAGATCCTGGCGTGGTTCGGGGCCGATGTGATCAAGGTCGAGATGCCGGGACGCGGCGACATCACCCGCTCGCAGCTGCGCGACAAGTCGAATGTCGACAGCCTCTATTTCACGATGCTGAACAGCAACAAGCGCAGCATCACCATCAACATGAAGTCGCCGCAGGGCCAGGATGCCTTCATCAAGCTGCTCGAGCAGTCCGACGTGCTGATCGAGAATTTCGGCCCCGGCGTGCTCGACCGGCAGGGATTTCCGTGGGAGCGGATCCAGGAGATCAACCCGCGGGTGATCTACGCCTCGGTCAAGGGCTTCGGCCCCGGCCCCTATGTCGACTGCAAGGCCTATGAGACGGTGGCCCAGGCGATGGGCGGGTCGATGAGCACCACCGGCTGGCTCGACGGCCCGCCGACCTCGACCGGCGCGCAGATCGGCGACAGCGGCACCGGCATGCACCTGGTCGCCGGCGTGCTGGCGGCGCTGCTGCAGCGGACCCAGACCGGCAAGGGCCAGCGGGTCGAGGTGGCGATGCAGGACTGCGTCCTCAACCTTGTCCGGGTCAAGATGCGCGACCAGCAGCGCCTCGGCCACGGCCCCTTGCGGGAATATCCGAATGCCGAGTTCGGCGAGGCCGTGCCGCGCTCCGGCAACGCGTCCGGCGGCGGCCAGCCCGGCCAGGCGCTGGTTTGCGCCCCCGGCGGCGAGAACGACTACGCCTATGTCATCATCCAGCCGCAGGGCTGGGCGCCGCTGATGCGCCTGGTCGGCCGCGAGGAGCTGATCGAGGATCCGGCCTATGCCACGCCGGAGGCGCGGCTGAGCCATCTGCCGGATTGCTTCGGCATCATCCAGGCCTGGACCAGCCGGCGCAGCAAGATCGAGGTGATGCAGGCGCTGAACGAGATCGACGTGCCCTGCGGCCCGATCCTGAGCATGAAGGACCTGATCGACGACCGCTCGATGTACGACCGCGGCATGCTGGTCGAGGTGCCGCACCCGGAGCGCGGCAACTACATCCAGGTCGCCTCGCCGATCCGCCTGTCCGACAACGACGTGCCGGTCGAACGCTCGCCGCTGCTGGGCGAGCACACCGAGGAGATCCTGGCCTCGGTCGGCTTCGACGCCGACGCTATCGCCGCGATGCGCACCGCCGGCGCGATTTGAGGAAGGCCTATTGCGTGACCTCTCCCGCCTGGCGGGAGAGGTCGGGCGTCCGCAGGACGACCGGGTGAGGGCTGGCCCAGGCCTCGACAAAATCCCCTCACCCGGAGCCGCTTCGCGTCTCCGACCTCTCCCGCAAGCGGGAGAGGCACTACGAGAAACGACCGATTGATCCGACGGCGCTGCCGTCGACCTGAACCGATTTCGACACCCGACCGGGCAGCCTCAGGTGGGTCCGGTCCTCCCCCACATCCTTTGCTGAGCGAGGACCGCCATGAATGGCCATGTTGACGTCCTGGACGATGCCAGGACGATCGCCCGCAGCATCCTGGAAGTCGTCAAGCGCGAGGGGCGCACCAGCCTGACCGCGCCCGAGGCGCGCGAGCTGTGCGAAGCCTGGCGCATTCCGATCCCGAAGGAGGCGCTGGCGACCACCGCCGACGAGGCCGCCGCCCAGGCCCAGGCGATCGGCTTCCCGGTCGTGCTCAAGATCGTGTCGCCGCAGATCCTGCACAAGACCGAGGCCGGCGGCGTGCTGGTCGGGGTCAAGACCGCCGACGACGTCCGCGCCGGCTTCAAGCGCATCGTCGAGAGCGCCGGCCGCTACGATTCGAAGGCCGAGATCCTCGGCGTCCAGGTCCAGCAGATGCTGGTCGGCGGGCAGGAGGTGATCGTCGGCGCGGTCACCGACCCGAGCTTCGGCAAGCTGGTCGCCTTCGGCCTCGGCGGCGTGCTGGTCGAGGTGCTGAAGGACATCACCTTCCGCCTCGCCCCGGTCGACCGCACCGAGGCGCTGTCGATGCTCGACGGCATCCAGGCCGCCGCGATCCTGAAGGGCGTGCGCGGCGCGGCGCCGGTCGACCGCGAGGCGCTGTCCGACCTGATCGTCAAGGTCTCGCAGCTGGTGGATGCGGTGCCGGAGATCGTCGAGCTCGACCTCAACCCGGTGTTCGCCCGCACCGACGGCGCCATCGCCGCCGATGTCCGCGTCGTCGTCGACTTCGAGCCGAAGGAGGCCCGGCCGCGGCCGTCGAGCGACGAGATCCTGGCCAAGATGAACCGGATCATGCGGCCCGACGCGGTCGCGGTGATCGGCGCCTCGGCCGAGGACGGCAAGATCGGCAATTCGGTGATGAAGAACCTGATCAACGGCGGCTACAAGGGCGCGATCTACCCGATCCACCCCAAGGCCGACGAGATCCTGGGGCTGAAGGCCTACAAGAGCGTCAAGGATGTGCCCGGCGCCATCGACATCGCGGTCTTCGCCATCCCGGCCAAATTCGTGCCCCAGGCGCTGACCGAGGTCGGCGAGAAGAAGATCTCCGGCGCGATCCTGATCCCCTCCGGCTTCGCCGAGACCGGCGACCATGAGGCGCAGGAAGAGATCGTCGCCATCGGCCGCAAATACGACGTCCGGCTGATGGGCCCGAACATCTACGGCTTCTACTACACGCCGAAGAACCTGTGCGCGACCTTCTGCACGCCGTTCGACGTCAAGGGCCGCGCGGCCCTGTCGTCCCAGTCGGGCGGCATCGGCATGGCGATCATCGGCTTCAGCCGGTCGACCAAGATGGGCGTCTCGGCGATCGTCGGCCTGGGCAACAAGTCCGACATCGACGAGGACGACCTGCTGACCTTCTTCGAGCAGGACGATGCGACCGACGTCATCGCCATGCACCTGGAGGACCTGAAGGACGGCCGGGCCTTCGCCGACGTCGCCAAGGTGGTGTCGAAGAAGAAGCCGGTGGTGGTGTTGAAGGCCGGGCGCACCTCGCTCGGGGCGCGGGCGGCCAGCTCGCACACCGGCGCGCTCGCCGGCAACGACAAGGTCTATGACGACGTGCTGCGCCAGTCCGGCGTGATCCGGGCGAAGAGCCTGCAGGACCTGCTGCAGTTCGCCCGGGGCATCCCGGTGCTGCCGACGCCGAAGGGCGAGAACGTGGTCATCATCACCGGCGCCGGCGGCTCGGGCGTGCTGCTGTCCGACGCCTGCGTCGACAACGACCTGTCGCTGATGGCGATGCCGGCGGATCTCGACGCCGCCTTCCGCAAGTTCATCCCGCCCTTCGGTGCCGCCGGCAACCCGGTCGACATCACCGGCGGCGAACCGCCGACCACCTACCGCAACACCGTCAAGCTGGGGCTGGAGGATGACCGCATCCACGCGCTGATCCTCGGCTACTGGCACACCATCATCACCCCGCCGATGGTGTTCGCGAAGGTGATTACCGAGGTGGTGGACGAGATGCGGGCCAAGGGCATCAACAAGCCGATCGTGGCCTCGCTGGCCGGCGACGTCGAGGTCGAGGAGGCGGCGCAGTACCTCTACGACCACGGCATCGTCGCCTACCCGTACTCGACCGAGACCCCGGTCGCGGTGCTGGGCGCGAAGTACCGCTGGGCCCGCGGCGCCGGGCTGCTGTGATCTGACAAGACGAAGGTCGGCCCCGTCCTCGGGCGGGGCCGGCCGAGCGGAAGGGCAGGGCATGAACATCCACGAATATCAGGCGAAGGCGCTGTTGGGACGGTACGGTGTCCCGGTGCCGCGCGGCGGGGTGGCGTACACGCCGGAGGAGGCGGTTCGCGTGGCGGAGGGTCTCGGCGGCGGTGTTTACGTCGTGAAGTCCCAGATCCATGCGGGCGGCCGCGGCAAGGGCCATTTCAAGCAGGATCCGGCGGGCAAGGGCGGCGTCCGGGTGGTGAAGTCGGTCGAGGCGGTGAAGGCCGAGGCCGAGGCGATGCTGGGCCGGACGCTGGTGACGGTGCAGACCGGGCCGGCGGGCAAGGAGGTCGGCCGGGTCTATGTCGAGGAAGGCTGCGACATCGCCCGTGAGCTGTATCTGTCGCTGCTGGTCGACCGCAAGAGCGGCCGGGTGACGGC